>CP064979.1:3519383-3839327 GCA_016699575.1 Flavobacteriales bacterium | reverse complement strand
CTGTTGAAGGCCTTCACGAAGTGGGCCTTGGGGTTGGCTTTCTGGAGCTGCTCCATCAGGCTCTCCTCCAGCGTCGTGAAGTACTTCAGCACGCCGTTCTCGGGCGGCGCATCGGCGATCGGGTTGGTGGTATCGATGACCGTTTTGCCCGCGAGGTCGGCTGCATCGCAAAGACGGATGGCCGCTTCGGCAGCCGTGCCCTTGCTGGCCAGCACAATGATGTCGGCCCATGCCCCTACTTCCTTGTGGCTGCCCACACCGCCACCGGGATTGCGGTCCAGCCAGTCGGCCACCTTGTCCGGTTGGCGCGTGGCGATCTTCACTTGGTAACCGTGCTTGAGGAAACCGCTGGCAAGCACTTGGCCTACCATACCGGTTCCGAGAACGCCGATCTTCTTGCTCATGTCCTTGGTGTTGAGGGGTGCAAAGTTGGCACGCCTGCACCAAGTCCGGCGCTTCCTGGTTTCCTTTCGCCGTTCATCCCCCCGATCCATGCAACGCATCCTGCTTCCCGTTCTTGGCTTCGGCCTTCTCGCTATGGCTTGCCAACAACCAACACCGATCGAGAAAGCCGCTCCGGAGTTCTCCGCTGCCAGCGTAAAAGCCGTATTGGACAGCATGAACAAAACGTACGACGGCCGGTTCCGCGACAGTACCACGGCCTATTTCGCCGCGCGCTACACCAACGATGCCTGCGTCTTCGCGCCGAACATGGCACGCGTGTGCGGCATCGACGCCATAACGAAGTTCTATTGGTGGAACGGCGACAGCCAGACCACGACGCTCGACATCAAAGGCGAGGAAGTGAGCGGCACGGCCACGGAAGTCACTGAAGTGGGCAACTACCGCGTGATAGACGACGAAGGCACCCAGCTCGATGCGGGCAAGTTCATCGCCATCTACCGCAACGATGGTGGTGCATGGAAGGTGCACCGCGAGATCTGGAACTCGGACATCGCTTTGCCAGAGCCCGGTGCACCGGCCGAAGCATCCGCGCAGCCCTGAGATCCAGTCCTCCTCCCGGGACCTCATTCTTGATCGGCAGCTACCTTCATGCAATGAAGTTGTCAGCCTGCCTCACAACGGTTCTTCTTTCCGCTGCGTTCGTTGCGTGCGGACCGGCACCGCATGCGATCTCCGACGGGGCTGAGGAGCTCGGCGTGGTGGCTGATAGCGCCATGGTGGTAAGCGCCCACCCACTGGCGACCGCTGTTGGTGTGGAAGTGCTTCGTGCAGGCGGCAATGCGATAGACGCGGCCGTTGCGGTGCACTGGGCGCTGGCAGTGGTTGCACCTTGGGCAGGCAACATCGGTGGAGGTGGTTTTGCGGTGATCAGGCTGAACGATGGGCGCGCACTTTCGCTCGACTTCCGCGAGACCGCACCGGCCGCAGCGACGCGGGACATGTTCCTGGACACCGCCGGAAAACCCATGCCGATGGCCAGCCGGTTCGGCCACCGTTCCGCAGGTGTCCCCGGGAGCGTTGCAGGTCTGTTCGCCTTGCACGACAGTTTGGGGAGCCTTCCCATGGAACGGCTCATCCAACCAGCCATCGACCTGGCCGCGCACGGATGCGCACTGACGCCTTTGGAAGCCCGGGAATTGAACGACGTGCTGGCCTCCATGGACCGTTACTGCACGCGGCCGAACGCCTTCACTAGCCGCACTGCATGGTCGGCCGGCGAGATCTTCCATCAACCCGAGTTGGCACGCACCCTGGAACGGATCAGGGATGAAGGTCGGAACGGATTCTACGGTGGGACCACAGCGCAATTGATACTGGACGAAATGCGGCGCGGGAAAGGCATCATTGCCGTGACGGACCTTGCCGCATATCAGCCGGTGTGGCGCCCCGTTGTCGAAGGAACGTACCGCAACTTGGGGATCATCAGCATGGCCCCTCCTTCCAGTGGTGGTGTGCTGCTGGTGCAACTGCTCAATGCGATGGAGCCCGTGGATGTGACCGCCACCGGTTGGCAGCACCCAAGCACGGTTCACCGCATGATCGAAGCTGAGCGAAGGGCATATGCCGACAGGGCCAAGCTGCTGGGCGACCCGGGATTTGTTGATGTGCCGTTGGACCTACTGCTCGACAAGTCCTACACCGAACACCGCATGAAGGACTTCGATGAAGCGCGCGCAACGCCCAATGTGCGCATCGCATCCGGTGAACCAGTGTTGGAACCCGAGCACACGACGCACTTCTCCATCATCGATGCGCATGGCAACGCCGTGTCGTGCACCACCACGCTCAACAGCTGGTACGGTTCAGCGGTCGTTGTAGGCGGTGCCGGCTTCGTGCTGAACAACGAGATGGACGACTTCAGCATCGCGCCCGGTACACCCAACGCTTATGGTCTGATAGGCGGCGACGCCAACGCGATCGAACCCGGCAAGCGGATGCTATCGTCCATGGCACCCACCATCGTTACCAGGGACGGCGAACTCTTCATGGTGATCGGCACGCCGGGCGGGGCGACCATCCCGACATCGGTCTTCCAAGTCGTGCTGAACTTGGTGGACCACGGCATGAGCATGCAGGAAGCCGTGGAGGCGCCACGCTTCCACAGCCAATGGCTCCCGGATTCCGTGTTCATCGAGGCCGGCGCGATCGCGGCTGCCGACAGTCTCCAACTGGTATCGATGGGCCATGTCTTCAAGGTGCGCAAGCCGATCGGCCGGGTGGATGCGATCCGCGTGCTGGCCGATGGACGACTGGAAGGTGGTGCCGACCCACGCGGGGACGATACTGCAGGAGGCTACTGAACCATGGTGCGATCCACCCTCTCCCCTGCGTTCAAGGCGCATATCGCCATCATCGGCATCAATCCGTACGTGCTGCTTCCGGAATCGACGTTGGCGCAGCTCTTCGCACAAGCGGGCAAGGACAAAGGGCCGATCCCTGTTCACGGCACGATCGATGGACATGCCTTCATCCAAACGCTGGTGAAGTATGCCGGTGCCTGGCGGCTCTACCTGAACGGGCCCATGCTGAAGGCAGCCAAGAGGGGCGTCGGCGACACGGTGCGCATCCGCATTGCGTTCGACCCGCGCGATCGATCGATCCCCATGCCACCGGCCCTGGAAGCGGCACTGAAGGAAAACAACAAGGCCCGTAAGGTGTTCGACGCGCTATCGCCTTCGCGCCGCAAGGAGATCATGCGTTACATCGGCCATTTGAAGAGCGAGGAAGCGATCAGGAAGAACGTGGCGCGTGCGATCGGATTCCTCGAGGGCCGGGAGCGTTTTGCTGGGCGCGACAAACCCTGACGGCTCAGCGCAGTCCGGTCCCCTGCTCACGGTCCCGCACCACGGCCTGTTCCAGCAACTGCCCGAGCATCCGCTCATCGGTGCGCGTGAACTCCTGCAGATCGCGCCAGTACACCTGTTTGCGCGTGCCGCGCTCCAAATAGCCCGAGGGATCGCTGAGCGCATCAGCGTGCGAGAAGCCGAACCGAACACCATCGTAGGTCTTCTTACCTCCCCAGAGCACCGAAGCGGGCCAGAGAAAACAAACATCACGGCGCTGCTTGTACGCGAGGATGTTGAACGAGAGGCGCTCGTGCAACTGTGGTGCTTCGCTGATGACGAACTCGCGCAAGCGTTCAAGCAAGGCGCGCTCATCGGTCGGCAGGAAGTCCAGGAGTTCCCGGGCGGAGGCGAAGCGCAAACCACCGGCAAGGATGGTGGAGGGTTTACCAGCTGTCTTGGCGGGCATGTCGCGAAGTTGCACGGACCGGGCGTTGGTCGCACCGCCGTTCATTGGCCTTTTCACTGTCGAAGCTACGCCCAGGAAATACCCCGTTCATGCATGGCCCGATCCAGTTGTTCCACGCGAACAGCATTGTGGCGCCGAACATGCACGGTCGTCACGGGAGCGTACGCGTAAGTTTGTCACGTGTCCGCCGTGCATCAACTCCTCATCATCGACGATGAACCGCAGTTGGGCCGCATGCTGCAACGGCTGTTTGTGGGTGAAGGCTATGCGGTGAGCCTCGCTGCCACCGGCGCCCAAGCCATGCAACGCTTGAAGGCCCAGCGTTTCCATGTGGTGCTTTGCGATGTGAAGCTGCCCGATGCGAACGGCGTGGAGTTGACCAAAGCGATCAAGAGCCAGCAGCCCGACGCGGAGGTGATCGTGTTCACCGCCTTCGGAACGATCCACGATGCCGTGCAGGCCGTGCAGAACGGTGCCGTCCATTACCTGGTGAAGGGCGACGACAATGACAAGCTGGTCCCCACGGTGAGCAAAGCCTTGGAGAAAGCCCTCGTGCAGCGCCATGTGGAAACCAGGCGCGATGATCCGTTCGAAGCGGTGACCGGTCGCACACCAGCGATACAGCAAGCGGTGGCCTTAGCGCGCAAAGTGGCCCCCACGGAAGCCACGGTGCTGGTCACTGGCGCGACGGGTACGGGCAAAGAAGTCTTCGCGCAGGCCATCCATGCGGCCAGTTCGCGCGGTAGCAGGTCGATGCTCGCGGTGAACTGCAGCGCTTTCAGCAACGAGTTGCTGGATAGCGAACTCTTCGGTCATGTGGCCGGGGCCTTCACCGGTGCCACCAAGGACAAGAAGGGCTTGATCGAAGCGGCGAAGGGCGGCACGCTCTTCCTGGACGAAGCGGGCGAGCTGAGTACAGCCATGCAGGCCAAGTTGTTGCGCGTGCTGGAGACCGGCGATTTCCTGCGCGTGGGTGACACCACGCCGCACAAGGCCGATGTGCGCATCATCGCTGCCACGCACCGCGACTTGCAGCGCGAGAGCACCGAGGGCCGCTTCCGGCAGGACCTTTACTACAGGCTCTCCGCCTTCATCATCCGACTACCCGACCTGGCCGAGCGCAAGGCGGACATCCCCTTGCTCGCACAGGTGTTCATCGAGCGCTTCGCGGCGAAGTTCAAGAAGCCGATCGCCGGCATGGCGGAGGATGTGAATACGAGGCTCCAAGCTTACGCCTGGCCCGGCCATGTGCGCGAGTTGCGCAACGTGATCGAACGCGCGTGCATCCTGTGCGAAGGCCCGCTGCTGGATCTGGCTTCGCTGCCGCTCGAACTGCAAGGGGAGCCCGAACAGAAGCTGGGATCGATCTACGAGCTGGAGCGCGTGGAGCAGGAGCACATCCGCCGGGTGCTGGCGCACACCGGAGGGAACAAGACCCTGGCCGCCGAGCTGCTGGGGATCGGCCTCACCACGCTGTATGCGAAGGTGAAGACGTACAGCCTCTGAGCCTTCCATTCCTGCATCCCACCCTTCCATTTCGGTAGGGTCCTCTTCAATTGCTCCGATCGCTGATCCACACTGAGCGCCAAGCCCTGTAAGGCTTCCACACAACAGTCCGTTCGCTGGCACCCTCTTCGCAAGGCCCGTGTTGCAAACAAACACGGCCATGGGCGACATCACCATCATCCTCTTCCTGCTGGCCGTCGGCCTGCTGTGCTTCGGGCTCTTCTTCAGAGCGACCAAATGGTTCGAAAACATCTGAGACCATGTTCACCGCCCTCCTCATCGTCTGCATCGCCGTGTTCGGCTACCTGCTGCACGTACTGCTGAAACCCGAGAAATACTGACGCTTCGACTGCGCTCAGCGTGACAACTCAATGGACCACGACCAATGAACACAGAACTGCTCGGCGTCATCGCCATGTACGGCCTCACGCTGGTGCTGGCTATCCCTCTGGGACGATACATCGCCCGCATCTACAAATGCGAGAAGCATTGGAGTGACTTCCTCCTTCCGCTGGAGCGCGCTATTTACCGCCTCGCCGGGGTTGACGCCACCAAGGAGATGACCTGGAAGCAGCACCTGAAGGCGCTGCTCACCATCAACCTCGTGTGGTTCGTCTACGGTTTCTTCGCATTGATCTTCCAGGACAAGCTGCCGTTGAACCCCGACGGGAACGCCGGGCAGACACCCGACCTGGCCTTTAACACGGTGATCAGCTTCGTGGTGAACTGCAACCTGCAGCACTACAGCGGCGAGAGCGGGCTCACCTACTTCACGCAGCTCTTCGTGGTGATGTTCTTCCAGTTCGTGAGCGCCGCCACGGGCATGGCCGCGCTGGCCGCCGTGTTCAAGGCGATGGCTCCAGGTGCCGGGGCGCATTGCTCCCCTCTCCTTGGGAGAGGGGCCGGGGGTGAGGCTCTCGGCAACTTCTGGATGCACTTCACCCGCAGCATCACGCGCATCCTCATGCCGCTGTCGCTGGTGGTGGCCTTCATCTTGGCGGTGCGTGGCACGCCCATGACCTTCGATGGCCGTAGTACGGTGACCACCCTGGAGGGCACGGAACAGCAGATCACGCAAGGTCCCGCCGCGGGCATGGTGGCCATAAAGCAGCTGGGCACCAACGGCGGTGGCTTCTTCGGCGTGAACAGCTCGCACCCGCTGGAGAACCCCGACTACCTCACCAACATGGTGGAGTCGATCGCCATACTGCTCATTCCCATCGCGCTGGTGTTCGCCTTCGGCTTCTACCTGAACAACCGCAGGCTATCATGGACGGTGTTCGGCGTGATGACGATGGGCTTCGCGCTCTTCGCCACGGGATCGATCCTGGCCGAACGCGCGGGCAACCCGTCGATCACCGCCATGGGCATTGAACAGCCGATGGGCAGCATGGAAGGCAAGGAGGTGCGCTTCGGTGCGGAGGCCTCGGCCTTCTGGGGCATCGCCACCACCGCCACCAGCAACGGCAGCGTGAACGCCATGCACGACAGCATGACCCCGCTGAGCGGTGCCCTGCAGATGCTGGACATGATGATCAACGCCTTCTACGGCGGCGTGGGCGTGGGCTTCCTCAACTACTACATCTTCATCATCATCGGTGTCTTCATCGCCGGGCTGATGGTGGGCCGCACACCCGAATTGCTCGGCCGGAAAGTCGAAGCGCGCGAAGTGAAGATCGCCACCTTGATCGCGCTGCTGCATCCTTTCCTCATCCTGGTGGCCACAGCGATCGCCAGCTATACGAACACGCATCATGGCGATGCGGCGTGGACCGTGCAACCCGCCAACTGGCTGAACAACCGCGGTGCGCACGGTTTCAGTGAAATGCTGTACGAGAACACCAGCGCGGCAGCGAACAACGGCAGCGGATTCGAGGGCCTCGGCGACAACAACTTCTTCTGGAACTTCCTCACCGGCCTGGTACTGATCCTTGGGCGTTACCTGCCGATCATCGGTCCGTTGGCCATCGCCGGCTTGCTGGCCGCGAAGAAAGTGGTGCCTGCCGGCGGCGGAACGCTGCGCACGGATACCGCCACCTTCGGCGCCCTCACGTTCGCCCTCATCTTCATCCTGGCCGCGCTCAGCTTCTTCCCCGCGCTGGCCCTCGGTCCTCTGGCCGAATACTTCAGCATGTGATCCATACGCCTTCGCGATGCCTCCGCAGAGCTACGGCACCTAATACGCGCTTCGGCGCATACAATGAGCAATAAAGCCACATCCCTCTTTCCCGCCGAGCTGGTGTGCGAAGCGTTCGCGCAGAGCTTCGTGAAGCTCTCGCCGCGCATCATGCTCCGCAATCCGGTGATGTTCACCGTGGAGATCGGCACCGCCATCATGCTGCTGGTGACGCTGTATACCGCGTTCAGCGGCGATGCATCGCAAGGTTCCTTCGGGTACAACCTCACCGTCCTCCTCATCCTCTTCCTCACCCTGCTCTTCGCCAACTTCGCCGAAGCCATCGCCGAAGCGCGCGGCAAGGCGCAGGCAGCATCACTGCGCAAATTGCGCGAGGACACACCGGCCAAGCTCAAGCTCAAGGACGGCAGCATCAAGTCCATCCGCAGCAGCGAACTGCGCATGGGTGATGTGTTCTTCTGCGAAGCGGGCGATACCATTCCCACCGATGGTGAGATCGTCCAGGGCCTGGCCACCATCGACGAGAGCGCCATCACGGGGGAGAGCGCGCCGGTGATCCGCGAGGCCGGTGGCGACCGTAGCAGTGTTACGGGCGGCACGCGCGTGTTGAGCGACCGGATCACCGTGGAAGTCACGGGCGAGCCGGGCACCAGCTTCCTGGACCGCATGATCGCCCTGGTGGAAGGTGCCAGTCGCCAGAAGACACCGAACGAGATCGCCCTCACCATCCTGCTCGCGGGCTTCACGCTCGTGTTCCTGATCGTGTGCGTGACGCTGAAGCCCTTCGCGGACTATGCGAACACGGCAATCACCATCGCCTCCTTCATCAGCCTCTTCGTGTGCCTGATCCCGACGACCATCGGCGGCCTGCTCAGCGCCATCGGCATCGCCGGCATGGACCGCGCCCTGCAAGCGAACGTGATCACCAAGAGCGGTCGTGCTGTCGAGACCGCCGGTGACGTGGACGTGCTGCTGCTGGACAAGACCGGCACCATCACCATCGGAAACCGGAAGGCCACCGCGTTCCATGTCGCGAACGGCGTGGACAAGGCGCACTTCATCAAGGCTTGCGCGCTCAGCTCCATGGCCGACGACACGCCCGAGGGCAAGAGCATCGTAGAGCTGGCAGGCACCGATGCGACGCGATCCATCTCGATGGAAGGCGCCGCGCTGATCAAGTTCACCGCGCAAACGCGTACCAGCGGCGTGGACTTCGGCACCGGCCTTCGCATACGCAAGGGCGCACAGGATGCCATCCGCAAGCTCACCGAGAGCGCGGGCAACAGCTTCCCGCAGGAAGTGGACGCCGAGGTGAAGCGCATCGCGCAGAATGGCGGGACCCCGCTCGTGGTGGCCGAGAATGAGAAGGTGATCGGGGCGATCGAGCTCCAGGACATCATCAAGCCGGGTATCCATGAACGCTTCGAGCGCCTGCGGAAGATGGGCGTGAAGACGGTGATGGTCACGGGCGACAACCCGCTCACGGCGAAGTACATCGCGGAGAAGGCCGGCGTCGACGACTTCATCGCCGAGGCCACGCCCGAGGACAAGATGGCCTACATCAAGAGGGAGCAGCAGGGCGGCAAGCTGGTCGCGATGATGGGCGATGGAACGAACGATGCACCAGCTCTGGCGCAAGCCGACGTGGGCGTGGCGATGAACAGCGGGACGCAAGCCGCCAAGGAGGCCGGCAACATGGTGGACCTGGACAACGACCCCACCAAGCTCATCGAAGTGGTGGAGATCGGCAAGCAACTGCTGATGACGCGCGGCACGCTCACCACCTTCAGCATCGCCAACGATGTCGCGAAATACTTCGCCATCGTACCCGCGCTCTTCATGGTGAGCATTCCCGCTCTCAGCGCGCTCAACATCATGCGGCTGCACAGTGCCGAGAGCGCGATCCTCAGCGCCGTGATCTTCAATGCGATCATCATCCCGATGCTCATCCCGCTGGCCCTGCGCGGCGTGAAGTACCGACCCATCGGGGCCAGCGCCATCCTGCGCCGCAACCTCTTGATCTACGGCCTCGGCGGCGTCATCGTGCCCTTCATCGGCATAAAACTGATCGATCTGTTGATCACGCCGTTCTTCTGAAAATGGATCTCACATTCTCCATTGCACCAGTCAGGTCGACCCAGTGGGTCGACGCTCCGGGTGCGATCCAATGACCTCACTGTAACCTGCCATGAAAACGAATCTGATCCATGCCTTGCGTATGACCGCTGTGATGCTGGTCCTCTGCTGCGGCATCTACACCCTCATCGTCTGGGGCTTCGCGAAGGTCGCGGCTCCGCAAGGCGGCCAGGCCGAACTGTTGAGCCGCGATGGCGAACCCATCGGCGCCGCTCTCGTGGGCCAGCTCTTCACGAGCGACGGCTATTTCCAGGGCCGACCCAGCGCGATCGACTACAATGCATCGGGCAGCAGCGGCAGCAACAAAGGCCCCAGCAATCCGGACTACCTAGCCACCGTGCAAGCACGGATCGACACCTTCCTGGTGCACAACCCGGGCGTGTCGAAGGGCGAGATCCCCAGCGAACTGGTCACGGCCAGCGGCAGCGGTCTGGATCCGCACCTCAGCGTGCAGGCCGCGCGCGTGCAGGCCGAACGCATCGCTGCTGCACGCGGCATGAGCGAATCGGCTGTCCATCAACTGATCGAACAGCATACCGACGGACCTTTGCTCGGCCTGTTCGGTACGACCACCATCAACGTACTTGAACTCAACCTGGCGCTCGACGCCGCAACCAAATGAAACGCCTGCTTTTCCTGCCCCTCGTGGGCATCGCCCTTGCCTCCAACGCGCAGAAGCTCGACAGCGCCGTTACCATCAGCGCCTATGCTGAGGTGTACTACAGCTACGACCTGGCCAACCCGGACAGCCACCTGCGACCGGGGTTCTTCTACAGCTTCAACCGGCACAACGAGGTGAACCTGAACCTCGGCATGGTGAAGCTCAACTACGCGAAGAACTACGTGCGCGGCAACATCGCACTGATGGCGGGCACCTACCCGCAGTACAACCTCGCCGCCGAGCCCGAACTGCTGCGCAGCGTGTTCGAAACGAATGCCGGTGTGAAACTGAGCAAGAAGAAAGAGCTATGGCTCGATGCGGGCATCATGCCAAGCCACATCGGCTTCGAGAGCGCCATCGGCAAGGACTGTTGGAACCTGACCCGCAGCCTGCTCGCGGACAACACACCGTATTACGAAGCCGGCGCGCGCTTGAGCTACACCAGCTCGAACGGGAAATGGTATGCGAGCGGTCTCTTGCTCAACGGTTGGCAGCGCATCGCGCGGGTGGATGGTAACAACACGCTCGCCTTCGGCACGCAACTCACGTACAAACCGAACAGCAACACCGTGATCAACTGGAGCACCTTCATTGGCAATGACAAGCCGGACAGTCTGAGCCAGATGCGCATCTTCAACAACCTGTACGCGCAGTTCCAGGTGACCGATCGCCTCGGGCTGATCCTGGGTTGTGATATCGGCACGGAAGAGGCGGCCAGCGGCGACAGTACGAACATGTTCATCACCCCGATCGTGATCCCGCGGTTCAAGATCAACGACCGTACCTACATCGCCGCTCGCTGGGAACTGTACCAGGACGAGGATGGCGTGATCATCGCCACGGGAACGCCCAACGGGTTCAATACCATGGGCTACTCACTGAACCTCGATCGCTGGATCGCGCCCAATGTATTGTGGCGTATCGAGGGCCGCATGCTCCAGGGCGAAGACAAGATCTTCATGGATGCGGACGGCGCAGCGACCACTGACAACGTTTTCTTCACGACCAGTCTTGCCATCGCATTGCCTTGATCGCCTCGGACGGCACCGATCCCCTGCTTCGGCCGACTTCCCAGCGGGGCCGGCTGAAGGTCTACATAGGCATGAGCGCCGGTGTGGGCAAGAGCTACCGTATGCTCGAGGAGGCGCATGACCTTCTAGCGAAAGGCGTGAACATCCAAGTGGGCTACATCGAGACCCACCTGCGGGCGGATACGCACGCTTTGCTTGAAGGACTGCCCGTGATCCCGCGTCGTGAAGTGTACTACAAGGGAAAGCGGCTGGAAGAGTTCGACCTGAACGCCACCCTGTTGCTGCATCCGGCCGTAGTGATCGTGGACGAACTGGCGCACACCAACGTACCCGGCAGCAAGCACGCAAAGCGCTACCAGGACGTGCTGGAGCTGCTCGAGAACGGCATCGACGTGATCACCGCCGTCAACATCCAGCACATCGAGAGCATCAACGCCGAGGTGGAGCGCATCACCGGTGTGACCATCACCGAACGAGTGCCGGACAAATTCCTGCAAAGAGCCGATGAGGTGGTGAACATCGACCTCACGGCCGATGAGTTGATCACGCGGCTGCGCGAGGGCAAGATCTACGACAAGGCGAAGGTGGAGACGGCCATGCGCAACTTCTTCCAGCCGGAGAAGATCCTGCAATTGCGAGAGCTGGCCCTGAAAGAGGTGGCGGGGCAAGTGGAGCGGAAAGTGGAGCAGGAAGTGGAGAAACCCAAGCAGCTGCGGCACGAGCACTTCCTCGCTTTGATAAGCAGCAACGCCGATGTGGCCCGCAAGATCATCCGCAAGACGGCGCGGCTGGCCAACTACTACCACAGCGATTGGAGCGTGCTCTACGTGCAGACGCCGAACGAGACCGTGGACCGGATACCGCTGGACAAACAGCGCCACCTGATCAACAATTTCAAGTTGGCCACGGAGCTGGGTGCCGAGGTGATCCAAGCCCAGGCCGCCGCACAGAAACAGGGCATCGGGTTCCTCCCGGCGAAGATCCTCAACTTGGAGCGCGCCGACATCACCGAAGCGATCCTGCAAGTGGTGAAGGACAAGCGCGTGACCACTTTGTGCATCGGCAAGCCGCACATCAGCATCTGGCAGGTGATGCTGCGCACCAATACCTTCAGCCGACTGCTGTCGGCGCTTTCGGACAACGACGTTGACCTGGTGATCCTGTCATGAAGACCAAGGTCCGGCTCACCCTGGCGCTCGGTGCCTTGGCACTGCTGGTCTTCGTCCTGGCCGCGGTGAGCTACGGCACCATCTGGTCGCTGCGCGGCGAGGGCCGGGGCCTGCTCCAGGCCAACTACACGAGCATCGAGTACATGCAGGGCATGGTCGCCGCCATCGACGGGCCCGATGGTGCGGCCGCCGACCGGCTTCGCGCACTGCTCGCGAAGCAGCAGGCCAACATCACCGAAGTGGGCGAGGACCAGGCCACCGCCGAGCTCGCACGTGCCGTTGACGCGTGGACGCAAACCGATGGCGACCCCGTTCCCACCGCTGTGCTGCGCCAACGGATCGCGCGCATCGTGGACCTGAACAAAGAGGCCATCGTGCGCAGGGTGGCGGCCGCGGAAAGCAAGGGCGATAACGCACTCGTCTGGATCGGCATCACGGGAACGTTCTGCGCGTTGATCGCGCTCTCCATGCTCTTCAGCATACCCGAGCACATCGCCGAGCCCATCCGCCGGCTCACCGAGGGGATCGATCGCGTGGCCGGGGGCGACTACCACGAGCGTGTGGAGCTCGATCGCAACGATGAGTTCGGGCACATGGCCGAACGGTTCAACGCCATGGCAAGCGAGCTGCAACGCTGGGAAAGCAGCAACCTCGCGCGCATCATGGACGAGAAAGCGCGTGCTGAAGCGGTGATCCAATCGTTGCAGGACGCGAGCATCGGCCTGGACGAACAGGGCAACGTGCTCTTCGCCAACCAGCAAGCGCTCGACCTGCTCGAAGTGGCCGCCAGCGACATTGTGGGGCGCACGGTGAGCGAGGCCTCCCGCGTGAACGACCTGTTGCGGGTGGTGCTCAGCGGCGAACGCCAAGGGCCCCTGAAGATCGTGAAGGACGGACGGGAGCAGTTCTTCACGCTCGAACATGTCCCGATCCAACGCTCGGACGAGCGCATGGGCACCGTGGCCGTGTTGCGCAACGTGACCCCGTTCGAGGAGAAGGACCGCGCCAAAACGCATTTCCTGGCCACCATCAGCCACGAACTGAAAACCCCGCTGGCCAGCACCGGTATCGGGCTTTCGCTCCTGGAGCGCCAGCAGGCCGACCGGCTCACCGCGGACCAGACGGCGATCATCGCCGACCTGCGCAAGGACCATCAGCGGCTCGTGCGCATCGTAAGCGAACTGCTGGACCTCGCGCAGGTGGAGACAGGTAACATCCGCGTGACCATCGCAGAGCATGCGCTGGGTCCGTTGATCGATGATGCCCTGGATGCGGTTCGCCGGCAGGGCGAACAAAAGGGCATCCGCTTCGCGCGCCCTGGCAGCACAACCGACCTCCGGATCAAGGTGGATGCAGCGAAGGCCGTATGGGTCATGGTGAATGTCCTGAACAATGCCGTGCGGCATTCACCGGATCACGGCCGCATCACCTTGGAGATCGTTCCGGAAGGTGACCAGGTATCGTTGTTGATCTCCGATCAGGGCCCAGGGATCCCGCAGAAGGACGCCGACCGGCTGTTCCTCCGGTATGCCCCCGGACCGGGCCCGGTGCACGGCACCGGGTTGGGGCTCGCCATCGCCAGGGAGTTCATGCTGGCCATGGGCGGCAACATCGTTCATCGACCTGCGAGCGGTGCCGGTGCCACGTTCATCCTCACGTTCGCGGCAGTGCCCGCCAGTGGAGATCGGCCGTAGGTGTTAACCGCCCCCGCCGCATACGGTCCGGGCCATCCGCCTTGTGCGGCCAGCCCGGGCGCACGGTGAATACGGCCCGTTCAGAGGGACGATTACGTTCCGCTCCGGTCCTACGCGGTAAGGAAAACCGTGATGCTGAAGCTCGGCCGATCGATGTCCTCCTCGCCCATGGCCGTAATGACCAGCTTTCCGAACGAACCGTCGAGCACGTTGTACACCGCGTACACTTGGAACTGATCGAAGAGGAAAGGCACTTTCATCTCTGCCGGTGAGCGCCCGGTGTATAGCTGGCGCATTTCCTGTGCGCGGAACCGGAGCTCTGTTTCGTTCTCCTCGAACGCTTCACGCAGCTCGCGGACGATGTGCGGGGCTTGCAGACTGAGGAGCTGTCTGGTGAGAGTGCTCAAGGTGCTTGGGGTTGCGGTTCGATCGTCCTGGATCCAGCAATTGCGCATTCCGCACTGGACGAACCTGTCGACCAGGGCTGCACGGAATGCCATGAAGCAGCCGCGATGATCATCAGGAAGCGAGGTGCGATCCGCTCATGGCGCGCCGCCAGCCGAATGGATCCATGGTCTGCGTACGGGGCACGCGTGCCATGTACATGAACGCGCGGAAGCGCTGGCCCATGCGGCCCCAGAACCGTGGGGCCGGCAGCGTCATCACGTCGTCCACGTTCGCCGTGGAGTTGTTCAGCAGGGTGTGGCGCACCACGATGAGCGGCGTGATGCCGACACCGCGCAATGGCGCAAGGGCCCGCTCGGCCTCGTGCACCAGGTCGGAGGGATGCAGTTCACGCTTGAACAGGCCGAACGCGCGCTGCTCGGCGGAGCACATGGCCACGGTATGGCCCACGTTGATGTTCTCCACGTGCACACGGATGTTCTTGCGCACGCAGCTCTCTGCATTGCGCGAGAGGTGGTTGAAGGCGTTGGCCTCGGCCTTGGTCATGGCCGTGGATGTGCGCGGACGGGGCAAGGGTGTTGAAGTGCTCATAATGCGTTGATGATGGTGGTGAGTTCAGCCTCGGTGAGGCCCAGCTTGGCTTGCAGGCGGGTGAGCAGATCACGCTCGCGGCCCACCACGAAGTGGAGGTCGGTCTCGGTGAGTTGGGTGAACTTGTTCTTGAGCTTGATCTTCTTGTGGCCCCACAGGTTCGGGGGAATGGTGAGCGATATGCGCGTGAACGTCCTGCTGTCTTCTTCCATGGTCGGGCTCTTGTGCGCATGCCGCTCCGGTCCTCTTTGCTCCCCGCTCCATGACAACCGCATGGCGGATGTCCGGAACGGACGGAGTACTGACCCGGTCGGTCGCGCGCTGTTGGTTCGGATGCTCCGCGATCGGTAGATGTGCAACGGAGGGCGCGTCGACGCGATGTGCCTTCGGAAGAAGACCACCTACAGGTCTTCGGCGGCTTGGAAGCGGAGCCAAGCTTGGGTGAAAGGTAGGTCGTGCGGAAGGCCTTGACGGACCATGGTCAAAATAAACCAGCGTGCTGCGCGCGTTCGGGAATATTCCGTCGTGCAGGTCGGCGCGCGCACCGATCGGCGTATCTCTGTGCCAAGGGCCAACGTTGATCGTCAACTCCAGCGCGATCGATAGCAAGCGGGATCCACCCGTTTGCTCCTACCCTGCCCTTCAGCTGCCCGGCACCACGGGACGAACCCTATGCAAGCACTCCGTATCGACCCCCTCCAACGCACCGTACGTTCCATCGATGTGGCGTTGGTGGACATCATGGACATGCTGTCCGCGAACGTTATTGCCACCGTGGACATCGCCCAAGGGCATTGCCTGGTGATCGACGATAGCGAGAACGCCACGGACCATCCCATCCGTTACCGGTTCGCCGGCGACAACGAGGACCGGCCCTTCTTCGGGCCCGCGCTCATCTTCGGCATGGCCAACGGTCATTGGTCGCCCGCCACGTTGGGCGTTGCCGATGTGGATGCCCTGCTGATCTGGGAGGAATGGAGCGAGGCCGAGGCACACTTCGTTTCCCTTGCGGAAGAGGCCCAACCGGCCTGAGCCTTACGATCACTCCGACCGGTCGGCCGGTCCATTGCCCACCAGAGGCGTGCTGCCGATGATGCGGGCATCGGGGTAACGCTCCTTCCAGCGTTCGAAATCCTTCAGGGTCTTCACCAGTACTTGCGTGTCGCCGTTGAGCAGTACGCGTATGCAGCCCTGGTCCGACGCATCAGGACGCGAGAGGATCAGGTTCTTCTTGGGCCAGTTGTTCATGGTGCCGGGTGTTGGTGGAACGCCACGGGCCATGCGGCTGCGGGGTGATCTGCGTACAAGGTAGGGTTTCGGCAACGGAGCGCCGACGCGCACCGATCAGTGCACCACGTTCACCGAGCGCACGCTTGCGCCATCGTGCACCGTGGCGCGCAGCACATAGCGGCCCGGCGGCAGATCGGCCGGATCGATGCGGAACGAGCCGTTGCCCATGGCCGTGTACTGCACGGCGTGGGCGCGACCATCGGCGCCCACCATCTCGAAACGATCCACCGCATCCAACCCGTGCAGCACCACGGTGAAGGGACCGAAGAACGGATTGGGATAGGCGTAGTCCGCCTCGTCCTGTATGCTGCCCATGTTCACCATCATCACATCGCTGGTGGTGCTGGTGCCATCGGTGTCGGTTTGCCGAAGGCGGTAGTAGAACACCGGTCCGTAGGCCGTGCGATCGGTGGTGGCGTAGTGCACCGTGGTGCTGCTGTTGCCTGCGCCGGGCACCGTTGCGACCGCCGTCCATTCCTGTGCGTTCTCCGAGCGCTCCACGGTGAAGTGATCATTGTTGCGTTCGGTGGCCGTGCTCCATTCCAGATCGACCGTGTTGGGGGCCGCCCCGCGCGCGGTGAAGGAGATGAGCTCGATGGGCAGCGGCGTGGAGCCCAGGTTCGTGCTGCCCAGCGTAAAGCGGTAACCGTTCTGCAACGCGGCGGTGTTCGAGAAGCGGTACAGAGTACCGCTCACGTTGGTGGCCCCGCTGATCGGCGTTTCGTCCGCGAAGAGCCCATCACCATCGGTATCCACCAGCAAGCGCAAGTCCGTTGCCGTTACAGGGCCCAACCCGGCCATGTCGAAGGTGATGTCCACGTTGCCCACGTTCACGGCGCCCCCGCTCGAATTCACCTCGTTCACACGCCATACACGCTCCCAGCGTCCTTGCACTCTGGTGGGCAGGTCCGTGACGCCGTACGGCCCCAAGTCGCCGTTGTCGTGCCCCCACAGGAGGAATTCGTCATCGCCCAAACCGCCGTAACCGGCCTTACCGATCTGCACGATGCCTGAGCCGCGCGAATCGGTCTGCAAATTCCCGCTGCTTACCCGGCCGATCCCGGCCACATCGTGGTCGTAACTGCCGTTGATCGCCTCGTCTTGAATGTAGAGGTCGTTGGTGGCCAGGGTGCGACCGTACTTGGCGGCCAGGTAGTTGTTCACGATGATGCGCTGCGTACTGTTGAGGCGGGCGTTGAACGCGATCACCTCGGCGATGTCGCCGTTCACGTTGCGCCCGGTGGTGCTGCTCTCGTTGGCGATGTACAACGGCAGGTTGTTCACCTTGGGCGTCTTGCTCTCGTTGTCGGTGATGATGCCACCGGCGTTCTTGTACACATCGCGGCCGTTCGCGGTGTTGTAACTGTACTCGAAGACGTCGAACGACGTGGTGGTGACCTGACCACCTGCTGAACTGGGGATCGTGCGCGTATTGTCGGAGTACTTGGTCGGCGTGTGCATGTTGCCGTCGCTGTAGCTCAGCATCTCGAAGTTCTCGTCGCTGTCGTCGCCCTTCACCATCCAGGCGTTGTAGTTCTTCTGCACGTCGGCGGTCACCACAATGAAGAAGTGCCAGGCGGTGAGGTCGAGGGAGGCGTGGTCGTTCACCCACAGCTGATCGTCCGTGCCGTCGAAATCGAGCGAGGGGTAGCCGTTCACGGAGTTCAGCACGCGGGTGGGTTGCGCCGTGGGTATGGTGGTGGGCAGGTTGGCGTTGTTGCCGTTGCCCGAGCGATCGGCCCAGGAGGTCACCACGTTGCTGCTGTGCGTAACGCCGTAGTTGGCATCGAGCCAGAGCACGTTGTTGCTGCTGCTGCCCACACCACCGGGACCGGTCTGGGCCGCGGCATTGAGGCCGAGCAATACAAGAGCGAGGAGGGGAATGCGCATGGGGCTGGTTTTCGGCGGCCGGTCTACGCTGGAAACGTGGCCCGGGTTGCGCCGCACCGCCGCCTACTCTACCACAAACCTCCTCACGCCCTCTTGGGCACCGAACCGCACCGTGCATTGGTACAGGCCCGGCGACAAGTCCCGCAGCTCCACGCGCTTCAGTTGGCTCCAGGGGGCCACGCTCCCGCGGTGCACCACGCGGCCATCCAGTGCATGCACCTCCAGCGTGCCGCTGTTGGGTTGCGGTGCATACGTAATGGCGAACGCCCCCGCGTTGGGGTTGGGGTAAAGGCTCAGGTTCAGGTTCTCCGGTTGCACCACCAAGCCCACATCCAAGCTGTCGCATACGCTGCCATCCAAGGCCCCCAAGTGGTAGTTGGGGTGGTTGGGGAGGGAGTTGAACCAGTAGGTGGGGAGCGTAATGGCATGCTGCTGAATGTCGCACGCTGCGCCGAGACTGTCCGGGTAGTTGATCACATGCAGTTTGAAAGTGCTGTTGCCAGTACTGATGTAGATCTTGCCATCCCTGGCTAGGCGGGCTTCTTCGAAGAGTGTAGCGAACGGAGGAGATGGTGAATACGTGGAGTCCCATGTTGCAATGTGAGTGATAGAACCCCCCACGTCAGGAGCGTCCATATCAACTTGGTAGACATCGTACACGGACGAGACATACAGGAATCGTCCACTTGGTGAGAAGGCAACACCACCGCTACCGTCGAAATCATCGATGGCGACATGCACGTGGTCACTCATATTACCGGAACAACGATCTACGGCGAAGATGTCCAAGTCAGACCCACCCCAGTAATAGGCAAACTTGCTCCCATCCGGAGAGAAGACCGTCCGCCCGCCATCTGCTGGTCGGGCAACCCCAATGGTCTGTTCGTACGGCCCATCAATGCCGCTCGGCGACACCAAGAAACGCCAGAAGCGGTCGGAATCCACCTCATGGGCATATACCCACCAGTCCCTTCCATTGCCGTGCCGCACAGCGTCTAGTCTTCCCGCCTGTATCTCGCCTGAGAGGATGACCTCGTTCTTTTCCACGACCTCCCCAGCCCCCGAATTCAGGCTCATGTCCACAGTTGTAACGTAGAGGTTGAAGGCCGTGAAAGACGGTATGTCGTCGTAGGTACAGTGGAACAAGTAGTACTTCTCCGCATCTCCAGGGCCTGGGATGATGATTGCCGCTTGTGGTAGAAGCAGCCCACCAGGGTACCAGTTGTCGGTGTAGTCGCTGGGATTGAGGCCTGAACCGTTAAGCATGGTATCACCATCGGCTTGACCAACCACGACACCGTTCGTGAAGAACAGCAAATCACCATTGGCGTTGGTAATGTTCGCAGACGTGTGCTTCAAGTCGATGACTCTGTCGAGTTCCGAAGTGATCACGGCTGCGCCGCTGTAGAACTCAATGTCCGAGCCTCCCCAAGGAGGGCCGCTGATATGCTCAAACCCGCCTTGCCATAGGTTGTTGAGACCTTGCGGTTGCGCGACACTACAGACAACCAAGCCAAAAACAATACAAGCGCACCGTTCCCACGCGGAACTGATCGGATCAGGGAAAGGCTTCATCAGAGAACGCTCTAGAAGATGGTCACTTTGCCTTGTCCCAGTTTTTCTCCATCCATGTGCATGGTCCACTGGTACACCCCTTGGGCCAAAGTTGCAACGTTCAGTTGTGCGCGGCTGCTGTTGATGATGTGGTGCCCGACTACCTGGCCTTGCGCGTTGAACAGGACGATCTTGCCGCTGTGCCCCATGGTATCGTCCAGACCGGTCACGAGGAAGTTCAGTTGCCCGTCCCGGTTCGGATTCGGATAGACCGCTATGCCAGGCGAAACAACCTCGTCGTTCTTCACGGCAAAACCGCTCGCCACACACAACAACGCATCATCGAAATCGGCCTCCTCGTTGATCAGGGTATACATGGAACGCGCTTGGTAAACCGGATTGCCGCCAAGGAGTGGACATTGGCTCGCGATGGCATACAAGGTAGCCTCTTGCGAGGCGTCAAAGACCAATCCTTCACCGGTCAAGGCTATGGTGTTCAGGTAGATCTCGTTGACCTGCTTCGCGTTCTGTTCAATCAGCGCGCTGCTCGCCAGAGCCGCCGCACCGTTCTCAAGCAGCATGGCTTCCACCGCACGGGCTGCATCGAGATTGGCCATGGCCGTGGTGTTGTAGGTATTCAACCCTTCGACGTTCTGCTGCCAAGACGCGATACTGGCCATCAACGCGGCCTCTTGCGCTGGGCTCAGACCGCCCGCCGCCAACTGCCCCATGGCGGTTTTGATCTGGTCCATGTAACCGGCAATGGCCGTCTCGTTCTGCTGCACGCTGGCCAGCACAGGGCCGGGTACTTCGTAGAGTTCCTTGCGGGGCAGTTCCACGTCTTTCAGGTCGTCGGCCACGCTGCTCTCCGCACCTGCTCGCGCAGTGCACAACGCCCGCTGATCGCACTCGGCTGACGCTCGGCTGTGCCGAGTGTCTATCGGTCGTGGGCCTGTGGCCCCAAGTATGTTCCATGGTTGCAATGTGCTTCCATCAAACATAGGCTTGCCGTAGCCTACTCCACCAGGAACCTCCTAACGCCCGACACTGCGAGGCCACCGGCCGTGGCAGCACCAAACCGCACCGTGCATTGGTACATACCCGGCGACAAGTCCCGCAGCTCCACACGCTTCAGTTGGCTCCAGGGCGCCACGCACTCGCGGTGCACCACACGGCCATCCAGCGCGTGCACCTCCAGCACACCGCTGGTGGGTTGTGGTGCGTAGGTGATGGCGAAGGCACCCGCGTTGGGGTTGGGGTAAAGGCTCAGGTTCAGGTTCTCTGGTTGCTCCACCAAGCCCACATCCAAGCTGTCGCATACGCTGCCATCCAAAGCCCCCAAGTGGTAGTTGGGGTGGTTGGGGAGGGAGTTGAACCAGTACGTGGGCAAATCGATACCGTGTTGCACAAGATCACACTCAAGACCTAAGC
Organism: Flavobacteriales bacterium; assembly: GCA_016699575.1. Taxonomy (NCBI): domain Bacteria; kingdom Pseudomonadati; phylum Bacteroidota; class Flavobacteriia; order Flavobacteriales; species Flavobacteriales bacterium. The sequence goes on along the minus strand of CP064979.1, from coordinate 3,818,115 downwards.
TGTCCGGCTGATTAATCACGTGCAATTTGAATGTGCTATTTCCGGTGCTGATGTATATCTTACCATCTGGCGCCAATTGCGCAGCATTGAAGAGCGTGGCAAAGGGTGGTGAGGGAGAATAGGTGGAGTCCCATTCAGCGATGTGCAGGATTGAGGCCGCCACATCAGTTGCCTCCATGTCCACTTGGTAAACATCCAACACCGAAGAGACATAAAGGAAACGGCCATTGGGCGAGAACGCTACCCCAGCACTGCTGTTGTAGTCCTCGATGTCGATGTGAACATGGTCGCTGAACAGACCTGAACAGCGGTCCACCGAGAAGATGTCAAGGTCCGAAGTACCATAGTAATAGGCGAATCTGCTACCGTCCGCAGAGAAGGCTGTGCGCCTTCCGTCCGCTGGTCTCACCACACCGATCGTCTGCTCGTACGGCCCCGCCACTCCACTGGGCGAAACCAGATAACGCCAATAGCGGTCGGTGTTCACTTCGTGGGAATAGACCCACCAATCACGACCGTTGCCCTGGCGCACCCCTGAAATACCGCCAGCCTGGATAGAGCCAGTATGCAGGATCTGGTTCTTAAGCACAACCTCGCCCAGTCCGCCGTTCAGGCTCATGTCCACAACGGTGAGGTACATGAACTCGGCCTTGCTGTTCTGTATGTCGTCCAGGGTACAATGGAACAGGTAGTACCGGTCCGCATTGCCGGGATCGGGAATGATCAGTGCGGCTTGGTGGATCTGCAGCCCGGTGGGGTACCAATCGTCCGTGTAGGTGCTCGGTGCAAGACCGGTCCCGTTCTGCATTGTGTCCCCGTTCCATGTGCCAACTACCGCACCATTGGTGAAGAAGAGCAGGTTGCCCGCCGCATCGCTGATGTTGGTCGCAGTGCGGCCGAGATCGATCACGCGGTTCGGCTGGGTGAAGATGATAGGGGCACCACTCGCGAACTCAATGTCCGAGCCTCCCCAAGGAGGGCCGCTGATATGCTCAAACCCGCCTTGCCATAGGTTGTTGAGACCTTGCGGTTGCGCGACACTACAGACCACCAAGCCAAAAACAATACAAGCGCACCGTTCCCACGCGGAACTGATCGGATTAGGGAAAGGCTTCATCAGAGAACGCTCTAGAAGATGGTCACTTTGCCCTGTCCCAGTTTTTCTCCGCACCTGCTCGCGCAGTGCACAACGCCCGCTGATCGCACTCGGCTGACGCTCGGCTGTGCCGAGTGTCCATCGGTCGCGGGCCTGTGGCCCCAAGTATGTCGCATGGTTGCATAGTGCTTCCATCAAACATAGGCTTGCCGTAGCCTACTCCACCACGAACCTCCTAACGCCCTCTTGGGCACCGAACCGCACCGTGCATTGGTACAGGCCCGGCGACAAGTCCCGCAGCTCCACGCGCTTCAGTTGGCTCCAAGGCGCCACGCTCTCGCGGTGCACCACGCGGCCATCCAGTGCGTGCACCTCCAGCGTGCCGCTGCTGGGTTGCGGTGCATAGGTGATGGCAAAGGCCCCCATGTTGGGGTTGGGGTACAGGCTCAGGTTCAAGTTCTCCGGCTGCTCCACTAAACCTACATCCAAGCTGTCGCACACGCTGCCATCCAAGGCCCCCAAGTGGTAGTTGGGGTGGTTGGGGAGGGAGTTCTTCCAATAGGTCGGTAGGGTTATGGCGTTCTGAACCACACCGCACGCCAAGCCCAAACTGTCTGGGTAGTTGATCACGTGCAGCTTGTCGGTGCCGTTCATGGTACTGATATAGACCTTGCCATCAGGAGCAAGTTTAGATGCGCCGAACAAAGTCGCGAACGGCGGCTCCGGCGAATAGGTCGAGTCCCAATCGGCCACCAATTGCACCGAGCCTTGCAGATCCGTCGCTTCCGCATCAACTTGGTACAGATGAGTTACGCCGCTCAGGTAGACAAATCGGCCACTGGGCGAAAACGAAACCCCATATCCGTAGTACGCGTCCAGCACATCCACATGCCCAACGTGCATCAACGCGCCGTCGCAGCGATCCACATTGAACAGGTCCAAGCCAAGCTCTCCGGAATAGTAGGCAAGATGGTCTCCTGTTTCAGAAAACACCACCATGCCGGCATCCGGCGTTCGTATGATCCCAGCGCCTTGTGACTCTGGGCCGAACAAACCACCAGGAGTGACAAGCCATCTCAAGAATACGTTGTTGTTCAACTCGTGCACGTACACCCACCAGTCCCTTCCGTTGCCGTGGCGCACTGCTCCGATGCGGCCGTATTGCAGATCACCAGTATGGATCACAAGGTTCTTGGAGACTACTGCGCCAAGTCCACCATCCAAACTCATATCCACAATAGACACGTACTGGTAGCGGGATGTAAAACCGGGAAGGGTATCGACGGTGTTGTGGAAGAGGTAATAACGATCCGTACTGCCAGGGTCGGGGATGATCAGATTCGCTTGAAACAGAAGAAGGGCTTCAGGATACCAGTCATTGGTGTACTCACTTGGGTTCAAGCCTGAGCCGTTCAACATCGTGTCTCCATCGGCTCGTCCAACGACCACACCATTAGTAAAGAAGAGCAGGTCGCCACCGGCGTCAGAGATGTTTGCTGATGTGTGCTTTAGGCTGATCACCCGATTAGGCATTGGCGAAATCACTGCCGTACCACCGTAGAAATGAATATCCGAACCACCAAATGGAGGCCCACTGATGTGTTCAAATCCACCCTGCCACAAGTTGTTTAGGCCTTGAGGCCTGGCCGAAATCGTGACGAACAGAAAAAGCACACCAGCCACGATATGTCTATCGGCAGCACACCGCGCGATGGAAACCCGCCTGGTTATCATTTGCCCTAGAAGATGGTCACCTTCCCTTGCGCCAACCTGGAACCATTCAAGCGCACGACCCACTGATAAACACCTTGTGCCAACCTGCTTACATCCATTTGCGAACGGCTGGTCTTTATGCCTTCTTGGCTAGCCACTTCTTGGCCTTGAGCGTCGTACAACGAAACCATGGCGTTGGTCTCATTCGTTTCGTCCAACCCAGTCATGTGGAAGTTCAAAACACCATCCCGGTTGGGGTTCGGATAGACCGAAACACGCGGTGCGCTTGCCTCGACATCCTTCACGGCAAACCCCGCTGCCACGCAGATCAGCGCATCGTCGAAGTCCATTTCTTCATCGATCAGCGTGTACATGGAACGGGCTTGGTACACCGGATTGCCACCAAGGAGCGGACACTGGCTGGCAATGGAGAACAAGGCGGCCTCTTGCGCGGCATCGAAAACTAAACCTTCTCCGGTCACTGCTATGGTGTTGAGGTAGATCTCGTTCACCATCTTGGCGTTCTGCTCAATGAGCTCCGTGCTCGTGAGGGCTGACGCCCCGCTCTCGAGCAGCATGGCCTCAACTGTTCTTGCTGCATCCAGATTGGCCATGGCCGTGGTGTTGTAGGTGTCTAAGCTCTCAATGTTCTGCTGCCAAGACGCTATGCTGGCCAACAACGCGGCTTCCTGGGCTGGGCTAAGCCCGCCCATAGCCAGTTGTTCCATGGCGGTTTTGACCTGGAGCATCAACGCTTCAATCGCCACCTCGTTCTGCTGCACGCTTGCCAGCACCGGACCAGGCACCTCGTACAACTCCTTCCGGGGCTGCTCAACATCCTTCAGGCCATCGGCCACGCTGTTCTCCATCAGCGTTACGAAGTCAGCCGTGTAAGGGCCACCGCTGTAGAGGGCAGGATCCTTGAGCAGTGCCAAGTAGAGTTCATAGGCCAAGGTCAAACGCGTTTCATCGGTGTAAATGCCGTTCTGGATGCTGCCAAGCATCACCGCTTCGTCCATCTGCGCGGAACGCTGACTGCCACCGCCTTGGAAATTTACGGATGGGCATTGGGGCATGAATGTGCTGCACTCATCATTCGGCAGTCCCGTGGGAACAAACCAGCCAGCAAATGGGGAAACATTGTTCGGCACGCAGAGAGGGTTTGAGCCATTAACGCTGATCTCGTTTCCTGCAAGCGAGTTAGGGTTCACCCATCTCGCATCCCACAGCGCCGATTGCACGTTCCACATGTTGCCCTTGTGGTCCTGGCCCCCAATAAGAGAGTTCTGCGTCAGTTCTAAGCCTATCTCGTGATTACCGAAGTTGTTCCCCCGTAAGTCGGTCGCCGGGCTCCAGCCATTGAACAGCACCCCGTGCCTAGTCCAGTTCACATTGTTGCACGCCAGGTAGTTGTTGTCGCCCATGCTGTGGCGGATGCCGGCCTGGCTGGTGTGTGAGCTGGTCCATGATGAAGGGCCCTGCACATTGTTGCAGGTCAAGCGCGTATTGGTGCAGCCCCGCAGTTCAATACCGGTGCGGTTGGCCGATTCGGTGGTGAGCTCGATGTAGTTCTCGTTCACCACGTAGCCACTGGCGCTGTTGAGCCAAAGGGCTCTCCACACCGCAGCGTCCTGGCGTGTGCGTAGCATATTGTTGCGGATCTCGCTCGCGGGGTTGTTGCCGTTCATCTCAGCTACCCACACACCGGGCAGCAGGCCGTTGGTACTGGGGAAAGCGATACCGAACGTAAGGTCGTTGTTGTGCACCGACAGTGAACTAGCGCCATCGTTGAAGCGCAGGTCGATGGCGGTGCCTTGCACATCCATGGTGTTTTCACTGATGTCCACGGAGAGCCCCCCGCTGTAGCGCGCGGTTACACCGGTCACCGCCATGGGGCCTTCTATCTTGCTGAGTTGCGCGCGCAAGTCCATCCGTTCAGTCCAAATGCCAGTGCGGCAGTTGAGGAAGGTCACGGGATCGTTGGCCGCCGTGCCCCGGCCTTGCAGGTCGAGGCCGCAGTAGCCGCCGTAGCCGGTGGAGTAGATGGCCGAACCCTGGTAGAGGTTGCTACCATATGCGGGATCAGGCTTGATGTCCTCGAAGCGGGCCTCAGACACGCTGAGCGTCACATCGGCAGTAACGATGCCGTGGTTCAAATTGCGGAAGACGTTGTCGCCGTTGAGGCCGGGTGAGACTATGGACAGGTAGGTGGTATGGGCATCGATACCGGCGTAGCCGATGGACCCCGGCGTGGGTGTTTGACCGGGATACGGGGTCTTGAGCCCGGCGCCTATGGTGCGGAACGAGCATCCGCTGAGTTCCAGGGTAACGAGGTTGAAGCATCCTGCACAGGGTTCTTTGATGTAGATGCCATCGTAGTTGTTGAAGAACTCCGAGCGCTCAGCGTGAGCGTAAGAGCCGAACTCCATCCAGATGGCGTACTGGGCATCGGAGATGGAGGAGTCGAACATGCGTATGCCCGTCTGGTAGTTCATCAGATGGATGCCCTTCCACATGTCTTCACAAGCGCTGATGTGCGTATTTTCAAGATACAGGTAACTGCTGGTATTGACGACGATGATCTGCGAGCCGGTCATGGCGTGCACGGTGCAGTTGATCAGGTCAAAACCCATGTCGATATACCAATCGCCCTCGATGCGTATGGTCTGGTTGGTGTAGCCGGTTACCCCTAGCGACGAGGCGTAGGTCTCATCGGTGATGGTGATGGTGGCGGGGGTTAAAGCGCAGGGGTCAGGGCATTCGAGCGGGAACTTAGCGAGAAAGGCCTTGTTGTCGATCCCGCCCCCTTGTAACCAGTTGGGGTTTGCACCCGAGGCGTTGTAAGCGATCCCGCCGAGTTGAATGGGGGATTGCGAAACTCCGCAGATGTACACTTTGCCGGGTTCCTGTGCTGCGACCCCGGAGATCCAATCGTCGTACAGGCCGCCGTAGTAGGTCTGGTCGATGATCACACCGCCGGTGCCGGTGTCCTCCACCTCCACGAGAAAACCATCGAGCGAGCCACCGGGTGTCGGCTGGTGTCCTCCGGCGAACGCGGCGTTCTGGCAATCGGTGTCACCGATCACCATGATGGTACCGGAGCACGTCACTGACATGCCCTTTACGGTGCTATGGCACGTATTGGTCGATGAGGGCATTTGGAGTTGGGGATTCCAGACTTCTGCCGGGTTGTTGGCGTCGTTCGCGATCCGGGTCATGTACCCTTGCATGTCGATCGTCCCGTTCGGGTATGCATACCACCCCAAGTAGATCTGGTTGTTCGGGCCCACCACTACGCTGGCGTCATTGGAGTATTCCCAGTTCCCGAAGGTCAGTCCATCCCAGAACGGTGTACCACAGAACCGGGCCCAGTTGAGCGTGCCGTCGTATGCGAAAGACGAGAGCACGAGGTCGGAACCGCCGAATTGCTGCGTACCGAAGTTGATGCCCAGGTCCGCGGGGTTGATGTTGTCATAAGCCGCCGTCAGCAGGATCGGGTTCCCGTCCTGGTCCACATCCAGGTCCTTCACCAACACCGTTGTCCCGCAAGCCCCAGTGTAGAATGTCCTCATTTCCACTGTGCCGGTCGGTGAATGCCGCTCCAAGAACGCGAGGTCCTGTCCCGCACAAAGTGGGATGTCCTGGAACCCCCCAAGCGCCCCCAAGGGCAATGATGGATAAACGTTGCCGTTGGAGCCACTTCCCGCCACATAACAATAGGGGACAGCCAACGGTCTGCAATCGAACTCGACAGTATGGGCCCGGTCATCATCCAACCCGCCGATGTACATGCCCATGGTCCTACCCCCGCTAGGCGCGTCGAAATACATCAGGAACCCATCCTCGGCCAAGCTAAGGGCACCACCGTTGTAACTACTACCGCCCAAGAAGTCGATACCCGTGCTGGAAAACGTTCCGCCCACCACGGCCACCGTGTTGCCGCAAACATCCAAGTCCTGCGCGAGTTCGTTCTTGATGCCTCCTTGTATGTTGCACCAATCCAGATCGTCAATGTCCAGAACTCCGATATTATCGACGTCCTTGAACCTGGCCACCCAGATGTCATAGGTGTACGTGTTGCTATCCCAATCGTAATTCGTGAAGGTATCGTGCATGATATTGTCCCATTGACAATCGCCTGTAGCGTACATGAAGCCGTCCTCGGTTGCGACCACCGCCCAGGCGATGCTGTTGTTCGGCGTGCAGAACCACGTCCCCCACTCAATGAGGCCGATCGGATCGATCACCACAGCATGATCGCCTGCATCCTCCTGGACCGAGTACCCCACGGACCGGTGTGACCCAGCATACGCCGCGCTCACCTTCTCGCGTCCGCCGCTCTTCTCAGCATACGCCTCCGGCACGCGCTCCACAAAGCGCCCGAAGGGCAACTCGCACGTCAGTTGGTTGCCGTCCATCTTGGTGCTTGCAGCGTCCAGTCCGGTGACGTCGAAGCGTACATCGGCGAGTTTCGCTCCCTTGCTCACCACCACATCGTATTTGCATTGCCCATCGGCGGTGATGGTGAACACCACATCCGCACCGGGGAAGGCGTTCTTGTAAACCAGCTTGTCGTACACCATGGGCACTATCTGCGGTCCGCCTTTGTGGTCGGGGTAGCTGATCTTGCTCTTAGTGCCACCTTCGGCCAGAAGGCGCGCTGCGGTGCCTGCGGGGTAGATGTACTCGATGCGGTGGTGACCTCCACGCAGTTCACGCCCCTCTTCGGGCTTGGCCGCTCGGTAGGCAGCAAGCGTGTCCTTGTGCACATAGCTGATCTCGTAAACGAAACGATCGGCCATGAAGGCGATGGAGAAGTCGGGGCCTTGCCAGCGGTACAGTAGTTCATCGGCCACCTTGCCATCGGCCTTCTTCACTTGTCCCGCATTCGCAACTATGCCGCGTGGGCGTATAAGGTCTCCGAGTTGGGCTTGCGCCAACACACACGATAACAGGCTGAGGGCGAACAGCAGTTTGCGGAACATGGCTCAGGGGTTTAGGGTGAATTAAAGAAACGAAAAATCGCGATGCTGGGTGGGGGATCAGCTGGAGCCCCGCAAAAAGCCAGGACTTGTCTGACTGCCGCAATGCCACCGATCGTGCAGCCCTTCCCCTCAGCAGAGCCCGGCCCGCACGGCCACACGCACCAGGCCGCGCAGGCTTTTCACCTGCAGCTTTTCGCACAACGCTTTGATGTGGTTGCCGAGCGTGCGGCGGTGAATGTCCAGTTCGTCGGCCACTACGTCCAGCAACGGTTCCTTGTCGCTGGCCACGGCGCGCAGCACCTGCAGTTCGCGGTTGGTGAGGTCGGCAAAGCCCGGTGGAAGTCCGGCTGCGGCACCGTTGCGGCGGCCCTGCGCTTGCATCAAGCGGCGCAGCTCCCGCATGCCCTCGGTCATGAGCAGCACGGCACTCGCAATGCTGGGCTCTGAAGCCTGCGCTGGTGGGGCTTTGCGGCGCTTCATGGTCTTGGAACAGCACGGCCCGCCTGCCTATTGTGCAAGCGGGCCGCCCGGTTGGCTGCTACGGTGGAAAGTCTACGACGGCTGCACCACGGCCACATCGCTCATGGGCCCCTGCCCCACCCGGCCCACGGCGGCCACCCGGAAACTGTAGGTCTTGCTGCGGTCAAGGCCTCTCTTCAGGAAGCGGGTGGTGCTGATGATGTCCAGGATGGTGTAGTTGGCCAGCACCAGCGGATCGCCGTCGGTCCAGTAGATCACGTACGACTTGCGGTCCTTCACGCCGCCGAAAAGCAGCTTCACCTGGCCGGGCATGTTGGTGGTGATGGCGCGCAGGTTGGTGGGCGCCGACATCGCCCGCTTGGGTGACAACACCGGGTGACGCGCCCTGGACGAAGGCCTGCTCCTGGCCCTCCGCAACGGCAAGCTCATCCTCTCCTGCGACACCTTCAAAAGCCTCGACATGCTTAGCCCAGAGGAGCAGCGGTTATGGCAGGTGTGCAGGAGGGTGGATGGGGGGCAAGAGACGTTCGATAGCGCGCAGCAGTCCTGAACCCCACCGCACCGGCTGCTTCGCGCATGCCCTGCACAAGCAGCGCTCGGATGTAAACGCACATCCCTCAAGCCGCCGCATGCTCCGCTTCCATTGCTTCTTGCGGATAAGGGTCGCACATTAGCTTCACGTGGTCCAGGTCCAAGCTGGTGGACAGCCAGAACTGGTGCATGTCGGGCGGAATTATGACCGGCATCCGCTTCTTGGTGTTGTGGATCACTTCCATCAGCGGGTTGGCCTTTGTGGTCAGCACACTGAAGGTGCGATAACCCATGGCCGACTCCTCCCAGATACCGCCCAGCGTGAACACCTCCTCCTTGGTGCGGATGTCGTGCGCGATCTTGTTCGGTGTCTTGCGTCCCTCCACCGGCACGTGCTGCCATTCGGTGAACGAAGTCACGGGGATCAGGCACCGTTGGCCTTTGGCCCAAGCCTCAGCATAGGTCTTCTTCTTCTCTATGTCCTCGCTCACGGCGTTGAACGTTGCCCATTCCTTGAGCCACTCCTTGGCATACACCTCGTCCGTCACCTGCTTGGGGAGGAAGCCCCAGCGGTGCAGTTCAAGGGCATCGGGCTTGTCCTTGGTCATTACGGGCCAAAAGGGACGTGCAAAGGCCGAGGTCCGCTTCGATGCCCAAGGCGCGTCGAAGTCCGGAAGGTTCTCCAGTTCCTCGGGGTGCATGTAGCTCCGCCTGCTGTCCTCCAGCATGCGCTTGTTGTACATCCGCTCCATCTCACGGATGTCCCTGTCAAGGGTGGTGCTGTAGCACATCGGCGCCAAGCTATGTTCTGCGATCACGAAGACCGGGTGCGTGCTTCCGCCGTTGCCCTCCCGCCCCATTCCAGGATCCCGTGCCCCGCGGTGCGCAGAACCTCCTTGCCCAGGACGTTGATGACGGAGAGCGTACCGCGCGCAAGCGGCCCGCCGCTCACCACGGTGAACAGCCCGTGGCCCGGAAAGCAGGAACGCCACCAGAAGGTGGCGCTCCGCACGATCCGCTGCGGCTTGGGTTCCAGCAACCCCGGCCCGCCGGCATGCGTCATCGCACCATGAGGATGATCCTTCCGGCTGTGCTTCTGGCCGCGTTCGCCGCTTGCACCAACGGCACCACCGGTCCGTTGGACCGGGCAAAAGATGAGGAGCGCATCCGGGCCCGTTACGCCAGCATGGACTCCTTGTTCGCCGCCGACCGCATGGGCGACATCGCCAAGGTGTACCACGATTCCGCCGCCGTGCTCTCCGTGGGCCGTGTGATCAACGGGCGCGGGTCGATCCGCACGTACTGGGACATGCTCCAGGGCAACGGTGTGTCGTGGGATCACCGCATCGAAGCGCTCCATGTGGCCACCCAGCGCGCCATCCAATACGGCACCTCCGAACTGCATTACCGCAACGGCCAGGACACGCTGATCTCCTTCGTGCACTACACCCTGATCTGGAGAAAGGACGCGCAAGGCGAATGGTGGATCGAACGGGACCACTACACGCCGATGCCGAGGGTGGTGGTGGAATGAGAACCCGCTTCGGCCGGGGATTATCCCGCTTGGTCCGGACGAGCATTCTTAGGCGCTGGAACCGGTGGACATTCGGCGTGCAGGTCATCGGACTGGTGGCCTCAGCACAAGCTAACATGTTCAGGATCGCACTATCGCTTGCACCCGTTGCCGCGGGGACGCTCGTCGCGGCACAAACCCCCACCTCCATCCATCCGCTCGCCACCACCGGCGTCGGTGGCATTACGCTGCATTCTTCCCCGCTCGGTGGTTTCATCGCCACCGTGCACGTGGAGGACAGCATCGATCTGGATCCCGGACCCGCCACCGTTTGGGTGGAACCCGTGAGCGGTTTCGAGGAGGCCGCGATCGTTGGTTACGACGACAACGGTGCTTACCTCTGGCACAAGCAGATGAGCGGAACGGTATTCCTGGGCGTCACCGCGCTCTCCTTCACTGAGGACGGGCAATTCTACCTGAGCGGTACGGTGAGCGGCAGTGGTGATGTGGATCCCGGACCGGGCGTGGCCCCTGTATCGTGCAATTGTGTTGACGGACCGCCCGGGTTCGAGTCCTACTACCGCACAGGCTGGTACGGCAAGTACACCGCCAACGGCGACTACATCTGGCACGAACAGATCGGGGGCACCTTGAACGAGCGAGGCCATGCGACATTGACCTACAGCCCGTTGAGCCACGATGTGTTCGTCTTCGGTACGGCCATGAGCGGAGGGTATCCCGTGGACTTCGACCCCAACGGATCCACCGCCATCATCACCCCAGAAGCCGTCACCGGCGGGGTCGGCTACCGCAACGCGAACATCTATGCACGGTTGGACAGCAGCGGCACCTACCAATGGTTCCGCAACTTCGGTGGCGGCGGCGTGGCCACGCGCTGGGACAATGGTACCGATGAGTTCTTCTACCTCACCGGCACCTCCTTCGGAAGCGACAACACGGGCTTCATCGAGGACCACGATCCCGGTACGGGCATCGTAGCACCCTATCATCCCATCGGCACCTTGCAGGATGTCTTCGCCAGCAAGTTCGATGCGAACGGCGACTTGGTCTGGTGCCAGTTCTTCTTCGGTGGCCTAGGCACGGGCTTCTTGCAGAATGAAGGCGGCAGTTCCGTGGTTGTGGATGCGAACGGCGACGCCTTCGTGGCCGGTGTGTTCGTGAGCAACTACCCGAACACCCCTGGCGGAAGCCCGCTGTCGCTCGTCCCCTACAACGGTGCGGGAAGCGATGCGCTGCTCCTGAAACTCGATGGTGATGACGGATCGGTGATGTGGCAGAAGCACCTGGGTTCGGAGAACGACGATTGCTACAGCGCGATATGCACGGTGGACGATGCGGGCCGCGTCTACATCACCAGCACTTACCACGGCACGGCCGAGCTGAACATGAACAGCCCCTCGGTGACCGTCACAGCGAACGGTCCGCCGATCAACAACTGGGATGGCTACGTGGCCTGCTTCGATGGCAACGGCGCGTACCAATGGAGCGGCACTTATGGCGGGCCGGAGAACGACGGCCTGTCGCAGCTCATCATGCACAACGACCAATTGTGTGTGGCCGGCTACTTCCGCCAGACGGCCGATCTGGATCTCGGTCCCGGCACCCAGAATTTCACAGCCCTCGCACAGACCGACCCCTTCTTCGCCTGCTACGACCTGAGCGGGTTGGCACTCGGCGAGGCCGAAGGGTTGCGGATCGCGGAACCGTTCGGAGTGTACCCGAATCCAGCGAACGAACTGGTCACATTGCGCGGTATTGGATCCAACGCGCAGGTGGAGGTCTTCGATGCACTGGGGCAACGGATCATCGCCGCTCGCTCGAATTCCCTCGACGTGAGCGCGTGGAGCGAGGGCATCTACTTCGCGAAATGGGAGGACCGTACACAACGCCTCATCATTCAACATTGACCACCGATGCGCATCACCACCCTCATCTTGTTGTTGTTCACGTACGGAGCACTACGCCCCCAAACGTTGACCTCCCTGCACCATTACCCCACGCACGCCTACAGCATTTTCGACCTCTACCCATCGCCTATGGGCGGCTACCTGGCCACCGTGCAAGTATGGGACAGCATTGATGTGGATCCCGGACCAGGCGCGGTGTGGCTGGAGACCTTGGCCGGCGTTGAGGAAGGTGCGATCGTGGCATACGATGCGAATGGTGGCTACCTGTGGCACAAGCAGATCACCAGCACAGTGAAGGTCACCATCGGCAACCTCTCGTTCACTGAAGACGGCCAGTTCTATGCGAGCGGTACAGCCAGTGGCACTGCTGATGTCGACCCTGGACCAGGAGTTGCCGCGGTGACCTGCAATTGCAACGGCGGACTGAACGGGTGGTACGGAAAGTTCAACGCAACTGGCGATCTGCTCTGGCATGCGCAGGTAGGTGATGGCACTGCGAGCACGCAAGCCACCGTGAGGTTGCTGTACAGTCCGCTCAGTCATGATCTCTTCATGTTCGGGGAAGCGCTCGGCAGCAACCCGACCGACTACGACCCCGGTCCTGGATGGGCCGAAATACCACCGCCGCCCGTGCCGGGCCAAGGCCTTACGAATTTCATCTACGCGAGGTTGGACAGCAGCGGTGCATTCCAATGGCATCGGCCCTGGGGCACATCATCCTTGCGGGAGGTGACCCGTTGGGACGATGGTGTGAACGAATACTTCTACCTGGCAGGCACCTCGTTCGGATGGCCGGATACGGCCACCCTGGCCGATCATGATCCCGGTGCCGCACAAGCACTGCCGTATCATCCCATAGGCACGTTGCAGGATGCTTTCGCGAGCAAGTTCGATGCGAACGGCGATCTGGTATGGTGCCGGTTCTTCTTCGGCGGCAATGGTGCAGGCTTCGGACAGAACGAGGGCGCCACGGACATCTCCGTGGACTCCCAAGGCAACGCCTACCTCGTAGGGAAATTCGTAAGCAACTATCCGACGACCGTCGGAGGCAGTCCACTATCGTTGGTACCCTATGGCGGTGCGGGCACGGATGCCTTTCTGTTGAAGCTCGATGGAGCGGACGGATCGTTGATCTGGGAGAAACAATTCGGTTCGCCCAACGATGACAACATCTATGACGCGATCTGTGCCGTGGATGAGTTGGACCGCGTGTACATCGGTTCCGTCTTCGTGAACACGGCCGAGTTGAACAGTGCTGGGCCATCTGTGCAAGTCACGGCCAACGGACCCATGTGGACGAAGGACGGTTTCGTGGCCTCCTTCAATGCGTCCGGCCAATACCTATGGAGCGGTGCGTACGGTGGTCCCGGCCCGGATGGACCTTCACAGCTCTTCCCGTCCGCGAACGAGTTCTGTATGGTTGGCTATTTCACCGGGACCGCCGATCTGGACCTTGGCCCGGGCGTGAACAACGTGGCGGCGCAGCAAGGCAACGATCCCTTCTTCGCGTGCTATGACCTGAGCGGGCTGGCATTGGGCGGAGCAGGAATGCCAGGTAGCACCGTGCCGTTCATGGTGCACCCGAACCCGGCCCGCGGAGTGGTCTACTTGCAGCACACCGGGGCTGAGCGGCCAGTGGAAGTCTTCGACGCGCTCGGCCAACAGATGATCACCACACGGGCAGGTACCATTGATGTGAGCGCGTGGGCCGAGGGCCTCTACATCGTCTCATGCGATGGGCGCACACAACGCCTCATCGTCCAGCATTGACCACCATGAAGCATCTCTTCGCATCAGCGCTCTTGGGCCTCGTGTCCCTGACCACCCGTGCACAACCACTCTACATCGCTGAAATCAAGGGCACGGCTTGGGACATGGTCGGCGACATGGCGGTGGACGGACAAGGCAACACCATCCTAGTCGGCCACTTCGGGGGTATCTGCGATTTCGACCCCGGGCCAGGCACCATGAACATTGCGGCGAACGGACTGTACGACGGCTTTGTGGCCAAGTACGACCCCAATGGTGCGCTGCTTTGGGCGGGCAAGATCGGTGGCATCGGCGACCAACGGATCTTCACGGTGGTCCTCGACAGCGCGGACAACATCCACCTCGGAGGCTGGTTCGAGCAAACCGCCGATCTGGACCCCGGCCCTGGTAGCCTGCTCTTCACCTCGGCCGGCGAATTCGACGGCTTCTTCTCCAAGCTCGATCCCGCCGGTCAGTTGATATGGGCCAGCGTGCTGCCCAACACTGGCCGCTCTTTCGTAAGCGACATGGACATGAGCCCGGCCACTGGCGACCTCATCATCACGGGGTGTTTCCTCGACACCATTGACATGGACCCCTCGCCGAATTCATATCCCCTTTCCACCGATCCGTTGGGCGCTTTCTACGAGAAAAACACTGAATTCCTGGCACGCTACACATCGGGCGGGGCATTGCTGTGGGCCAAGCGCATCGGTGGCGGCAACGAAGGCCCGCGGGTCAGCGTGCACAACGACGGCCTGGGCAACGAGGTGATCAACTGGGGGACCGTGGGCGAAGACGACGACATCACCACCACGGACCTCGATCCCGGCAGTGGATCCGTGCATCCAACGGGCCAGGGAGCACTTCAGCCGGCGGAGTGGATCGGCGTGGTCCAGTTCAACGCGAACGGCGACTATCAATGGTCCCACCTGATCCGCGGCCATCGCGGCTCGGTGGGCGGCATTCCGGAAGACCTGCTCGCACTGGTCACCGATGCTGCGGGGAACATCCTGATCGCGGGCCAGTTCGATCACGATTTCACGGCGTATCCGAACAACGCGGTAACGCTCGCACCGTTCGGCGTCACCAACTACGACGGGTTCCTGATCAAGCTCTCGCCCAGTGGTGCACTGATCTGGGAAAAGCACATGGGCAACGGCGCCAGCGGCGAGAATGAGTCCTTGGTGGACATTGCGATCGATGCGACCGGGAACTATTGGGTGAGCGGTGTCTTCGCCGTGGGCGCCGAGATGGACAGCGATGCGCTGGGCCACACGATCGGCAGCAACGGCGAATTCGATATTGCCGTGATCGGCTTCGATCCTTCGGGCGGCTATTTGTACCACGGTACCGTTGGCGGCGATTGGTACGATGCGAGCCCGCACCTGTGCACTGTCGGCAGCGACCTCCTGCTCTCCGGGTCGTACGGCACCTTCCAGGGAACAGCGGACCTGGATATATCGTCGGGCATCCAGTCGTTCACAGCGATCGACACCTATGATGCGTTCATCACGCGCTTCGCCCCGTCCATCAGCACAGGGGTCGTGGCCACCGCCCAGGGACCGGTGGCCGTGGTGTTCCCGAACCCGGCGGACCACCACTTATGGCTCCGCACTGCCGTCCCCGGTGAAGCAGTTGAAGTCTTCGATGCCTTGGGCCAGCATCTCCTAACCACGCGCAGCGGTACTATTGACGTGGGTTCTTGGAGCGAGGGCATCTACTTCGCCACGTCGCACGGGCGAACGGAACGCATCATCATTCAACACTGACCATGCGGCGCACAACTCTCCTGCCCACCCTGCTCCTGATCATTGCAAGTGCGCATGCCCAGGATTGGACCGGCGCCATCAACAGCGATTGGAACAACCCCGGCAACTGGTCCGATTGGCCATTGGACGGCGAGAACATCACCATCGACAGTTCCAACTATGCCGGGGCCATGGCCGACCCGGTCATCAGCACAGCCTCCGTGTTCGTGCCCGACCGCGTGTTCATCCTTGACGGGTCCCTCACCATCTCCGCCAACCTCGCCGTTGCCGACCGCTTCATTGTCGAAGGCGAGGGCCGGGTGCACCTGAACGGGGGCGCGTTGACCACGGACCGCTTGATCGCGGACGTTGGCGGACTGTTCGTCATCTCGAACGGCACCGCCACCGTCACCTCCGTTCTGGCCATCGCCGACGGCAGCGCCGACCGGCCCAGCACGTTCGAACAAAGCGGCGGCGCGGTGAACGTGATCGGAGAACTCGGTTTCGAGTGCGAAGCCGGAGCCAACAGCCCCACCTACCAGATGAGCGATGGTTCGCTCACGGTGGGCGGCGATGCGCTCTGGTTCGGCCAATCGCCGGGCAGCGGCCGCGGTGCGCTGAAGGTGACCGGCGGCAACGTGGAATTCCACGGTAACGTGGCCAACGCGGCCGGCAGCACCATCGACCTGCACATCGACCAGAGCGGCGGGAACATCACCACGCTCGGCCCATTGGTGGAACTCACGAACGCAACGGACAGCATACGCATCACCGCGGGGTCGATGCACTTCGGCGGCAACCTGGAGATAAGGAACGATGGTGTTCTCCGTTCCGACCCCGGCGACGTCTATTTCGATCAGCAAGCCGAGCTCCGCGGCTCGGGCACCTACCGGTTCCACAATGTCACCATCTCCGCGGGCGCCACGCTTCAGCACACCGATCCAGTGGAGATCGAGGTGGCTGCGGCGTGGATCAACATGGGCACGTTCGACCCCGATGGGAACACGATCGCCTTCACCGGTCAAGGCATGGCATTGGTGAGCGGGGGCAATTTCCACGGTATGCGCGTGGCCAACTCGGGCACAGGCGTGCAAGTGGTCGGCACATGCACAGTGGCGGGCATGCTCACCATGGAGCAAGGGCTCGTGCACACGCAAGCGAACGATCTGCTCGTGCTGCTGCACGGTGCGACTTCCACCGATGGTTCGGACAACAGCCATGTGAACGGGCCCATGATGAAGATCGGGAACAGTGACTTCGTTTTCCCCGTTGGCAACAATGGCCAATGGCGCAGGATCGGCATCAGCGGCATCAACGACCAGGACACCGAATTCACGGCGCAGTACATCGCTTTGCCGCCATCGAACACGGCTTTGCTCGGGCCCGACCTGTTCACCGTGAGCACTTTGGAGCATTGGACCCTTGCCCGCACCGGAACCGTTGACAATGCCCATGTGAAACTGTTCTGGGAGGATGCCAGCGCCAGCGGCCTTCCGGCTTGCAACACGCTTGTAACCGCGTTCTGGGACGGAACGCTCTGGCAGGGAACTGGAAGCACGACCACCGGCTCCTGCATAGGCAACGATGCCGGAACAGTACAGACCAACGACCCCCTTTCAACTTTCGACATGTTCACCTTCGGAGCGAGCAACGGCAGCATCGGCCTCGCCGAGAACGCCTTGCCCAGCGGCCCAAGGGCCACTCCACTTCCGGCAACGGAAGCAGTGACCTTCACCGGGGTCGGCACCATCACGGATGCTCGCGTGATCGACAGCCAAGGGCGATCGATGACCGCAACCCTGGAGAACAATTCGCTCGACGTGCGCACCTGGCAACCGGGTGCATACACCTTGTTCGCGCATGCCCGGGCCGTGCGCTTCGTTGTGGTGCATTGAAGTGCCGGTGCACGCGTCATGGACGGCATTGCGAGCGCCCCATCGCTCGCTAGGAAACCCTTTGCCCACAAGGGCTACAGAAGGTTGACGTTGCACTGGAAAGACCCTGTCGCGTCGATCGCCCGGCTCATCCGCACGGTAGTCCGTTCCGGCATCACGGATCATGCACCGGCAGCGTGGATCTTCTCATTTGCAGGCACAACCCTGACGCATGCGAACCTTCACGAAACAAGCAACCAAGCTCCGGTTGAGCATGACGCTACTGGCCATAGCGATCACCACCGCACTACTGGCACAGACCAACGCACTTGATCTCGCACGGCAGCACCGAAGCACAGGCGACCTGGCCAAAGCACTGAACCACTATCGGCATTGGTTGCTGGACCATCAGGATGACATGACGGCGTTGCGCGAGTTCGCCGAAGTGAACGCGTGGCTAGGTCGAACCGAGGATGCGGTGCGCGCCTATGATATCCTGCTCCGAACCGACCATGGCAATGTCGCAGCGATGAACGGCCTTGGCTATACGTACGCATGGGCGGGCGAGCACAGCAAGGCTCGTGAACGTTTCCTGGCCGCGCTCGTGCTTGACAGTATCAACCTCGACGCCCGTATGGGTATGGCATATGCGACGCTCTGGGCGGGCATGTGCGCCGATGCTGGCCAGCGCTTCGCAGCATTGCACGCGGCGCATCCGGAGCTTCTGGAACCATGGATCGGCATCGGCGACGCAGCGAAGTGCAAGGGCGATCATCGCCAGGCCGCAAAGCACTATGAAGAAGCAGCCGCACGATTCCCGAACGACCCATTGCCACGAGAGCGCCTGGATGCGATGCGCCGCGAAGCCTCGGAAATGGAGCTCGATGTGTGGGCCGGACCATCGACCGTGGACGGTCTACGAGGCAACGGCCTGCGACTCATCCAGATCACACGCATGTTCGGCGAGCGATGGCGGGCACACGCTCGTTACGACCGTTCCATCAGCATCGAGAACACCGACCTGCTCCGGCGGAGCGCCAATGGGCAGGTGGTCTCGTTCGGTGCGTACCACAAGTGGAACAAACACCATGGCACGCTGCTCGAAGGCGCCGTCCGACTCCTCGATGATGCACCGACGCAACGTGCCTTGCGCGCCGAGCATGTTCTCTTCTTCCGCCGTGACCTGTCACTGAAGGGCGGCGTGCAGTTGGCCAAGGGCGGTGGCTCGCCCAGCGACTGGTTGTACTACCTGGGCGGCAGCTATCGCATTGGACGGTCCGTTGCGCTGGAACCGATGCTGCTGTTCGCATCTCCCCAACGCGAAGTGAGCGAGCGGCGACTTGTGCTAGCTACGAAGATCACGCCTGGACGAGGGTATGAAGTGAATGCCGGCTATGTGATCGGATCATCACGCATCGTTCCTGAAGGTGGAGTGCAGCAACGTATGCGCATGAGCGGCGCCTTCGTTACCGGCTTGTTCCCGGTGAGCCGCCCACTCTGGCTCATGGCTTCGGTCCGCTACGAGAACGGCTTCTTCAACGAACTCACTTCCGTTGCCTTCGGCGCACGCTTGCGGTTCAGCGCCCTCCAACATCACCACCACACCAATTGATCCCGGCCATGCGACAACATCTACAAGACCTCACCGCGGACGCAACTCTGGCCCCGGCGAACACCGCGGCGACAGCGCGCACCGCAGGACCGAAACCCCATCTTTTCATCACCGTGTTCGTTGTCTGGGGCCTATCGCTCCTGTGGTTCGGACCGCGCTTGCTACATCTCATCAACTACGGCTACGACTGGCCGATGCGCCTGGTGCTCCTCTTCTACACCGGCTTCATCTGTTTCGCCTGGTTGTATGGCATCTACAATCTGTGCGTAGTGGGTTTCGCCTGGTGGTACCGTCGCACACGGCGCGACAACATCGCCGGTGTTCGTGCCACCGCAGCGCTCGCTCCCACGTGCCAGGAAGCGGTCGCGATCCTCTACACCACCTGCAACGACATCAGCGAACGCAGCCTGCAGAGCTGTGTGGAACAGGATTATCCGTCGTACCTGGTCTACATCCTCGACGACAGCAGTGATCCCGTGTGCCAAGCCCGTGTGGACGCCTTCGCCACAGCGTATCCGGCACTCGTGCGTGTCGTGCGCCGCAGCGATCGTCGCGCCTTCAAGGCCGGTAACCTGAACCACGCGCTGGCCACGGTGGTGCGCGAGAAGTACTTCGCCATCGCCGATGCGGACGAGATCCTGCCGCGCGACTTCCTCAGCAAGCTCGTGCCCATCATGGAGGCCGACCCGCAATGCGGCTTCACGCAAGCAAACCACAAGTCCGATCCGCAGGCGCCCACGAAGCTCGCTCGCGACATGGGTATCGGAATCAATCTGCATTGGGAGTGGTACCAGCCACTGCGCAACGACTACGGTTTCGTGATGTTCCTCGGCCATGGTGCGCTCCTACGGCGCAAAGCATGGGAAGCGATCGGCGGCTTCCCCGAGATCGTTAGCGAGGACCTTGGCTTCGCCATCCGTGCCCGTGAGCTCGGCTTCCGCGGACGCTTCGTGTCCGATGTCACCTGTTTCGAGCAGTTCCCGGATACCGTGCGCGCCTTCCGCATCCGGCACATGAAATGGACGAGGGGCACCTGCGAGTTCCTGCACCGCATGGGGCGCGAACTCATCAACTCACGGAACATCACCGGCACCGAAAAGCTGGACATCCTCTTTCCCACGCTCAACCTCCCGCTCACGCTGTTGTACTTCCTCTTCATGCTGAACGCCAACCTGGCCCTGCCCTACTACTTCGGTGTGGACCGCATTGTGACATTCGAGATCGGCGGCTCAGCGACCACGTTTCACACCATCGGCCTGTTCAACGCGTTCAACTCGCTCTACAGCGCCGACTTCTTCCTCATCACTCTGCTCACGCTCATCGCGCCGATCCTGTGCTTCATCATCGGTCTGGCGCACCGCCCTGTGAGGCTCGTCAGGTTCCTGTCGCAAAGCACGGCGCTGTACGCGGCGCTCGGCACGCTCAGCAGCATCGGCGTGGTCGCCTACCTGATCAGCGGCAAGGCGCAGTTCCTTGTCACCGGCGATGTGGCCGCACGCCAACGCAGCGAACGTACCGGTGGCGTCCGCGCGGCGTGGAAGCGTTTCATCGATCGCAGCCATCCGGACAGCGCGCCCGTGATCGTGATGGAGATGACGGTGGGGCTCGGTTTCGCATACCTGGCCGCCGTATCGTTCCAACCCTCGTTCATGGGCTTGTGCCTGGCCTTTCTCATGTTGCCCACCATGCGGCTGCTCGGCTGGGACAACGCGGCGATGCGCGTCGGGCGATACGTCATTTTCCTGCTGGTCGTGGCGGGGCTCGCCCTCGGTTCGCTCAGCCTCTTCGGCATGCAGAGCACCTTCTTCGGTTACGGCTTCCACTTCTGAACCATGCTGGCGCGCGCCTGCTCCCACCTGCTGATCGCAATGGTCCTTGCGCAGGCAGCGCACGCCCAACAGTACGATGGACCCGGTGGGACCGTTCCCGCCAACGGTTCATTGTTGTGGTTGCCACTGGACGTTACCGCACCAGCATCGAGCACCTTGGACACGGTCGCTTTCGGGCTCGAACAGGTCTGCCTCACCGTGGAGCACACGTGGATCGGCGACCTGGACATCTGGTTGGTGGCCCCGGACAGCACTGCCGTGCAGCTGATCACGGCGGTCGGGTACAACACCGATCACTTCACGGGCACATGTCTGCGCGACAGCGGAACGCGGGTCACTTTCGGCGTGCCGCCATACACCGGTGTGCACCGCCCCCACGGCCACCTGGGGCGCGTGAACAACGGGCAGCCCGCCGCTGGCATCTGGTGGTTGCGCGTGGAAGACACCGATCCGCTCGCGGACAGTGGCGCAGTGGTCAGTTGGTCCATCCTGCTCGGGAATGCTCCGGCCGTCTTCAGGCTGTTCACTAGCAGCACGCTGCCCATCGCGGTCATCACCACGCCGTTGTCCCACGTGCCCGACACTGGGAAGGTGACTGGACATCTGCGCATCATCGATAGTGGGCCGGGAGCCGTGAACAACGTCCAGGATCCCGCCACCGGTTACGAGGGCGCCGTGGGCATCGAGCGGCGGGGCCACAGCTCGCAGGACCAGCCGAAACGCCCCTACTCCGTGGAGCTGCGCGACGGCTTGGGCCAAGACCTCGATGCGCCTTTGCTCGGCATGCCCGCTGAAAGTGATTGGGTGCTCGACCCTGTGTACCTCGACAAGTCGGGCGTGCGCAACGCGCTGAGCTACGAGCTCGCACGGCGCATGGGCCACTACGCGCCCCGCACCCGCCACGTGGATCTTGTATTGGACGGGGAGCACCAAGGTGTGTACGTCCTCACCGAGAAGATCAAGCGCGGCGCGCACCGTGTGGACGTGGCCAAGCTGAGCCCAGCCGACACGCTCATTCCCGGTGTGAGCGGCGGCTACATCGTGAAGATCGACCGGCAGGACCGACCGCCCGTTCCGAGCTGGGACTCCGACCATCCACCGCCGCACGCTGGCAGCGACCAACAGATCCGCTTCCTGTTCGAATACCCGTCCACGCCGCATGATGCGCAGGTCGACCACATCGAGGATTTCATGGACGGCTTCGAGGACGCACTCTCATCAGCATCGTTCACCGATCCGAACGTCGGCTACCAGCGTTACATCGACACGCGCTCCTTCATCGACTACTTCCTCCTCACCGAACTGGGCCGAAACGTCGATGGTTACCGGCGCAGCACCTTCCTGCACAAGCAGGCCGATGCGGATGGCGGCAAGCTGGTGGCCGGTCCGTTGTGGGACATGGACCTTGCGTGGGGCCACGCCGATTTCTGCGGCGCTACCGACGTGGCGGGTTGGGCCTACGAATTCGGCCTCACCTGTCCGGACGACCGGCGTCAGGTGCCCTTCTGGTGGGCGCGCTTGCTGCAGGATGTTTCCTTCCGCGACAGCGTGCGTTGCCGATGGGATGCGTTGCGAAATAGCGTGCTGGCCACCAACAGCATCGGGGCCGTGGTGGACAGCATCAGCGAACACATCGCGGAGGCGCAAACGATCAACTTCCAACGTTGGCCAACGCTCGGCCACGCCATCTGGCCCGAACCCGCACCGGCACCCGCCACATGGGCAGGTGAGCTACAGGAGCTGAAGGTCTGGGTGGAAGCACGCAGCGCATGGCTCGATGCCCATCTGCCAGCGTTGGTGAACGGATGTGATGGTCCACTGGCTTTCGACGGCACGGATTCCCTGCACGTCTGGCCGATCCCGTTCACGGACGAACTTCATGTCACCTACTTCGCGGAGCACGACGCGCAACACCTCGTGCGGCTCACGGACGCGCTGGGGCGCGAGGTGTACTCGGCTGCGTGGCTGGGCCAGTACACCGGGCAGGCCACCACCACGTTGCACCTGGCAACGCTCCCGTCGGCACCTTATGTGCTGCGGCTTTTCGTCGGGGACCGGTCAACGGCCGCGCGTGTGGTGCGGTTGTAATAACGGCCCTACCCCCACCCGGCCATCACCGCCACGCGCACCAGACCACGGGTGCTTTGCACGCCCAGCTTCTTGCACAGCTTCGTGATGTGCCCGCCCAAGGTGCGGCGGTGCATCCCTAGGCGCCCGGCCAGGGTGTCCAACGTGTCGTCGGAAGTCACCAAGGCATGCAGCACCAGGCCTTCGGTGCGGGTGAGGCGCAGCAGTCCGGCGCATTGGGGCGATAAGCGGTCGGCGCGCTGGCCCAAGGCCCGCATCACGCGGTGCAGCTCCTTCATGCCCTCGTGCATCAGCAGCACGGCGTGGGCCATGCTGGCCTTGGGGGCGGAGGCGCGGGCGGTGGATCTCCGGCGCTTCATGCTCTTGGAACAGCACGGCCCGCCTGCCTATTGTGCAAGCGGGCCGCGCCGTTGGCTACTGTTGTTGCAGCGCTACGACGGCTGCACCACGGCCACATCGCTCATGGGCCCCTGCCCCACCCGGCCCACGGCGGCCACCCGGAAGCTGTATTTCTTGTTGCGGTCCAGCCCGTCCTTCACGAAGCGCGTGGTGCTGATGATGTCCAGGAGGGTGAAGTTGGATTGCACCAGCGGATCGCCATCGGTCCAATAGATCACGTACGACTTACGGTCCTTCACGCCCCCGAAGAGCAGCTTCACCTGGCCGGGCATATCGGTGGCCAAGGCGCGCACGTTGGTGGGCGCGGGCATGGGCTGCGGCGGATTGGGCAGGGCGCGCGTGGCGAAACCGCTGCTGGCGATCTTCTCGCCATCGCCGCCGCACACGGCCTGCACATAGCCGCCCAGGTCCTTCACCATCTGGTACAGCTCGCGCTGGCGCTCATCGCGCGTCTGGCGGTCCAGCTTGCCGCCGTTCTTGTCCACCATGATCTGCGCAGCCTCCGTCTCGTCGGCCTTGGTGTCGATGTCGTTCAGCGCGGGGATGGGCGTGACGAAGTTGGCGTTGCCCGTCATGCTGGTGGTGTGCAGGCGGGCGCGCTCCACCAGTTGGGTGGCGTTCAGCTTGTCCAGGCCCAGCTTCACGGTATACAGGATGATCGTTCCCATGACAATGGGCCTTTGTGGTTGCGTGTGCCCGACGCGTTGGTTGTGGTGGAGTAGCGCACGAAGCCGCACCGATGTTGCACCACCCCACCCCCCGGAAACGCGGGGGTCATCCCCCCGGAAAAGCGGGGGTTCGTGCGGATAAATCGCAAAAAGAGGTTGGTGCGCTGGCCAAGGCGCCGGGGCGCGGGGCGAGCACAACTCCACACCGAAAGGATGTGATCGGTTCTCAGCGGCGGGTGATCGGATGACGGGCCGAGGGGATCGGATGCGGACATCACCCGATGGGGTGATACCACCGGGTGGTGGGATCACGGCATCACCCGCTCGGGTGATAACGAAGGGTGATAGGAAGACGACCGGAGCCTAGCGGGCGCCGGGGGCGGGTGATCAGATGACGGCATCACCCGGTAGGGTGATCACACCGGGTGATAGGACAACGGCCGGAGCCCAGCGGGCCACAGGCGCGGGTTGCAGGACGACGGCATCACCCTATCGGGTGATACAACCGGGTGATAGGATGACGGCGTGAACCTATCGGGCAAGGGCACCGGGTGACAGGACGACGGCATCACCCGGTAGGGTGATAACACGGGGTGATGCGATGACAACGGAAAGCCACAGGGCCAAGCCCGCCAACTACTGCACTACAGGGGTGACGATCCGCTCCACCACCAGTGCATCCAGCTCCGCCTGCGACCGTATCCACGGCATGCGGCTTTCCTCGTAGTAGTCCGTTACGCGGTACATGAGCAGGCCTTTCTTGCTGTCCCACCACCGCGCCTTCACATACAGGTGCCCGAACACGTTGCGCAAGCGCACCTGGTCGCCCACGGCGTAGGTGGCCATCCGCTTCAACTCTTCCAGCACCACGGCATGCTGCAAGTAGGTGCCGCCCGGTATGTCCTTGCCGTACAGGTCCACCACGTAGTAGCAGAGTTTATCGTTCAGCACGGCCGCGCCCGTTATGCGGCATAAGCCGCCATCGCGCGGCACGATGGCCCCCTTCCTGAATTGTTCCATTGCCAAGAACGCCGTCGATCGGCGCGGCAATAAGCTAGGGGCAGGAAGGCAATGACTGCATGCCCGCACTGCAAGGCCTCCGGTTGCCGACGTTTGCACCCTTGAGGGTCCTGCTCGCCATCCGGGTGCTCTTGGTGCAGATGTTCCAACTCATGTGGTCGCCGGTGACCAGTCAGGAGGAAATGGACAAGCACGATATGAGCTTGAATGCGAGGGCGGTGTTCGCGTTGGTGACGGTGGTGGTCATTGGGACGTGCTTCGTGCTTTTCCAGTAAGGCCCCATCCCGAACCTATTCGGATATTCACGGCGTGACCCCCACCGAATACCTCGTCGCGGTCGACAAGCTCTACCGCAGCGGCAAAGCCACAGAGCACAGTTACCGGCCCGACCTGCAACGACTGCTCTCCGCATTGTGCAAGGGCGTCGATGTCACCAACGAGCCCCAGCGCATCGCGTGCGGGGCACCGGACTACATCCTTACGCGCAAGGACATCCCCGTTGGCTACGTAGAGGCCAAGGATGTTGGCGTTGACTTGTCGAGCAAAAGCCTGAAGGAACAGTTCGACCGCTACCGGGGCTCGCTCGACAACCTCATCATCACCGACTACCTCGAGTTCCGCTTCTACCGGAACGGCGAACCGACCACCAGCATCCGCATTGGTGAGGTGGTCGGTGACAAGGTGAAGCCGTTGCCCGGTGAGTTCGACAAGTTCACCGCGCTCATCACCGACTTCGCCGCGTGGCAGGGGCAGACCATCACCAGCGCCAAGAAGCTCGCCAGCATGATGGCGGGCAAGGCCCGCCTATTGGCCGACGTGATCGAGAAGGCCGTGAGCAGCGACGAGGAGAGCCAGGCCAACACCGAACTGCGCCAGCAGCTCGAGGCCTTCAAGGTCATCCTCATCCACGACATCGCACCGCGCAGTTTCGCCGACCTCTACGCGCAGACCATCGCCTACGGCATGTTCGCCGCGCGCTTGCACGACCGCAGCCTCGACAGCTTCAGCCGCGAGGAGGCCGCCAAGCTCATCCCGAAGAGCAACCCCTTCCTGCGCAAGCTCTTCAACAGCATCAGCGGCAACGACCTCGACGAGCGCATCGTGTGGATCGTGGATGCGCTGGCCGACATCTTCCGCGCCACCGACATCGGCAAGCTGCTCAGCGGCTTCGGCAAGGGCACCGGGCGCGACGATGCCTTCATGCACTTCTACGAGGACTTCCTCGCGCAATACGACCCGAAGCTGCGCAAGAGCCGCGGCGTGTGGTACACGCCGGATGCCGTGGTGCGTTTCATCGTGCGTGCGGTGGACGATATCCTGAAGACCGAGTTCGGCCTGCCGATGGGCTTGGCCGACAGCAGCACCACCCAGATAGAGGTGGACACGCAGAACACCGACAACCGCACGACCACGGGCAAGCGCAAGGAGAAGCGCACCGTGCACCGCGTGCAGGTGCTGGACCCCGCCACGGGCACTGGGACTTTCCTCGCCGAAGTGGTGCGGCAGGTGTACGCCAAGTTCGACGGGCAACAGGGCATGTGGCCACAATACGTGGAGCAGCACCTGATCCCGCGCCTCAACGGCTTCGAGCTGCTGATGGCCAGCTACGCCATGGCCCACCTGAAGCTGGACCTCGTATTGCGCGAAACCGGCTACGACATGGGCCAGCCGCACGGCACCTCGAACGCCGGGCCGAAGAACGCGGAGCAACAACGGTTACGCGTCTTCCTTACCAACAGCTTGGAAGAAGCCCACCCCGACACCGGCACCCTCTTCGCCAGTTGGCTGAGCCAGGAGGCCAACGAGGCCAATGCCGTGAAGCGCGATACGCCCGTGATGGTGGTGCTGGGCAACCCGCCGTACAGCGGCATCAGCACGAACAAGGGCGAATGGATCAGCGGCTTGATCGAAGACTACAAGTACGTGGACGGCGAACACTTCGGCGAGAAGAAGCACTGGCTCGGTGACGACTATGTGAAGTTCATCCGCTTCGGAGAGCACTTCATTGAGAAGACCGGTGAAGGTGTGCTCGCCTACATCAACAACCACAGCTTTCTGGACAACCCCACCTTCCGGGGCATGCGCTGGCACTTGCTGAACACCTTCGACAAGATCTACGTGATCGACCTACACGGGAGTACGAAGAAGACAAAGCTGCTGGAGAAGGGTGTAGTTGATGAGAACGTGTTTGACATTCAGCAAGGCGTCTGCATCAACCTCTTTGTGCGCAGCAAGTCGAAGCGGTCCGGGCCAGCTAAGGTTCACTACGGCAGTCTTATCGGCGAGCGCGAATACAAGTACGGTAACTTGAACGAGGGATTATTGAAGAAGGTGAAGTTCGAGATTGTGAAACCGGCGGCGCCGTACCTTTTCTTCAAGCCTGTCGACTTGGGGCTGGAACAGGAATACAGCAGCGGCGTTCATACCGGCGACCTCTTTCCTCTACACACAATGGGCTTCGCTTCCGCGCAGGATGACCTCACTGTCTCCATAGACCGAAGCACGCTGTTGTCAACCGTGGACACTTTCAGAAACCTACCGGTCGAGGAGATTCGCGCCAAGTATGGGCTCTACAAGGATTCGCGTGACTGGACCGTGCCCACGGCAAAGACGGACTTGATTGAGAACTGGTCCGAAGCATGTGTCAAGCGTGTGACCTATCGCCCTTTCGATAGCCGATTGACGTTCTATACCGGCAATTCTCGTGGCTTCTATGCAAGCCCGCAGAAGAAGGTGATGCGACATCTCTATGAAGGAGAGAATCTTGCATTCTGTTCATGCAAATCGAATAGAGACTACAGCCACACCTACCTCATCGCCCGCGACGTTGTCAGTAAAGGGGTCATCTCTTCGTTGGACAACGGCTACGTTTTCCCTCTTTACCTCTACCCCGAAACCACCAAGCAGACCAAGGCGCTAGCGCAGGGCGTGCAGCCCAACTTGGATGCCAAGCTGGTAGAGCAATTAGCGCAGGGCGTAGGGCTCACCTACACCTTCAAACCCGAGGCGCTCTTCACGCACGGCACAGGCAAGGAGTTACTGCCCTTGGATGTGCTGGACTACTGCTACGCCGTGCTGCACAGCCCGGCCTACCGCGCCAAGTACAAGGAGTTCCTCAAGAGCGACTTTCCTCGGATCCCGTACCCCGGCTCCTTGGCCGGGGAGACAGCCGTTGCGGAAAAGAAGTTCCGCGCGCTGGTGCAACTGGGTGCCAAGCTGCGGCAACTGCACCTGCTGGAGTGGGAGGGCATCGACAAGTACATCACCAGCTACCCCGTTGGCGGCAACAACGAGGTATCGCGCAAAATGAGCGCGAACAGTCCGGGCTTTGTGGCCACGGACAAGGGCCATGGCAAAGTGTGGATCAACGATGCGCAGTACTTCGACAAGGTGCCCGAGGTAGCATGGAACTTCTACATCGGTGGCTACCAGCCCGCGCAGAAGTGGCTGAAGGACCGCCACGGCCGCACGCTCACCTTCGATGACATCCGCCACTACCAACGCATTATCGTGGCACTAACGGAAACCGGGAGGGTGATGGAGGAGGTGGATGGGGTGGGGGTGGTGTGAGGTGAAAGCCAAGACTGATGCAAGACACGGACCGTGAGCTTTGAAAGCGATGACAGAAACTTCTAAGCTGAACAGGAGGATACACTGGTTACTTCTGATCTTGGGAACAACCCTGATCGGGATCGGGATCTACTGGGGTAGTGTCGGAAACAACGACTATCACCTGATACTGACAACGATAGGTGGTGCATTGCTCGGGTCGAGTGCGGGGTGGATGATCGAGGAGTACTATCGGAAAGGTGATGAGCGAACCGATGCCTTGTCATTGTTCAACAAGACCTATGATCTCTTGCAAAGGCATGTTAGGGTAAACAGCCTCTTTCCCCATGAATCGGCTGTTCAAGATCTGCGCACGGTCCCGTTGCACTTCTACTATTCCACTTTCACGGAAAACGGCGAGCCATTCTGGAACTACGTGGTTCTAGATTTCACACAGGTCGTTGTATTGGGACGCTTGCTGACAAGGATCAAGATCCTTGACTACCAAAGTGAACCACATGACTACGATGTTGAACTCTATCGCTTGCAGCAGAACGATCCAATTCTGATCTTATGGCGGCCTTCGAATAGTGCGCAAGCCGCAGAGGTGACTCTCCTGGCGTCAGGATTCGTCTCATACCAAAAGTGGTGTTGTGGGCTTATAGATCATGAGGATTGGGGTCGCCAGCGCCGCCTTTCCCGGGCTATTCTCTCAAAAGAAAAACTGATATCCAACATCTCACCTGGACCATTGTCGGAAGAAGACGGAAACAAACTACAGAACAGATGGGAGTTTAGGTATCAGCGCGGATATGATCTCTTCCGGTCGTCTTTGAAATAGCAGTCTAGTGAGCCTCAATGATCCGCCAAGCTATTGTCGTTTCCATTTGTCGCCCACCCCATCGCGGGTGCACTTCAATTGGTGCCCCTGCACCACCTCCGCCCGCACCACCTCCCCGCACCACCTCGCATGTGCGCACTCGGTTGCCGCTCGGCTTCGCCGAGTGTCCTTTGGTCGCGCGCCTGTGGCGCCAGAGCAACATCGTTTGCTACAGCGGTACCGCCGCCTTTGCACACCTCGCCTTACGCACCCGCTGCCACTGCGCAATCCCCCTCTCCATCGGCGTTCCCTCGCACGAACCGTTCGGTCATCGGACCCGGTCGTACCGTATGGCCCACTTCACCTCCCACGTCTTCCCATCATCGGCGCTGCGTTTCCAGGTCCAGTTGAACGTGTTCGGCGCAATGTCCGCGAAGACCATGTGGTAGAGGTAGCGCACCCCGTCCTTCTTGTCGGTGAGGTAGGTGGTGAGCAGCATGCCTTCCGGTGCGGGGCCTCCTTCAAAGGTCATGTAGTTGCCCTGGTCATCCACCCAGGTCTGCTTCCAAAGCCGGTGCTGAGCATCCCACATGGTCCAGCTCTCGCCGTGGTAGTTCTCCTTCGGGTCGGTGAAGCGCTCATGGATCAGCAGGCCGTTCATCTCCTTGGTGATGCTGTTGGTGCCGGTGCCACCGTCCCAGGTGAGCTTCCATTCGCCCAGCCAGAAGTCGAAGTCGGTTGGTGCAGGCATGGGCTGTTGGGCGTGGGCAAATTTGGATCCCAATAGGCCCGCTGCGATCAACGTGTGCTTCATCATGGGCGTTCGGTATTCTGCTGTGGTGTTCCTCCGTTCGGTTGTCAGCCTCCTTCGAGTATCCGTTTGATGCTCTTCAAATCCTTCATGTTCGCCCTGCGCATCATGGCGGCCATGAAAGGCGCGAACAAGCGCGAGAATCCGGAAGGCGATCCCGTGTTGCGCAGCGTCATCCGTGTGGAGCCCGGTCCTATGGCCTCCCAGGTGTAGGTGGTGCGCATGGGAAAAGGTCCTTCGGCGGTCTGCATCACCAGCGTTCGCCCTGGCACCAGTTCCACGACCTCATAGGTGTAGGCCAGCTTGCGACCAAGGAAGTGGGCCACGAACGCGATCCGCGAACCCACGGCGAGCGGCTTGTTCGTCTTCCATTCGGCTGCTTTGATGTTCACGTACCAGCGCGGCGCATTGTCGGGGTCCGCTGCGTAGTCCGAGACTTCCGCCAAGGGCTTGTTGATGATGACCTCGGTATGAACATCGACCATGGGCCGGAGGTGTTTCGGTTGACGAAATGCAGCTGGCGATCCGGGAGGTCCAGCCGCGCGGTGAGCGCATTCAGCCACGGATGCGCTCGGCATGCGAACGTACACCGTTCGGTGGAACGCCATATGCACGTACAAATAAGATGGGTAAAGGAACCGGTATGTGGCCGGTGCCATTATCCTTCAGGCTCCGGCCCTCATTGCTCGGAATACCTTTACCTAGCGCGCTTCGTTCGATCGTCCGATCCACGGTCAAGCGATCCTTAACGTATGCCGCGCGCTAAGCTGCGTACCGGTACAAACGCACAGCGCCGAGAAAAGCACCGGCGATCCCGGGCACACTGGAGCCGCAGAGGGGCTTCAACGCCAGCGCTACCTGCCGCTCTTCCGGCAAGGAAGGACCGCAGCATGCGAACATCATGCGCAACTGGTCGTCGGCGATGCTGTGCGGATCGAGCGCTTCATGCACGGTGGATGTCAGCGTCCACTCGCTCTTGAGCAGCGCCGAATTCTCATTCATCAGCTCCAGCCCACGCGCTTCGCGACGCAAGTGGTTGATCACTCCGTTGCACGCTACGCGGTGCAGCCAGGCCACGGGGTCATCGGGGACTCCCTTGAACGGCCACTCGCGCATGGCTTTGATCAAGGTCTCCTGCACAACGTCCTCGGCCAACTCCAGGTGGTTGCTTCCGAAAAAGCGCGTAAGTGCCGAGGTGAGCTTGCCGGCCTCGCGGCGGAAGAGGTTCTCTACCAGTGGCTGGACGTCTGTTGCTAGCGGGGCCGACATGCCCCAAAGATCGTGACCATCACGTGGTGGTAATATCATGCGTTCACGGCGCGCCTCACCGTGAATGATGGCGCGAAACCCTCTTTCAACCAGCCATCAGCGCGCTCTGGTGAACCTAGCCTTGTCCGGTAAGGGCATTCCAAGTTCGACCGCGACCACCTGGCCCTTCTGCAACATGAACGAGCCCTCGTGATCTCCACCGGCGATGAAAGTGTCCGCGCCGGTCCATTCCAATGGCAAGGGGAGATCGCCGATACGCAGTCGCAGTTCATGTCCATCGAAGGTCACATCCAGTTCGCCCCAATCCGCATTGCTGAAACGCCCGTCGTAAGCGGATCCTGGAAGGGTAGTGCCGACCCCATCCTTCGACTTTGGTTCTTCTACTGGTTCCCCGGCCGCAGCCGCAAACCATGGTGGCAACGGATCCTGATAGGACTGTGTGCTCAAGCCCAATAGGCGGTCCAGCAATTGCGCGACCACCGTTTCGCACATCCACATACCGGGTTCCTTGGCGTTGGCAAGAACCACAACCCCGATCCGCTCTTTCGGCAAAAAGCCAATGAACGCTGCAGCACCCGCGAAGAGGCCATTGTGCACAACGAACGTAGCGCCGCGATGTTCGCGCAACATCCACCCAAGACCCCAGCCGGTTCGGGATTGGCCTGGAATGAACGGATGTTCCTCTGGCAATGCGACCTGGCTTTCATACATGGACCGCACCACGATTCCGGAAATCACCGGCCCGTTTGCATCGCGACCATCATGCATATGCATATGCAACCAACGCAACAGATCCTCGCAGGTGGAAACCACGCCTCCTGCTGCGTGCATCGTGCGGTCGGTTTTCCGTTCATCGGGCATGCGGTATCCATCGAGTCCATGCTCCAATGGCCGCATCGCACGGCTGTCCGCCAGCGTGGCTACTGCAGCATGTGTGGATCGCATGACAGAGGGAGCGAACACCCGGTCCTCAACGTACTGTTTCCACGATAGCCCTGTAACGCTCTCGATCACTTTACCGAGAAGGGTGTAGTGCAGGTTCGAGTAGCTGAACTCACTTCCCGGCTCCACCTGGGAGAGCAGCCTGTAGTACCGTTCATCGTTCATTTGGCCGGTATAAGCCTCACCAAAGGTGATCGCCCAACTTTCCAGCCCTTTCCGATGAGCGAGCAGGTCGCGAATCGTGATCGTAGCGCTAGCGGTGCTGTCCGCTAACCTGAAGCGCGGTAGGTATGTGCGCACTGGTGCATCGAGGTCCACTTTGCCATCCTGTGCCAGCTGCATGATCGCCTGTGCCACGAAAACCTTGGTGACCGATGCGATGTATGCTGGGCTGTTTGTGGAAGGCGGCGTCCTCGCCTCAGCGTCGCAGTAGCCTAGTGCATGTGTTGAGATGCTGTCGCCGTGGATCACTCCAACGACCATGCCTTGCACATGGACGGCGTTCATGACACCCGGCCATGTTGCTGCCAGCTCGCGAAACGGTGTTCGCCCAAAAAGGTCCGAGGTCGCGACTTGTCCTATGGCCTGGCCGCCCATCGACCCGATCAGCGCGAGGGTGAACGCCAAGGTGTGGTTGTACTTCATGTGCTTGGAGATCGTTGATCGTGCATTACGGTTTCGCAGTGCGACCTATCCATCCACGAAGCCCTCAATCGGGCGTGGCCGTAGCATAGCGCACCCGGCCGGGACCATCGATTTCCGAAGCCACTTCAGCCACCTTTCCGGTGAGGATCACATCGCCGCTCCCGGTGATCGCCACCACCATCCGGTCAGTCGGCCCCAGGATGATATCCCCGTTCCCATCGATCTTGGCCATGGCACTGCCACACGACAAGGCATGTACCCGTATGGGTCCGCTGTCCCTTGCGGTGGCCTTCAGTTCAGCACACGTGCCGCCCACGGTGATCGCACCAGGGCCGTCGTTCAACAAGGTGATCCGGTTCGCTGCAATCGTGATCGACACGCTTCCATTGCCCGTAGAGACCACCTCGAACGCGTTGGTCGTGAACGTCCCGGCACAGAGGATGCTCGCCGGACCGTCTGATGTGATGTGTTCCAAAGTGGGTACGCTGATGTGTACGACAAAGCGCTCGGAGGTGGAGTACTGCTTGTCGCCCGTATCAATCGTCCAAACCCCATTCCGAACAGTGGTCATCAACAGCGGCACCAGGTTGGCCTGGGCTTCCACAAGCACGCTCTGGACCGGTGCTTGTTTGATCTCGACATCGATCTCGCCCGTTACACGGATCCCTCGAATGGCCTCGATCACGAGCGGCGTCCGCAGAACAGGCCCTGCGCCATGTACAGTGCTACCAGCGATCGCGAACAACGGGTTGAACTGTATGGCGACAAAGAGTGGGATGGCAAGTGATCTCATCATAGCACGCTGCTTTGCCGATATGACGCCGACCGGCTATCCCTCGGTTACACTGTCCATCACCTGCTGGGAATCCTTCTACACGATCAATCGCGTGTGCCCTTGATCAAGGTCTCTTGCACCACATCCTCGGCGAGTTCCAAATGCTTGCTTCCGAAGAAGCGCGTGAGCGTCGAGGTGAGCTTGCGCGCTTCACGACGGCAGATGTTCTCCACGAGCGGCTCCACCCGGTTGGACGGCTACGCCATGCTTATGGACCCTCCTTTTCCGGTGGAGCGTAACACGTTTGCCCGCATAACAGCTTCCATCCGTCCGCACGTTTTACCACGAAGCCGGTCTCCAGCAACGTCGTTCGCGTGGTATTGTCGTTCATGCCAACTGTCACAGCCTCCAGTTCACCGGTGTAGGCAGCCATCGAATCGTTCATCGGCTCAATGCGCAGCGCGCGCCAGCGAGGATCGATCGCGCGCAACGTTGGCGCGGTCCGTTCCACGATGGTCCGCACGCTATCGAAACCGATGGGTCCGGCGTATCCGGGTGGCACCCAGAAGAAGGCATTGCTCGTGTCCAGGAAGGGTAGTTCACCGCGTAGCCCCTGCGAGCGCTGGGCGTTGGCATACTGCTCGAACATGGCGCGCACTTCGGCTTCGATCCGTTGTGGTTCGTATCGATGGGCTTCGTGTGCTGCGCAAGTGCACATGAACACGGACGCTCCGATCATGATCCACGGATCCAGGATGCACCTGACGGCAATGCTCATGATGTGAAACTACTCATTTGCATTCCGCGTGACCGACTTTTTCGCCTTTGTCCAGAACCAGATATCCACGCCGATGAGATTACCGATGAAGCCATCATCTTCGGTGTGCTTGAACGTGATGCCGACGCCATGGTCGCTGCGCAGCACATGGGTATGCGCCTCGAAGCCGATGGTGCTCTCGCCATCGCGACCGGTCACGCGGAAAGGAAGCGCCATTGATCTCTCGACACCGTGCATGGTGAAGCGGCCGTGCGCTGTATAGCCCGGTTCCGCTCCCGTTATGCTGTCACTGGTGAATGTGATCGTCGGGTACTTCTCCGTCTCGAAGAAGTCGGCGGTGAGCAGGTCGGCATCCCGCGATGGGATACCGGTGTTCACACTCGCCGTTTGGATCACCGCACGGATGCGCGCGTGCGTGAGATCGTCATCCGGCAGTTCCAGGTCGATGGTGAAGTCGGTGAACTTGCCGGTAATGGTCGTGAGCCCGTTGCTGATGGGCACGGTGAAGGCGATGGTGCTATGGTTGGGTTCCACCACGAGCGAACTTCCGTCAAGGGTGAAGGCCAACAGCATTGTTACGGACAACATGAGAATGAGTGCGTGCATGGTATTGAAGTCGCGAAATACAATGCTAACCACTGATCATGTGCTTGCCCTGATGAAGTGACGAACCGCGAGGGAACAGATCGGACCGCCCGAACTGGATGGCCGACAAGCTCAAAGTTGCACGATAAGCTTCCCGGCGTAACGCTTATGGCCCATCTGTGCCTGCACCAAGTAGGATCCGCTCGGTAGTTGATGAAGCCCGATGGGCGATTGGG
The DNA here is from genome assembly GCA_016699575.1 of Flavobacteriales bacterium. Classification (NCBI taxonomy): domain Bacteria; kingdom Pseudomonadati; phylum Bacteroidota; class Flavobacteriia; order Flavobacteriales; species Flavobacteriales bacterium. Next base: position 3,782,469 of record CP064979.1, on the reverse strand, counting down.
CCAAGTGGTTCTCTAACACGATCACGCGGCGACCGACAACATCATGTATCTCGATGTGATCGATAACTGCACCTTCATCTGCCGGGAACCAGAACAGGGCATCGGCGGGTTGGGGATACAGCACCAGGACTTCAGGATGAATGTCAGGGCCTATACTCAGAGCAATGCCGTTCACCGCGAACACCACCCCGTCGTTGGCACCATCGGAAACCACGGAAGCGAGCAGCACCCGACCATCCGCTACAGCTAGCGCCGGGGCATCGGGCGCGTAGAACACGTTAACACCCGCATTGGTGGTCCGGTAGTAGCCGTCGGTGCCGAAAAAATTGTTCGTGGTACCATCGGGTTGAAGTGCAGCGAGGATGAAATTGCCGATCCCAGCGCAGCTGGTCTGCACCGAACCTCCTACGAGGATGTGGCCAGAATCGTCCACATTCAGACCACCGGCCCAAGAACAATCCCCGGTGATGCCTGAAACCACCACGCCGCCATTGTTGCCGAAAGCGACATCGATGCTGCCCTCAGGCTGTGTCCGCATCACTTCCATGAAGCGAGCCCCGCCAGCATCCCGCCGGGAGATCACTGTTACGACTCTCCCATCACCCATTACATCCAGATCCATCGCCGGACCCAAGCCACCCAGTTCCACATAACCGGTTCCAGCTCCAAAGGCCGGGTCCAACGTTCCAGCAGCAGTGAGTCTCAGCAGAACCGGTTCCAGACCCAACATGCTCGGGCTGGTACCCGCTGCGCACACGATCGACCCGTCCGTTGCGATCCGCACCGCGTTCACCTCATCCCAGTAGCTCGAATTATCCCATAGAAAGACCCCATCGGTCGCGAATGCCGCATCAGGGTCGCCTGCACTGGTGAACCGTGCCACAAGCACATCGCCGAGTTGACTGCCGCCCTGATCGTAGTGCATGCCAACGGCCACCACGCTCCCATCATCATCAATGGCCACCTCGCGGAATTCAGTGAACGCCGGACCCGACATGTAGGCGTAGCCTCCGGTGCCGAAGCTGCCATCGGGCGATCCGTTCGGGTTCAACCGCAGCACGAAGGCGGTAGTGGTCCCGAAATCCCAACTGGTGATGGTTCCTACGAGAACCACCTTGCCATCGGGCTGCATTGCAACACCACGGTACTCGGTATCGGAATCAACGAACTGGCTTGTGTAGGCACCGTCGGCCGAAAACGTCGGATCCGGGTTGCCGTTGAGCGTGAAGCGGCACACGAACCCCATGCCGTTGGAGAACCCGTAAGCCGAACCAGCAGCGACCACTTTGCCATCGGGTTGCACGACCATGTCAAAGAACTGCTCGTCCGCTCCGGAAAGGTCAATCAAGGCGAAGCCGTCATTGCCGAAGTCCGGGTCCGGTACTTGGGCGATCGCCACACCTGGTACAAGTGAAGCAATGCCGATCATCAGTGCTACGTTCCGCATGGTGGGTCGGGTCGGTGATCGATGGGGTGGAAGGTGGTGCCGGCCGGGACGAAGCGTCATGACCTGTCGTGCGATCCTTGGATGATGACATGCACGTCCATTGCGAAGGTCCTCATATCAATACGTGGTTACGGGCATCACTCCTCGATGTGGTGGTCCGCCAATCGCATCTCGATCCTCACTCCGCTGCTCGCATAGAACGAGGAGTACATGGCAATGCCGATGTCTTGCACGTAGTTGTCAGCCTCGAATAACGGACTGGTGAATCCAGGTTGCATGTAGAACACCAGTTCGCGGGCATGGTCTGAAACAAAAATGCCCGCAGGTGTGAGCAGACCCAAGCTCTGCGACTTCAGCACAGTGGCTGTTGAGTCAACGGGGAAGAAGGGCCCGGGACCGGTCGCGATCGTGTCGCTCACGGCTGTCACGTCCATCAGCACATTGCCGTTCGGTTCAACCAACCTGGGGCCGTCGACGCCCACCCATTGGTCCACGCCGAAGAGCCCGAAGCGTTCACCACGCAGATGCGCGTAGCTGCGCCCGTCAATGATCGTATCACCTTCCACGAAAATGCTATCGCGCATGGAGTTGGGCGTTTCCACGCCGGTTCCCGGAGCGATGTTCACACCGGTGTACACCCACCAGCTGCCTGCCGCATAGGGCGCATAGGAGGCGGTCGGATAGCTCGCTGGTCCGGTCATCGGCGCTGGACATTCATCGTCACTGTCTTTCTTGCAGGCGGTGAAGGCGGCGGCCAGCATCAGCAGGTAAGCACTGGATCTCATGTCGTTTGGAATTGGTGCGCTTGCAACGCGGTGTGCGGCGCGCTATTGCCCCACCGTGCCGGGCGGTTACCGCACCACGATGCGCTTCCGAAGGATGCCTTGGGCATGTCGCACGCGCACGATCACCACTTCGCTGGCCAGTCCCGCAAGCCGGATCGCTTCGCCGCGCCATCGGCCGGACAGAACCGTTCTGCCGTTCATGTCGGTCACGTCAATGGACACCGGCGTGTTCGCTCCCTGCCACGCTAGCTGTTGTCGGATCCCGTCCCAAAGCAGTTGACCATCCGCCTGTTGCTCTTCCATACCTGTGGTTCCGGCGAGGCAATCGCCCAGCGTGGTCTGGAATTCAGCCAGGGTCATGATCTGCTGCGTCCCGTCGGTGATCTGGCCGTTCACGCTTCCATTCGCATAACCCAGCCAGTTCAACCCGCAAATGGTGATCATGAAATCCCCGGGTTGCTCGGCGGCACCTGCGCAAGTGCCGTTCCCTTGCAGGTCGGCGTCGTGCAAACCCCAAACCACCGTATCGCCATCCGCCCATGTGTCAACGAAGCGGCGGCATAGCCAACCGCAATCGCCCCACACGCGGATCGTATCGCCTGCTGCAATGGAACCCGAGAAACTTTGCAGCACAAGCACATCCATGCCGTACGACACTTCGCCCAGCTTCACACCGAGGATGTTGTGGTCGGGCGGTGTGTACTCCCAGAATGGCGGCGGCGGGGCTTGCACGCCGCAGAAAGTCTGAGGACCGTAGCAATCGCACGCCCAAGCGCCGGTCGCGGTCAACGTGGCAAGTGCCAGGAGCTTTCTCATGAAGTCGGTTTCCGGGGTAGATGCGTTCCGATGGTACTTCGCTGCTCCGGGCGGGCCACCGCTCGTACCCGTCCATATGTGCACACCTTAACCCTTTTCACATCAAGCAGGCCTCGAACAATATGCAGCCCGTGCCGATCTCGGACCCGCTTCTTTTGCGACCATGCACCTCCGCGTCCTCACCACCGTGCCCGACATGGTCCCGCACCTGCCCTTGGTGCAGCAGTTGACGCCCTCCCTCACAGCCGCGACCTACGCCGAGCTGTTGCGCGCCATGGTGCCCCACCACTACGCCATGCTGGCCGCGTTCGATGACGTGCGTTGCGCGGGCCTCAGCGGCTTTTGGATCGGCCACAAGCTCTACAGTGGTCGCTACCTGGAGATCGACAACTTCATGGTTGACGGGCCCTACCGGTCGCAGGGTGTGGGCCGCTTGCTGGTGGATGAACTCGTGCGCATCGCCGAACGCGAAGGCTGCCGCCACGTGATGCTCGATGCCTACCTGGACAACTCCGCGGCCCACGGCTTCTACGAGCGCCAGGGCTTCGTGAAGCGCGGTTATCACTTCATGCGGCCGGTGTAGGGTTGCCTTGCTCATTGCCCATTGCTCATTGCTCATTGTTCATTCTACATTCTTCATCCACCATTCTCCATTCCCTCCTCCCTCCTGCGCATTCATTACCGCAGCGGTCCAATGGACATGGCCTGCTTCAACGCCTGCACAGCGCGTAGCAGCGATGAACACCGGGGCGTTGGTCAGTGGAGGTGCAGCACCACCCGTGTGCCGCCCGGTCGCTCGTCCGGTCCAACCAGGTCCTCGTACTCCGCCCTTCCCTCCTGGCCCAGGCGGAACGAAAGCAATTGAAGGCGTTCGTTGGTGAGTTGCACGCCCACGCTCTTGTGGCCACCGGGCTTGGGTCCAGGGTTGAACGCACGGCCCATACCGTTGTCTTCCACGGTGCAGCGGATGGATCCGTTCGACTGCACGAACCGCACTGAGAGACGTTTCTCGCCTTCCCGGTACGCCAGGCCGTGCCATACAGCATTCTCCACGAAAGGCTGCACGAGCAGCGCCGGCACATCAGCGTCATCATCGAGCAAGGCAGTGTCGGCATCCACTGTGTAATTGATCCCGCCCTCGAAGCGTAGGGATTCCAATTTGAGATACTGCCGGAGGAAGTCGATCTCCTCGCTCAGGGGCACACGGTCTGCTACACTGTGGTCGAGCACCTGGCGCAACAGACGCGCGAAGCCTTGCAGGTAGGCGAGTGCCTGCGCCTGCTCTCCCTTCTGCGTTAGAGCAGCGATCGCACTAAGGCTGTTGTAGATGAAGTGCGGGTTCATCTGTGTGCGCAGCACCTTCAGTTGCAGCAGGCGGTTGATCTCCTCGATCTCGTTCTTCTGGCCCTCCAGGGTTCTGTTCAACCCGGCGAGCAGATCGGCGTGCTTGCGTTTCTGGCGGTAGTTGCGGTAGAAGAGCGCTGAGGCAATGAGGGCCAGTGCCACACCGATGATGCTCGCATAGAGCAACTGGTCTTTCCGTTTGATACGTTCCGCTTTCTCGGCGTTGCTGGCGGTGAGCAGTTCAATGTCGCGCTTGCGCAGATCGGCCTGGAAGCCCTCTTCGAGCGCGAGGATCTTATCGTTCGCGTTCTGCTGGTTGAGGCTGTCCTGGGCGAACTCCAGCTGCCGCAGATAATTGAAGCCCTGCTCGTAGTCGGAGAGCGCGGCATGGTTGTCCGCCAGGAACCCTAGGCACTCCACCGTCTTGGCGATGTCCTTCAGCTCGGCACGGTTCAGGGCGAGCGCACTATCGAAGTACAGGTTGCTCTCCGCGTAGCGCTTGGCACTGTGCAGGATATAGCCGCGTGTGGTCAGCACGCCGAACGTGGTGTTCGGCGAGCTGCCTGCAAGGGTTGTGCTGGTGGAGTCCATCATTGCCAAGGCCCGATCGTACTCGCCCCGTTCCGTGTACACATTGGCCAGGTTCGCGAGGGCCATGTTCCTGAAGACCGCATCGTCCGGGGCGATCACCTCCAGGATCCGCTGGTAATACGCTTCAGCGCTGTCCGGTCGGGCTTCTTGGTAGAACGCACTGCCGAGGTTGTTGAGCACCTTCTTCAGTACGTTGATGTCCGGGGCCGCACCGGCGGTATTGAGCCAGCGCATGCCATAATCGCGCGACCGCTCGAAGTTGCGGACGTTCAAATGAAGGCTCTGGCAGCGGAAGAGGCCCGCGAGCTCCAAGCGAAGCGATGGTATGCGGTGCGCGATGTCGATGGCTTGCTGCGCATCGGCGAGCCCGGGTCCGGTGCGACCATCGTAATCGGCTGCCAGCGCCCGTTGGAGCAGGCACTCGGCCTTGGCACTGTCGCCTTGCGCGAAGGAAACAGCCGTATCGGCTGCAGCCCAAGCCTCAGTGCTTCTACCGGCCTTGATGCAGGCCATGCTCAAGGCACTGAAGGCCGCGGAGCGTTCCGCTGACGCTGCGTGCGAGGCCCGTGCGCGGGCATTGCTTACTGCAGTGTCCGGTGCCTCCTGTGCGGACACCACAACTACAGAAAAGAAGATGATGCAGAAGACCAGTGGGGAACGCAGGCGGCGCATGGAGCCGCAAAGTACACGCGGCCCCTTCGCCGCTCCCTCGCGGATCGCTCCGCTTGCTCGATCGCGCTTTCCACCGCGTGCCGAACGCCGGAGCCTTGCACCACAAAACCGCGCATGCCCATGCCTCGTTGCTCAGCTCTTGCAATGTTCCTGCTGGCCACCACCGCAGCCATGGCCCAGAACATCGGCATCAACGTGGACGGGGCTTCGCCCGATCCATCCGCGTTGTTGGACATCGATGTGAGCGCCATCGCAGGCACGAAGCGCGGCCTGCTGATCCCGCGCATGACCAGCGCGGAACGCACGGCCATCCCCGCACCCGCGACCGGTCTGCTGGTGTACGACACGAACACTCAGGGCTTCTGGTACTTCGATGGAACCATCTGGGTGACCCTTTCCACCGGCGCGGCCGGCTGGGGGCTCACGGGTAACGCAGGTACCAACCCGGCGGTGAACTTCATCGGAACGACGGACAACCAACCGCTGCGCTTCCGCACGGTCAACGTCCCCAGCGGGATCATCGACCCAACGAACGGGATCGTGGCACTGGGCTACAACACCGCCACACCGCTGAACACAGGCTACTTCAACACCTTCATCGGACACCAAACGGGATCCGGAGTTACCAGTGGGATACAAAACACCATGGTAGGCTTGGCGAGCGGTGCGTCGGCCACGGTCGGTTCCAACAACACGTACATGGGTTTCTACAGCGGATCGAGCGCTTCGGGTTCCAACAATACGCTCTTGGGCTTTGAAACAGGACGCAACAATGCTGTCGGAGCGAACAATACGTTCGTGGGCGCACAAGCGGGAAGGAACGGGGCGGCAGGGAGCAACAATGTGCTTGTTGGCCAGAACGCGGGTCTGGTGAACACCTCGAGCAGCAGCACATTCGTTGGCGCTCTGAGCGGAGAAGACAACACCACGGGAGCGGAGAACAGCTTCTTCGGTTTTTCCGCCGGTGCCAACAACACCACCGGAAGCAACAACACGTTCATGGGCAACAACGCCGGTCAGTCCAACACGACCGGTGCGCAGAACACGTTCATCGGCAGGAACACGGGCCAAGCGAACACCACGGCCAACGGCAACACCTTTGTGGGGGCCGTTGCTGGAACCAGCAATACCACCGGCCTGATGAACACGTTCGTGGGCGGGCAATCAGGCGCCAGCAATACCACGGGGTTCCGCAACACCTTCATGGGCTACTCCAGCGGACTGCTCAACACGACGGGCATCGACAACACCTTCATCGGCTGGAGCAGTGGGGATGAGAACAGCACCGGCACCCGGAACACGTTCGTGGGAGTCTCGAGCGGCGCGAGCAACACCACGGGGCCCGACAACACCTATGTGGGCCAGAATGCAGGTGCATCCAACACCACCGGTGCCAACAACACCTTCGTGGGCAAAAGCAGCGGCTTTGCGAGCACCACGGCCACAGCGAACACCTACATCGGCATGTCGAGCGGCGAGAACGGTACCACCGCCCAGAACAACACTTACCTCGGCACAGTGAGCGGAAGGCAGAACATCACGGGCAGCAACAACACCATGTTGGGCACGGGCGCCGGTTACACGAACACGGCCTCCAACAACACCTTCGTAGGGCACATCAGCGGCTACTACAACACCACCGGGGCAGGGAACACGTTCGCGGGCCAGCAAAGCGGATACCTGAACACAACAGGCAGCGACAATACGTTCCTGGGCTACGGTTGCGGCAACGAGAACGTGGACGGCAACAACAACACCTTCCTCGGCCGTTCGGCGGGCACCAACAACACTTCGGCTTCCGGCAACACGTTCATCGGGCGCAACAGCGGCGCCTCGGTCACTACCACCACGGGACACGCCTTCCTGGGATCCGAAAGCGGCCGCTTCAACACCACCGGATACGGGAACACGCTGCTCGGGTACTGGGCGGGACGCAACAACACAACAGGGTTCGCGAACACATTCGTGGGCGACAGCGCGGGTTTCACGAACACAACGGCCGTGGGAAACACCTTCGTTGGACACCGATCCGGCATGGCGACTTCCACCGGCAATTGGAACACGTTCGTGGGCATCAGCGCAGGCAACGGCAACACAACAGCCGCTGACAACACGTTCGTAGGTGCGTTCACGGGCGGAGCGAACACAACAGGCAACGGGAACACTATGCTAGGCTCCGCTGCCGGAATAGCCAACACGACCGGAGGATCGAACACCATGATCGGGACCAGCGCCGGATTGGTCTGCACCACTGGATCGGACAACACATTCCTCGGCCGTTTCGCGGGGGTAACCACCACAACCGGCACGAAGAACACCTACCTGGGCTTTGGTGCGGCTGGCACGGCCGCGCTGACCCGCTCTGCTGCCATCGGACACAACGCGCAAGTGACCGCCAATAACAGCATGGTGCTGGGCGGCACAGGTGCCGATGCCGTACACGTAGGCATCGGTGTTACGGCCCCCGCCGCCGAACTGGAGGTGAACGGTTTTACCATGCTCGGCAGCAACGCTCCGGCCGTCAAGATGCTGAAGCTCACCGGTACCAGCGCGGCAACACAGGGCGCTAGCGTGGCCATTCCGCACGGGCTCAGCGTGGCGAAGATCCTGGCGGTGGAAGTCCTGCTGGAATACACGGCCAACGCTTGGATCCCGGACTCGTACATCAACCTCCCGGGTTACACCTTCAGCGTGATCACCAACGCGACCAACATCGTGCTCATCAACCAAACAGCGAACAGCGGTAACATCCTGAGCAAACCGGTGAAGATCCTCATCACGTACGAGGAATGATCAGGGCCGCCCCGCGCCAGCCGATGTTCCTGGTGCGCGGCGATCGCGTGCTGCGGGTCGTCTATCTTGCCCACACTCCCGCAAGCAAGGCACGGGACAGGGCAACGATGATCAACGCAGTGATCGTGGACGACAGCGCGGACAACAGGCTCTACCTCCGCACGTTGCTCTCATCCTCGCATCCGAACGTGCAGGTGCACGGGGAAGCCGCCAATGTGCAGGAGGCCCTGCTGGCCATCGCACGCCATTCCCCTCAGCTTGTTTTCCTGGACGTGGAAATGCCCGGTGGCACGGGCTTCGACCTGCTGCGGAGGATGGAGACCTGGCCGTTCGATGTGATCTTCTGCACGGCTTATGAACGTTACGCGGTGCAGGCCATCCGCTTCAGCGCGCTGGACTATCTGTTGAAACCGGTGCAACCGGACGAACTGGCCCAGGCGCTGGAGCGGTTCAGGGCCGCGCATCCCCACGCTCCGGCGCGCCAGGTCATGCAACAGCAATTCCTGAACAACATCGGCGCTGCGGACGAGCACGCGATGAAGCTGACCCTCACCACGGGCGACCGCACGTACTTCGTATCGCCGGCGGAGTTGAGCCATTGCACAGCGGATGACAACTACACCGAGCTGCACACAACGGATGGCCGTCGCTTCGTGAGCGCGCGCACGCTGAAGGATTACGAGGACATGCTGGCGCCGCTCGGCTTCCTGCGCGTGCACCGCAGCACGCTGGTGAACAAGGCCGGGATCACCCACTTGGACGATGGGCATGTGGTGCTGAAGAACAACGTGCGCGTGGAGATCAGCAGGCGCAAAAAGGAGGATGTGCTGAAGGCTTTGGCCGGCTGAACCGTTCAATCGACGAATGGACCTCTGGATCACTTGTGCTTGTTTCACTCGTGCGGGGGGCCCTGTTTCGTGGCACCGAACCAACAGCCATGGAACGCCGAAACGACTCTCTTGACCTTCTGGCATGCCTCGTCCTCGCCGCTTTGGCACTGCTGCCGCTTACCACGTGCGCCTACAACGAAGGCTTCATCGAGAACAAAGGGCAGATCCACGACCAGCACCGCAAGCCCAACCCGGCGGTGAAGTTCCTGTTGAACCGGGCGGGCATGAACGTTCAACTGCGCAGTGATGGATTCTCGTACGACACGTATCAGATACCTCACCCCCGACCCCTCTCCGAAGGAGAGGGGAGAAAGGCCGATCCCGACCATCGCATCCATGAAGTTGAACTGGATCGTCCAACTACGGATGCAACATCCGCCACCTACCAATTCCACCGCATTGATCTGCGCTTTGCGAACGGCAATCCCAACGCAGAAATGATCGCTGAAGGCGAGAGCGAGGACTACCTCAACTACTACACGGACGTGACCGGCGAAGGAGGCGCAACGTTCGTAGGCCACTATTCAACCGTAACCTATGCGGAGGTATGGCCGAACATCGATGTGCGTTGCATCGCCGGTGAAGAAGGTTTCAAGTACGATGTGATCGTAAGGCCCGGTGGGGATATCAGCGATGTGCGCTTCAACGTGGAAGGCGCGGGGATCAGCGAGAGCCTGAAGGGAAGGTTGGTGTTTTCCTGGTCTGATGGTTCCATGGAAGAGTTGATACCGGAAAGTTGGATGGAAAACGGCCGGAAGAAGTCGCCGGTGGAAGTGCGCTATTCGATCAGAGAGGACGGCACGTTCGGCTTCATCGCGGAGGAGCGGATCGAAGGCACTTTGGTGATCGACCCCACAATCCAATGGGCCACGTACTACGGCGGTAGCGGCAACGAAGGCTACGCGAGCGCGGCCATGGACAACGCCGGGAACGCCTACATCGCCGGCGAAACGACGAGCACGAACAACATCGCCACCAGCGGAACCCACGATGCCACTTACAACGGGAATGTGGATGGTTTCATCGCCAAGCTCACCCCCGCAGGCATCCGGGTCTGGGGCACCTACTTCGGTGGCGCATCATCCGAAGGATGGGGAAACATCCATGTGAACGATGCAGGTCTTGCGGTGGTCTCAGGTTACACCTTCTCCACCTCGGGCATCGCATCCGTAGGGGCGCACAAAACGCAGCTCACCGGCACATCCGATGCATTCCTAATGCTGTTCAACGCGAACGGCACGCGGCAATGGGGCACGTACTACGGCGGTGGTGCGTTGGACCGCGGGAACGACGCCAGCATGGCCATGAACGGCCGCGTGGCACTGGTGGGCCAAACCAACTCCCCATCCGGAATAGCCTCCAGGGGCGCCCCGGATGTGAGCCTTGGTGGCGGCATGGACGGGTTCGTGGCCTGGTTCAGCCCCACCGGCGCAAGGCTCTTCGGCTCCTACATCGGCGGAAGCGGCGACGACTGGGCAACGGGCGTGGCCGCAGGGTTCGCCAACAGCGAGTTCGTGGTTTCGGGCACTACCATGTCGGCCAGTGGTATCGCCACGGCCGGTTCGCACGATGCCAGCTACAATGGCCTCCACGACGCGTTCATGGCCTTGTACAACGGATCGGGAACCGGCACCAAAACATGGAGTACCTACTATGGTGGAACCGGCTACGACTTCGGCATGGGGGTCACCTGGCTCAGCACGAACACCTTCGCCATGTGTGGAAAGACATCAAGCACGATCGGCATCGCGACCGCCGGTTGCGACCAACCCGCTTACAGCGGTGGCACGACCGACGGGTTCCATGTTGCTTTCGATCGTTTCACCAAGGCCCGCCTGTTCGGCTCCTACGTCGGGGGAAGCGATGAGGACCACATGATGCGCATCGTCAAACTCGGGAACCAAGGGTACGCGATCGCCTCCCAGTGGATGTCCGCTGGGCAGGCCACGCCCGGATCGTTCGGCCCCGTTGGGCCAGGACCCTACGTGGCGGGATACACGAGCAGCGGCGTGAAGAACTGGGCAGGCTACATGCCCGACCACGATCTCTTTACCATCGGCCTCGGCGCCAACAGCACTTCGGCTGTAGTGGTGGGAGCGAACGAGCTTGGTGATGCGACCACTACACCCGGCGTGCATCAACCGGTCTCCGGTGGCGGCTGGGACCTGATCGTTCATCGTTTGGTGAACACCACGCCGCCGGTCCTGATGCCCTTGCAGGACAACCCGGTTTCAGCGTTGAAGAACCTGAACATCATGACCGACGGCGCTACCTTGCTGCTGCAGTGTGACGGGCGGCAGGATGTGTTCAATTCGGCCACCATCACCGTTACTGATGCGCTGGGTCGTGCGGTCCCGTTCACCGCCACAGTGACCAGTGGGTCTAGCGCACGCATCGAACTGGCCAGTGGAAGCGGTGTATTCATCGTTGCGGTGACCAGGCCCGATGGAGACCGGTCCGCTGTCCGCGTGCACCTTCCCTGAACCGCTCCCTCGGGATCGCGACCGCTCCCTCGGACCTACCACCACTTCGGTCAGCCATCGGCTTCCTTCGACCCAATAATGCACACCCCATGAAAGCCCTTTTGCTCACTTGCGCGCTCATCGCAACGCTGACTTCCACCGCCCAGTGGAGCACGGACCCGGCTGCGCCCATGCCCGTTTGCAACGCTGCGAACGCGCAGCAGTACATGCGCGCGATCGCTGACGCGGACAGCGGCTACTACGTGTTCTGGAGCGATCTGCGCAACGACCCGCAGAAAGCAGACCTCTATGGCCAGCACTTCGACAGCGAGGGCAACGCGCTTTGGACCGCCAACGGAGAACTGCTGCTCACGCATCCGACGCGAAGCTTCAACAACCTGGCACCCTTGCTCATGCCCGATGGGTCGGTGATCGTCTCCTTTCTCACGCGCAGCACCAACATCGGTGGGGATACCGTACGGGCGATGCGCTTCGATAACAACGCCAATGCGCTGTGGGCCGAACCGACCGTTCTATTGACGGGTCTTGATTTCCGCAGCATCCAAGTCGTGCTGAGCAACAGTTGCGCCTATATCGTCTGCTATTGCGAAAGTTGCCAGGGCGCCTATGGCTGCAGGATGCAGCGCGTTCGGATGGACGGCTCCGCGCAGTTCCCGCTACCGGGCCAGACCATGGTTTCCAACTATTACGGGCCGTACACGATACACCCCGATGGCGCAGGTGGACTGCTGTTCAACATCCGCGCAGGCAATGGCGCGGGCACACCGCTGAAGGCACAACGCTTCGATAGCCTAGGGACCGCAGTATGGCCTGCTTACATCGATCTGGCCGATGCGAACGGTCTCAACTACGCGTTCGCCACGTCCATGGATAACACACTTGCGCAAACCGCGGTGTGGGAGGTGAACGGCGATCTGCGCATGAACCGCATCGACACGCTGGGTGCACCGGTCTGGTCTCCGACCGTGCAGTCGGCCTGCGATCTGACCACGTACGTGCAAGGAGGTCCGGCCGCATTGGCAACGGATGACGCGCTCTTCGTAGCGTGGAGCGATAACAGGCCACCCGCATCGAACGCTGATCTCTACCTCCAGAAGTACGACCTGGGCACAGGCGCCGAGCTCTGGAGCGCCGATGGTGTCCTGGCGATCCAGATCACCAGCTTCCTCCCCACCACCGGCCTGATCGCATCCGATAGCGGTGGGGTGGTGGTGACCTATGAAGGCAATCTGGACGGATACACGGCCATGCGCGTGCGCGCCGACGGCACGCTGGCATGGGCCGATCCAGTGGCCTTCTGCGATCCAGCGTTCAACCCGGCCTACGAAAAACGTGTCCATCTGCCCGATGGGAACGGCGGTGTGGTCGCCTTCTGGGAGAGCTTTGCCGGTGATGTGTACGGTGGGCGGATCTACCGGAACGGCAAACGATACAACGATGTGGGCATCGATGAAGCGGCGAGTGCCAGTGCCGTCCGATCGTACCCGAACCCGGCAACGGACATGCTCCTGATCGATGTTCCTTCAGGACAGCGCATCGTGCAGACAGACGTGATCAATGGCCTCGGACAAGTCGTGGCGGTGCAGTTGCAACACGGCTCCATGCATGTGAGCGGACTGCCCAACGGCAGCTACACAGCGCGGATACGGACCACCTTAGGCGTTCTGTTCGCCCGGTTCGTCAAGAACTGAACCTTGCTCGATACATCCACGGAATGGTCGGTCTGCACCACGGGCGGAGGCCGACCATCCGCTGTGGAGCGGCCTTCTGCCGGCCGATCGACAAGCATGGCCGAATTGGTGACCCGGTCCATCGCGGCTCCATGGCCTGCGGCCACTAGTTGACAACTTTCTTTCAGTACTATTTGAAACTTTCAGGAGAATGATCTACGTTTGGCCCGTTGATGCCTTGATGGGAGCCGGTGCGACAACCGTAGGAACATGGACCTGAAGGAAGCCCGCGAGAAGTTCATTGATGCCTGGGGCGCATTCGGCAGCGCGTGGGGCATCAATCGCAGCATGGCCCAAGTGCATGCATTACTGCTCATCAGCCACGAAGCGCTGAGCACGGAAGATGTCATGGACCAATTGAACATCAGCCGGGGCAACGCGAACATGAACCTGCGGGCGCTCATCGATTGGAGCCTGGTGCGCCGCGTGCTGAAGACCGGCGAACGCCGCGAGTACTTCGAAGCCGAGAAGGACGTTTGGAAAGTCGCCACGCACATCACCCGGGAACGGAAGAAGCGCGAGCTGGAACCCCTGGTGCGCTTGCTGGACGAACTGGAAGACATCCCCGGAGCAACGCCCGAAGCCAGGAGCTTCCGCAAGATGACCCATGACCTCCACGACCTCACCACCCGCCTGGACACGCTACTGGACCACAGTACCCGCCGTGATGTGCAGTGGTTCGTGAAAGCGGCCAGCACCCTGTTGAAATGAGAACCGCATTCCATCGCGCACTTTTTCCGACCCACCCAGGTCAGAACGGGTGCGCCTTTTTTTTGACCACTATGTTTCATTTCTTCCTGAACGTTTGAACTATACAGGGCAATGAACTTCAACCTCCTCTCCTACCTGCTGTTCTTCCCGACCATGGTGGGAGTGGCGGTGTACGTGGCGCAGGTGTGCCACCGCAATGGCCGGATGTGGATGCTGAGGATCTTCGACAACGAAGTGGCTTTCGTGGATGCGGTGAACAACGTGTTGCTAGTGGGCTGCTACGTGGTGAACGCTGGTTACATCGCCTTGGTGGTGGGCCGCTGGGAAGCCATCACCACGGTGCCGGGCATGCTCGGCACGTTGAGCCACCATGTGGCCGTGATCCTCTTCGTACTGGCCGGACTGCACTACACGAACATCGCTGTCCTGCTCATCTGGAGCCACTTCAAACACTCCAAAGCGCACACATCGGCCGCCCACGAAGCAGCCGAACAACCAACAACCACCAACTAACACCCACACGTCATGGAAACCAAAGTCGTTCTCGCGTACATGATCTACCTGCCCGTCGCACTGGGACTCACCCTGTACGTGGCCCGCACGCTCTTCACCAACGGCCGCACCTTCATGCTCGACATCTTCAAGGGCAAGGAGGACATCGCCAACGCCACGAACAAGTTGTTCGAGGTGGGCTTCTACCTGCTGAACATGGGCTTCGCACTGCTGATCCTGAAGATCGACCAAGGCGAGATGCTCAACTACAGCATTGCGGATGATGGGCAGCACCAACGGTTCCAGTACGCCTTGGACACGAACCAGGAAGTGGTGGAAGTCCTGGCGCGCAAGCTCGGTGGCTTCGCCATCTACCTCGGTGTGATGCTCTTCCTGAACCTCTACATGTTCTTCCGCGGACGGAAGAAGGCCCGCCAGAACGCGATGCTCACACCTCCTATCCCTGTTGTGACCGCCCCTGTACGCTGACGCGATGCCGTCCCGGCTCCTGGCCGGGATGACAGCCGGAAAGAACACGAACAATGAAAACCAAAGTCATCCTCGCTGGCGGCACGGGTACCATGGGCCACATCCTGCAAGACCACTACGCCGCGCGCGGACATGAAGTGGTGGTGCTCACCCGCCGACCGGCCGTGCAACAGAACCCTGGTGTCCGCATGGTGCAATGGGATGGCCGTACGCCGGGTGCTTGGGCCGCGGAACTCGAACATGCATCTGTTGTCGTCAACCTCGCCGGTCGCAGCGTGGACTGCCGCTACGACCAGCGCAACAAGGACCTCATCCTGAACAGCCGAGTGGAGGCAACGCGGGTGCTGGGCGAAGTGATCGCTCGATGCGCGGTTCCGCCCCCGCTGTGGATCAACCTCAGCAGCGCCACCGTTTACCGCCACGCCGAGGATCGGCCCATGGATGAAGCGACCGGCGAGTTGGGCACCGACTTCAGCCCGCAAGTGGTGCTGGCCTGGGAAAAGGAGTTCTTCAAGCATCCTCGTACCGGGGTAAGGCAGGTCGCGGTGCGATGCGCCATGGTGTTCAGCAAAGGCGGTGGTGCCTTCCCGCGGTTCGCTGGGCTGGTGCGCGTGGGATTGGGCGGGCACCACGGCAGCGGCACACAATACGTGAGCTGGGTGCACGAGGCCGATGTTGCGCACTTCTTCCAATGGCTCGCGGATACGCCTGTGGTTGACGGCATCATCAACCTGGCCGCCCCCCACCCGTTGCCGGAACGTGAACTGATGAAGGCTCTGCGCCATCGACTGAAACCCGTTGTGGCGTTCAACATCCCTGAATGGATGCTCGGCATCGGGGCCTTTTTCCTGCGCACGGAAACAGAGCTTGTCCTGAAAAGCCGTCGTGTGGTGCCCGCACGCGCACTGGCCCTGGGCTACACCTTCAAGCACGAACACATCCACAGCGCTCTGGGCGACCTCCTGCGCGCACAAAACCCAATGCCATGAGCAGCATCACCAAGTTCCTGCACTGCGACAGCTGCACGGACCGGCTGCGCTACCAACGGAACATCGCCGCGGTCGGTGCCGGCAAAGCACTTTTGGACCTTGCCATCATGTCGATCGCACCGGCTGCGGATATCGGCACGGTTGCTTCAGCCTGGCTGAACCCTTACCTATTGATCGGTCCTTGGGCGGATGGCCAAATGCCGTGGAGCATCTGCGCCACGACCATCCTGTTCTTCGCCGCGTTGGTTTGGAACACCGTGCACAGACTGCGCGACGCGGGCATTGCCCATTGGCTGGGGCTGCTCGTTTGTGTTCCCTTCGCAGGTCCGTTGGCCGCGTTGGTCTGCTGCTTCCTGCCCACCAAAAAGCACACGGTCTGGGATCTGGTGTGACGGCCGATAGGGGTACTGCAACGGTGTTCTGTCCTATCGGTACATTTCACGCTCGATGCCCCACCGCACCATTGCACTGCGGACGCACCTCAATGTGCGGTCCGGATGCTTCGCCTTTGCGCTCTACGCCACGTTCATCGGGATGGACAGCGCCGCCCAAACAGCATCATTCAACGTGCACAAAGGCGATGAGATCGTGGGGCACATCGTGAGCGTACGGACTGAGATGGAAGCGCGCACAACGTACATCATCACTTCCTTCTCGGAATTCAACGTGGTGTTCGACCAGACCGTGGAGACCCAATTGGTTGCGCACTACAACGACACCGCTCTGGTGTCCTGTTATTCCATCACCAAACTGAACAACAACATGCGCGACTCCAGTCATCTGATGGTGCAGGAAGAGCGTTCACTGCGTTATGTGCACCCAGGACCGGCGCGGACCATGGGGCTTCCGCAGTCCTGGACCACGGCCCGCATGTACTATGAGGAACCGTTGGACCGCACGACCATCTTCGTGGAGAGCGAAATGAAGGACTGTCCATTGGTGGCGACGGGCGATGGCCGTTACACGCTCACCATGTCAGGCGGAAAAGTGAACCATTACCTGTACAAGGACGGCGTGCTGCACGAGATCCTCGTTGACAGGGGCTTGGTGGACCTCGTCTTCCGCCGCACGTGAGCCGCTCCCCGCTCCTACCGGCCGCCCAACCGCTCGTGTAAGCCCAACCACTGGGCACAGGCGCACCGGTACATTCGGGGCCGATGCTCGAACTGAAGTCCATCCGCAAAGCCTACATCACGGGCAACAACGTATTGCAAGTGCTCAAGGGCATCGACCTCACCATCAACAAGGGTGAGATGGTGAGCATCATGGGCCAGAGCGGCAGCGGAAAGAGCACCCTGCTGAACATCATCGGCATCCTGGACGAGTACGACAGTGGCGAATACATGCTGGACGGCACGCTCATCAAGAGCCAGAGCGAAACGGAGTACGCGCAGTTGCGCAGCAAGTACATCGGTTTCATCTTCCAGAGCTTCAACCTCATCGCCTTCAAGAACGCGCTGGAGAACGTGGCACTGCCGCTGTACTACCAAGGCTTGAGCCGCCGCAAACGCAACGAACAGGCCTTGGCCATGCTCGAAAGCGTTGGGCTGAAGGACTGGGCCATGCACATGCCCAACGAACTGAGCGGCGGCCAGAAACAGCGCGTGGCCATTGCACGTGCACTGGTGGCCAACCCGAAGATCATCCTGGCCGATGAGCCCACCGGCGCCCTGGACAGCAAGACCAGTCAGGAGGTGATGGAGCTGTTGAAGCATGTGAACACCGACCTGGGCATGACGGTGGTGATCGTGACGCACGACGCCGAAGTGGCGCGGAACACCCAGCGCACCATCCGCCTGAAGGACGGTCTGATCGAAAGCCACAACTACGACCACGCCATACTCCAGAGCGATGTTCGATAGGGAAAAATGGGGTGAGGTCTTCCAGAGCATCGGGAAGAACAAGATGCGCACGGTGCTCACGGGGTTCGCCGTGTTCTGGGGCATCTTCATGCTCATCATTCTGCTTGGCCTGGGCAGTGGTCTGCAGAACGGGTTCAGCCAGGGATTCGCCAACACGGCCACCAACAGCATCAGCATCTGGGGCGGCGAAACGAGCAAGCCGTGGAACGGGCTGCCGGCCAACCGGGAGATCCAATTGGACGAGGATGACGTTGTCACGTTGCGCAATTCGATACCCGGGCTTGAGCACATCAGCGGCAGTTACCGGGTGTGGCGCGGGGCCAGCCAGGTGCAGTACGGCAAGAACTACGGCAGCTACGACATCAACGGCATCGTGAGCGAAAACCAGTTGTTGCAGAGGCAGACCGTGGTGGAGGGAAGGTTCATCAACGAGGTGGACGAACAGGAAGCACGGAAGGTCATCGTCATTGCCGAAGACGCCCGCAAGGAGCTCTTCAAGGAAGAGCCTTACTTGAACGAATGGGTGAACGTGAACGGTGTGCCGTTCCAGGTGGTGGGCCTGTACAAGTTCGAGAACGCCGGAGAGGGCGGGATGATGCGTCGCAGTCCCGTGTTCATACCGCTCAGCTGTGCGCAGAAGGTCTTCAACGCCAACCGCGAGATCAGGCAGATCATGTTCAGCTTCTCCGACGACAGCCCGCAAGGCGCGGCCATGGCCGAGGAACGGGCCCGCCACACCCTGGCCCGCAACCACAACTTCGACCCCACGGACGATCGTGCGCTGTGGCTGGAGAACAATGTGGAGAACGTGGGCACCTTCAACCAGGTCTTCGGCTTCATCAAGCTCTTCATCTGGGCGGTGGGCATCGGCAGTCTCGTGGCCGGCATCGTGGGCATCGGCAACATCATGCTCATCGTGGTAAAGGACCGTACGCGCGAGATCGGCATCCGGAAAGCGATGGGCGCCACACCCGCCAACGTCATCGGGCAGATCATGCTGGAAGCGCTCTTCGTGACGATCCTCTTCGGCTATTTCGGTCTGGCGATCGCGGTGCTCATCCTGGAAGGCATGGCCATGGCCATTCCCGGCAATCCCTATTTCGCCAACCCCACCATCGATTTCGCCACGGCACTGTACGCGCTGGCGGCCATGATCGCGGCGGGCGCACTGGCCGGCTATTTCCCGGCGCGCAGGGCTGCGGCCATCAAACCCATCGAAGCGCTCCGCGACGAATAATGCACAGGCACCATGTTCGATAGCGAACGCTGGAACGAAGTGATGATGACACTGCGGCGCAACAAGCTCCGCAGCTTCCTCACCATGCTCGGTGTGGCCTGGGGCATCTTCATGCTGGTGGTGATGCTGGGCATGGGCAACGGCCTGAAGCGTGCGGTGATGAGCGGCTTCGACGGCTTCGCGAGCAACTGCTGCTTCATCTGGACAATGCCCACCACGAAACCTTACGCCGGTTTCCAACGTGGGCGCCGGTTCAATTTCGACAACGAGGACATCCGGTTGATACGCGATCAGGTGCCCGGCATCAAGATCTGTTCGCCCCAACTGCAGTTGGGCGGATGGCAAGGCGGCAACAACGTCAACTACAAGGGCAAGACCGCGGCCTTCAGCATCTACGGGGCCGAACCCGAAGTGCTGGGCGTGGAAGCCGTGCGACTGGTCGAAGGCCGTTTCCTGAACCATGCCGACCTGCGCGAGGAGCGCAAGGTCTGCGCCATCGGCATGCAGGTGGTGGAGCGCCTCTTCGACAAGGAGGATCCCATAGGCAAGTACATCCGCATCAACGGCGTGTACTTCCAGGTGGTGGGCCTGATGAAGAAGAAGAGCAGCGCCGAGATGGGCGACAATCCCGAGGCGAAGATCTACGTGCCGTTCACCACGTTCCAGAAAGCCTTCAACAGCATCAACATGGTGCACTGGTTCAGCATCGTGGGCGAGGACGGGGAGGACGTGGCGCGCATACAGAAGGACGTCAAGCTCCTCATGGCGCGCAAGCACCGCATCGACCCCACGGACGACAACGCGTTCGGCAGTTTCAACCTGGCCGAGATCTACGGAAGCATGCAGATGCTCTTCGGTTTCATCGCCTTCGTGAGCTGGGTGGTGGGCATCTGCTCCCTGCTGGCCGGGGTGATCGGCATCGGGAACATCATGCTCATCAGCATCAAGGAACGCACGAAGGAGATCGGCATCCGTCGCAGCATCGGTGCCACGCCCCGGATCATCACCGGCCAGATCATGCAGGAAGCGATAACGCTCATTTTCATTGCCGGCTATTCCGGTTTGTTGGCGGCCGTCGGTGTCCTGGAAGGAACGCGTGCCGCCGTGGGCGACAGCAGCGACTTCTTCAAGAACCCCGGTGTTGACATCAGCGTGGCCATCGTGGCCTTCGTTGTCCTCATCCTCTCCGGCCTGTTGGCCGGTTACCTGCCTGCGCGCAGGGCGTTGTCCATCAAAGCTGTTGACGCATTACGAGCTGAATAAGAACCATGAGAAAGTTCCTCAAATACACCCTGCTCACCGGCCTAGGCCTGCTCTTCATCTGGACCATGTGGTTCCTCTACGACAAGAGCAACCCCGAACCGGACGAGTTCAAGAGCGAGAAAGCCACCAAGAACAATGTGGTGAAGAAGACGGTTGCCAACGGCAAGATCGTGCCGCGCAAGGAGATCCTCATCAAGCCGGTGGTGAGCGGCATCATCCGGGAGCTGTACGTGGAGGCCGGCGACCAGATCAAGAAGGGCGACCCGCTGGCCAAGATCCAGATCGTACCGGACATGATGCAGTTGAGCAGCGCCGAGCAGCGCGTCAATGCAGCCAACATCGGCGTGCAGAACGCACAACTCAACTTCGACCGCAACAAACCGCTGGCCGACAAGGGCGTCATCAGCGCAGCGGAAATGCAGGGCTTCGACATCGCCCTGCGCAATGCCAAGCAGGAGCTGGCAGCGGCCGAGGAAGCGTTGAAAGTGGTGCGCGACGGCATCAGCAACAAGAGCGCGGGCAACACCGTGGTGCGATCCACCATCGATGGCATGATCCTCGATGTGCCGGTGAAGGAGGGCAACAGCGTGATCGAGCGCAACAACTTCAACGAAGGCACCACCATCGCCGCAGTGGCCGATATGGGCGATCTCATCTTCCAGGGCAAGGTGGACGAGAGCGAAGTGGGCAAGGTGAAGTTGCAGATGCCGGTAGTGCTCACCGTGGGCGCCATCGAGAACGCAAAGTGGGATGCTGAACTGGAGTACATCGCGCCGAAAGGCGTGGAAGAGAACGGCGCCATCCAGTTCGAGATCCGTGCGGCCGTGAAACTGAAGGATGGTGAAAGCCTGCGCAGCGGGTACAGCGCCAATGCCGACATCGTACTGGACCAGCGCGACAGCGTGCTCACCGTGCCGGAGAGCATCGTATCGTTCAATACCAAGGGCGACAGCGCCTTCGTTTTCGTGAAGAACCCCGGCGGTGAAGGCGACGAAGCCTGGAAGAAGACCTACATCAAGACAGGTCTAAGCGATGGCATCAATCTGGAGGTGCTGGAGGGGATCGACGGCTCCACCGAACTGAAAGGTGCCAAGAAAGAGGAAGCCACAGTGGAGATCTCCATGGGAAGCGGCGGATAGAGCGTTGCCTATTCCACTTGCGGCAGGGCTTTCACGTGCGCCCGCACCGCCACGCCGGCTATTGTCATCTCCTGGTCGTCGGCAAGCAGCTTGATGCCCTTCATGTCGTAGAAGAGCCCATGAGGTGAGATCGCCTTCACGCCCATCTCCTTGCCGTCAGCGGCCATCGCCTTGATGTCGTAGATGTTGCCCAGGCGGCGCACGGCCTTCACATCCAGCTTGCTTCCGTCCGCCGTAATGGCCTTGATATCGTAGATGGTTCCGTCCTTGGCCACCGCCTTCACGGGCGAGAGCTTGTCGTCGCTCACGAGCACTTTCACGGCCACTTCCTGTCCATTGATCAGCGCCTTGATGTCGAGGATGGTGACATCGCCATTGGCCGGGTAGGCCTTCACGTCGTGCAGCGTTCCCGACTTGTCAACGGCTTTGATGCCGAGGACATGCCCATCGGGCTGAACGCACTTCACGTTCCAAATGGGATCGTTGTCGTGGTCGGTGCCGTGCACCACGGCCTTCACGTGCGCCCGCACCTTTACGCCGTTCACCATCATCGCTTCCGCGTCAGCACCGAGGCTCACGCCTTTGATGTCGCGCATCTGACCTCCGGTGCTTATGGCCTTGATACCATAGAGCGCCCGGTCGGGACCAATGGCCTTGATATGCACCAGATGGCCGGCCGTGGCCACACCCTTCACATCCAGCTTGTTGCCGTCGGCATCCAGTGCCTTGATATCAAGAAGGGACCCGTCGGCAGCGATCGCCTTCACCGGCATCATGGCATCATCGCTCGCGATCACCTTGACGGGGAACTGTGCAGTACCGTCCATGGCCTTCACGTCCATTACGTGCGTGTCGCCGTTCTCCAGGGCTTTCACGTCGTACTGCTTGCCCGACTTGTCAAAGGCCTTCACATCGAGCGTGGTGCCCGTGGGCATCACCGCCTTGATGTTCCAAACGACCGGTGATGATCCTTGGGAGCAAGCAACCATAACGGCGAACAGGGAAAGTGAGGACCAGATCGTACGAAGCGACTGCATGGCTCAGGGGTTTGCGTCGAAAGTAGGCGGGGCAACCATTGGTACCATCCTCGCCCGCATCATGCCTGCCGTGCACCGCACGATGTATGCAACGTTCTGCACACCTTCGCCACCATGACCACACGATACTTGTTCACCGGTGCCTTTCTGGCGGCCCTCGCCCCCGCCCTTGCCCAGCCCAACTTGGACAGTCTTGATGCCTATATCGCCAACGCGGTCAAGGCCCTCGACCAGCCCGGGCTTTCCGTCGGCATAGTAAAGGACGGAAAGCTGATCTGGAGCAAGGGTTACGGCAAGCTGGACCTGGCCGAACCCGAGCCGGTGACGCCGAACAGCATCTTCTACTGCGCCAGCATCAGCAAGGCCTTCACCGCCTGCGCGGTGGGCTTGCTTGTGGATGAGGGCAAAGTGAAGTGGGACGACCCCGTGCGGAAGCACCTACCTGAGTTCGCGACACCGGACCCGGCAGTGACGGAGAAATTCATGGTGAAGGACCTGCTCTGCCACCGCAGTGGATGGATCACCTTCGACGGAGACCTGCTCTGGTACGGCACCAATTACACGCAAAAGGAGATCCTTGCACGGCATGCGCAAGAACCGTTCTCCCTGCCCTTCCGCGACGAGTTCGGGTACAGCAATCTGATGTTCATCGCTGCGGCGCAGCTGATCGAACGCGTGAGCGGGATGACGTGGGACCAGTTCATCACCACCCGCATCTTCAAGCCGTTGGGCATGGACCGCAGCCGGGTGGAAACAGCCGATCTGGCCGGAATGACGGATGTGGCGATGCCGCATGTGCGCAAAGGCCAGGACCCTGCTGCACCGCAGAAGAGCATGCCCTACCAGGCCTTGCGTGGCGCCGATGGTGCGTGCGGCGTGCTCAGCACCGTTACGGACCTGGCCAAGTGGGACGCCATGTGGATGAGCGAAGGCCAGCACAACGGCAAGCCCTTCATCAGCGCGGAGACGTTCAACGCGCTCACGAGCATCCACTTGCCCATGGGCGGTCGACGCGATGGCGCTGCGCTAGGATGGTTCGTGGAGGAGAACAACGGCGAAACCGTGATCACGCACAGCGGTGGCATGCCGGGGTTCATCCTCAACCACGCGGTGGTGCCCGAAAAGGACCTCGCGGTGATCGCACTGGGGAACGGTGAGAGCTACAGTGTTTTCGCGGTGACGAACGAGATCCTGGACCTCTACTTGGGCGATGGCAAGGCCGACCCCGTGGCCGAAATGCTGCCGCGGCTCGCCAAGCGGGCTGAACGTGAAGCCAAACGCCGCAAGGAGCGCACCGATGCGCACGTGCTGAAGACCAAACCGTCCCTGCCGCAGGCTTCCTTCGCAGGAACCTACACGGACAAGATCTACGGTGATGCCACCATCGGCGAGAAGAACGGCAAGCTGGTGCTGTCCTTCGGACCAGCGCCCGAACTGTTCACGGGCAACCTTGAGCATTGGCACTACGACACGTTCCAGTGGAACCATGCCGATCCTTTCCTTGAACCCGGCTACATCACGTTCAGCTTCGATGGCAACCACCGCGTGACGGGTTTCAAGGTCGAGCTGCACAGCCCCGATTTCCACTTCCACAAGCTCGACTTCCCCAAGCAGTAAGCCGATGCATTCGTTCCACGTACCCGACCTGAACGCCGGGACCGTTGTGCTGCCGGAGGAGGAAGCGCACCACGCCGTGAACGTCCTGCGCCTGAAGCCCGGCACCACCGTGCTGCTGCTCAACGGTCGGGGCGCTGCGGCCGTTGCGACGATGGAACAAGTGGACAAGAAGGCCTGCACAGCCCTTTGCTCCGCTATCACGGAACACGCACCGGAACGCTTGGGCCGCATCCACATTGCTTGTGCACCTACCAAGAACATCGACCGGTTCGAGTGGATGCTGGAAAAATGCACGGAGATCGGCGTGGACCGCATCACGCCGCTCATCACCGAACGCACCGAGCGCACGCACCTGCGCCACGACCGGTCGCTGAAAGTGCTGGTGAGCGCCATGAAACAGAGCCAGCGCGCCTGGCTGCCCATGTTGGATGGGCCCACGACGATCGATCAGCTGTTGAAAGCACCACTTCCCGCACAGCGGTTTTTCGGATGGTGCGAAGCCGAGCGCGAACCGCTTGTGAACGCCTTCCGGAGCAAGGCGGACGTGATCATGCTGATAGGGCCCGAAGGCGATTTCACGCCCCAGGAAGCAGACACTTTGCGCATTGCAGGGTTCGTCGCCACGGGTTTGGGCAACGCACGATTCAGGACCGAAACCGCCGCCATCGTGGCCTGCGCCACCTTCAACATGCGGCAAGCGATGTGATGTGGCCGTGGGCCCGATCACCGTTCATCTCACAGGCATGCGTCGGGTACGAATGGTGAGCGGCAGGCTTGTACATTGGCCGTTCGATCACACGCCCATGAACCACCGTACGCTCCTTTCCACCAGCTCCGTGTTGTTTGCGTTGACCTTGGCCGCGCAAACACTTCAACCTGTGCCCGACACGCCGCAGCAGCGGAAAGCCCGCTCCGCAGCGCTATCCCATAGCGGCGATCGAGCCGTGATCTGGCAAGAGGATTTCGCCAGTGGGTTACCTGCCGGATGGACCCTGCAGGACGCCAGTGGCTTATGCCCATGGCGCCACTCCTTTCATGGCAGTGCGGGCTTTTTCGCCGGGGCCGGCGACAGTATCGTCAGCGCCACCTCCGCGAACGGCTTCCTCCTTTGCGATGCCGATTCGGCCAACAACGTGAACTTCGGGCAGCCATCCGGTACCACCTACCAGTACCTCGATACCTACTTCACAACGGGTGCCGTCGACCTCACTGGCCACCCTGATGTGAAACTCGAGTTCACGCAGTACTTCCGCTACAACAACGCACCCACCTTGGACGTGATGGTGAGCAACGATAGCGTAAGCTGGACCACATGGAACGTGAAAGGCACCGTGGTGGCCAACTCGGCCAGCCCGAACAACATGCCGGTGAGCCTCAACATCAGTGCGGTTGCCGGTAACCAGCCCACGGTGTACATCAAGATCGGTTGGAACGCCAGGGTCTACTTCTGGATGATCGATGACATCGCCATCGTGGATGCCCCGCAGCACGATCTACGGTTCAACGAAACGATGTACGACGAATGGTTCTTCGATACGGCACCCGATTTCGGCGATCTGCAGTTCTCCATTTACCCTTCAACGCAAGTGCGCCCGCTGACCTTCAAAGGCCATGTATCCAATGAAGGTGCCCAGGACCAGACCAATACCACCATGACCGTCACCGTGACGGATGGTAACGGCAACCCTGTCTACAGCACTTCCAGCACCGGCATCACCTTGGCCAGCGGGGATCGCGACAGCCTCTACGCAGCCGCTTGGACACCGGGCACCTTGGCCGAGGACTATACCGTGGCCTTCGGGCTCACCGCCGATAGCACCGACCTGGTGCCCGCCGATAACAGCGATACCCTCACCTTCGCTGTGAGCCCGTTCACCTTCGCACGCGATCGCAATGCACTGACAGGGCGCGACGACAACGCGGGCGAAGCCTATGAACTGGGCAACTGGTTCAACATGGTGAACGATGGCGATGTGCTTTACGCCGTGGACGTGGCCGTGGATGATGATACCCCGGTCGGCCTGCCGATCTATGGAGCCGTTTACGATGCGAACCGCGACCTGCTAGCCATGACCGATGAAGACGAGGTGGTCGCTGCTGACCTCAACGCCCCAGGCGGCAATACTTTCAAGAGCCTTGTCTTCGATCCACCTGTTGACCTGTTCGCCGGTGACTATTTGGTGACGGTGGGCCATTATGGCGGCCAGGACAACTTGTGGACCGGCCTTAGCGGTACCAGCCTGCCCCAGACCTCCTTGCTCTATGACTCGCCAACCACGACCTGGTTCTACGTTACCGCCACGCCCATGGTGCGCATGAACTTGAACCCGTTCCTCGGGGCGCCCGAAGCCCAGGGCACTGCAACGGGGTTAACGGTCTTCCCATCGCCCGCCGACCATGCAGCCCGTTTCACCTTCTCAATGCAGGATGCGTCGGACGTGCAATTGATCATGCACGACGCTGCCGGCCGCGAGGTTGCCCGCCAGGGCGTTGGGAAGCGAGGCCCCGGAATGCACACGGTGGAACTGTCCACGGCACAGCTGTCCGATGGCCTGTATGCCTGCACCTTGCTCACCCACGATGGACCACGCACCGTGCGCTTGCAGGTAACCCATCGGTGACCGGGTGCGATAAACACGCAGGCCCCGCACCATGTGCGGGGCCTGCGCATTCGTGAACGTTCCTTACTTCGGCCGGTTCTTCGCGGATCATGTCCACCTTTGCCCGCACCTGCGATCGTCCATGCGAATTCCGCTGTCCTTCCTCCTTATTTTCCTCAGTTCCATCGCACTCGGCCAGGCCACGTACCGGCTGGCCGTGCTCAAATACAACGGTGGCGGCGACTGGTACGGCAACCCTACAGCGGTACCCAACCTGGTGAAGTTCTGCAACACGAAAGGCGGCATGAGCATCGGCACTGAGGTGGCCACGGTGGAGGTGGGCAGCCCGGACCTGTTCTCCTATCCGTTCATCCACATGACGGGTCACGGCAACGTGGTCTTCAGCCAACAGGAGGCTGACAACCTCCGCAACTACCTCATCGGCGGCGGGTTCTTGCACATCAGCGACAACTACGGCTTGGACAAGTTCATTCGGCCCATGTTGAAGCGGGTGTTCCCGGAATTGGAACTGATGGAGCTGCCGTTCTCACATCCCGTTTACCACCAGTTGTTCGACTTCGAGCGGGGCCTTCCCAAAGTGCATGAGCACGATGGCGCCCCGCCGCGCGGATACGGCCTGTTCTGGGAAGGACGATTGGTGCTGTTCTACGACTTCGAGTGCGACCTCGGCGACGGTTGGGAAGACCCGGACGTGCACGGCGACAGCGAGGCCAACCGCACGCGCGCTCTGCAGATGGGCTGCAACCTGGTGCAGTTCGCGTTCAGCGGGGCCGATGAGCAGTAAGCTACGGCACTTGTTCCGTGCGCACGTTCGTGGGTAGCGTGCCGCCGATGTTCACCAGGATGGGATCGCGATCGTTGCCGGTGCCGGTGTACTTCACAACACCATCGAGGTTCACATCCTCCGCCCGGTACTGACCGGTCAGCGTGTTCGTGGGGACAGTGCCGCCCACTGCGACCAATACGGGATCCCGATCGTTGCCACTGCCGGTGTACTTGAGCTGATGATCACCGTTGACATCGCCGGCCCACATGACGGTGACTGCTCCGATGAGCTTTTGGGCGCCTGTCCCGAACGTCGCGGTTGGTGGTTTGCTGAAGTCGATCAACGTTGCCGTGGCGGAAAGTTGAACAGGAGATGCGCTCATCACACCGAGATGATTGCGGTGCCGCACAACAACGTGGTAGTTGCCCGGTGGAGCATCCAGCTGGATCTCCGGGCTGGTGGTCGATGCGTCAAGGATGAGGCCCGTTCGGTCAACCAATGCGTGACGCACTGCGACCAATACCTCAGGGGCCAGTGCTTGTCTGAGTTCGATGCGCACCCAGTCCACGATGGCTCCACCACCGGTGATCGAGAGCGTAGTGGCCGAGGTGGATTCGCCGGGTCCCATCGCAGGATAGCCGAGGGCGGTGTAAGGCTCATCCAGCGGTACCAGTCCGGCTGCGCGAAGCGCGTCGTTCATCAGGGTGGTGCCGGGATCCCACGGCCCTTCCAACAAGGCGACCCCTTGGATCCTCACCTTCACGTTGGTGCCGTCGCTACGCGCGTGGCCATCTCCTGCACCACCATTGAAGATACCCGCCGTATTGATCGCCAGGATGGATGCGCCGCGCGCATATCCGTCCGCTGCTCCACCCGAGAAGATGCCAGAGCTGTTCGCAGGCTGCACATGGCCCGCACCCGCATATCCATCGGCCACACCACCGGACCAGATGCCCGGTGAAGAGATCAGCGGCGCGAACCCGGAACGTGCGTAGCCGTCCGCCATACCACCTGAAAAGATCCCGGATGTGGTGATCGCTTGTGCGGAGCCGGAGGCCGTATGCCCGTCGCCGATGCCGCCCTGGAAGATGGCATTGCTCTGGGCTTGGACCGATGCCGCGATTATGAACGCGTATCCGATCACCAAACCATGGATCCCTGCTTGTTCGTTCCGCATATCCGTTCAGGTCAGGTCCTCATCATGGAAAACGGCACAACCTCGCGCCTTTTCCAGCAGTGGACAAGGCATTCACAGCGGAATGTCGATCGGACACCCGGAGCCTCACGGCAAGGTCGCCGGTGCCACCACCGCGCACCGCCAATGGCAACCCGGATGTTGGCCACCCTGCCACCGTTGCTGCGCCCGAAGCATCCAAGGTCCCATCTCCGCTAGCACCGGTGAAGGCCCTTCCCTGCGGGGTGCCCACATTGATCACCATCTCCGGCAGGTTCCCCGAAAGCTCCATCGCACCGTAGTACCCGGCACCAGCTGCGGCACGATCCGGGTTGGTCAGACTTCCAGCGAAGATGCCCACTCGCGCCGGGCGGTTCGGGGTGATGAAAATGGAGTAGTTCGCATTCCCTTCAGTGCCGACGGCGTTCACGGTCTCGTTCGCCGTGCCGGCATCGAACACCCCGTACACCGGGGTTGTTCGCAAGCTGGTGCTTCCCCATGCGTACTCATCCTCCACCACGGGCCGGTTGCCCCTGCAGCCCTTCTCGAATTCCAGTTCGGTCATGGGCCGCAGTGCAGCCCAGTCGGCGTAGGCCAATAGATCCGTGCCGCGCATGCTGGCCGCCCGTTCCGGTGCACTGGTCACGTACAGCTCTGGTGGCGTCCCCGAATCGTCGATGGTGTTCCCCAATGTTCCCGTGGTGTTGGGGAAGCGATTGTTGGCTTGGGCCGGGGTCAGCATGTTCAGGAAATCCACGTACTGTCCTTCGCTGCATTCATACTTCATCATGAAGAACGCGTTGAAGCCTTTGGGAAAGCCGGCTGGCAAGGTCTGGTTCACGGTCGTACTGAAATCATCATCGGCACCGCTTCCGGAATCAACGTTGTTCCGGTTCCCCAAGCTGGTCGACAAGAATCCACCGAGGTTCAACGCGGCCTCGGAGGTGAAGATGAACGGATCATTGGAATTCCCGGCACCGAAATGGCGCTGGAAATCGGACGTCGCTCCGTCGCCGGCGGCGAAGGAACCCTGCGGCACACGCACCATTTCGATGGCGAAAACGCGGACCTCGATGGGGTCGTTGTCGCCGACACCGGTGCCGCTGTAATTCCACCGGAGCTGCGAATTGGTCAGGGACATGGTGCCGATCCCATCAATACCACGGTGGATGAACACCCCGCGTTGA
Organism: Flavobacteriales bacterium; assembly: GCA_016699575.1. Taxonomy (NCBI): domain Bacteria; kingdom Pseudomonadati; phylum Bacteroidota; class Flavobacteriia; order Flavobacteriales; species Flavobacteriales bacterium. The sequence goes on along the minus strand of CP064979.1, from coordinate 3,752,334 downwards.
TCGCTCGCAACGGTGGCCAGAGCACTGACGATGTGCCCGCTGGGGCTCAGCGTGGCATGGCGCCAATCGGTATTGGGGCCGAAGCGGTATTTGATGAAGACCCACGCCGCATCGTAGTTGGATTCACCCGAACTGGTGCGCCAACTGTTGTCCCAGCTGAGATCGAAGGCCACCTGCCAAGTGTCCGTGGCGGGGTTCTGTCCATTGAGCGACACATTGCTCACCTGGATGTTGTTGGACCATAACGCGGCGGAGACCAGGTTGATGGCCAGGAAAGCGGGAATGCGGAACGGGGACATGTGCATGGGGATTGATGAACTCGGGGCAAAACTGCCGGTAGGCCGCTGGCCCCACAATGGACAAACCATGGCTCGAACAGGACGGATCGCGGTTATCGCGCAAGGGCTCGGCACCTCGCGTGCTCAATTGGTGCTCCGCGCCAATTCCAGCCAATCGGCACCGTTCCAGATCAGGGTGAGCGAGTCGCCGGGGTTCATGGCATGATCCCCGTTCATGATCGTATTGTTGTTGTCGGTGATCGTGAATCCGAACAAGGGCCCCGGCGACGTGCACTCGATCACCAGCACCTGCCCCGTGGCCAACCCATTGCTCAGGTTGATGGTGGCACTGGCGATGGTGGCCCCGGAGTTGAGCCGTAGGTAGCTGGTGTTGCCGACTACAACTGCATTCGCACCGGTGGCGATGTTCACGTTGGCCGGCCGGCGGATGGTGAGGCCGCCGTTCACATCCAATGTGGTGAGCGGCACCGTGACCCCGATGCCCACATTCGTGCTTGCCGTGGCGCCGTTCACGCCGTTGATGCTCCCGAGCACCATGCTATTGCTGGCAGCCACTTCCGCGCGGTCGCCGATGGCGGTGGCATTGGTCAATGCGGCATTGGCCACATCGGCGAGGTTGCCGAGCAGTGTGTTCCCCGCACCCGTGTTGTTGCTGAAGCCCGCGGAACGACCGATGAAGGTGTTTCCTCCGCCCGTGGTGGTGCTTTGGCCGGTGGTGGCACCAACGAACGTGTTGTCGCCAGCGTTCGATCCCAGACCTGCTCCACCCCCGATGTAAGTATTACCGCTTCCGCTGGAGATCTGACTTCCGGCGCCATGGCCGAGCGCTGTGTTCGTAGCACCCGTGGTGTGCGCCGCACCTGCCGAATTACCGATGAAGGTGTTGAAAGGCCCCGTACCGTTCGTGCCCGGATCGAATCCAAGTGCCAGCGTACCCAGCGTGCTTTGTGGGATCTGACCGCCGTTCTGGTTGTTCGCTCGAAAACGCAGCGGTTGCCCATCGGTGGTACCCACGAAATCCGTTGCCGGGTTGGTACCCGCATTGCCGCCCAAGCCCCAGGCATTGGCGCTCGCATTCTGCCACGTGGCCGTTCCGTTCGCATCGCTGGTGAGCACGCGCCCGGCGGCCTCGTTGCCGTCCACCATGCGGATGTTGCCCACCACATGCAAGCGATCGAGCGGGTTGTTGGTGTTGATGCCCACGTTGCCCCCGCTGCGGATCGTCATGCGCTGCACTTCGTTGTCCGTTTCGAAGTTGATGCGGCTGGGTACGTGCGTTACAACGGGTGCCGCTTCCGCTACCACACGGATACCGGCAGCGGGCAGGAAGCTGGCCGCGCCGTAGCCCACGGTGGCCCAGCGCCCCATGTTCTCACCGGCCACCACCGATGTGGGTGCGGCCAGCGTACCGTTGGACTTGGCCGAAACGAAGGCCGCGCTGGAAGCGGGGTTGTTGTGCGAGGCTTGGAAGATGATGTTATCGTCCGCCGTGTTCGCGCTGGCTACCCACAACTTGGGCAGCCCGATGGATGGCACGTTCGCTACGGCCGTGCCACCCGTACCGATCTCCACCCGGCCTGCCGTGTTCAACCGGATCATCTCCGTGTTGTTCGCGCGCAGCACCAGGTGCTGGTTGTCCGCAGTGCCAAGAAAGTTGGTGGCCGGGTTCGTTCCGGTGTTGCCGGCCAATCCCCATGCCTGGGCGCTGGCATTCTGCCACGTGGCTGTTCCGTTCACATCGCTGGTGAGCACACGACCAGCCGCTTGGTTGCCGTCCACCATGCGGATGTTGCCCACCACATGCAAACGATCCGCTGGCGCAGGTGTTCCGATCCCCACGTTCACATCGGCCAAAGCACCGTTCACGCCATTGATGCTGCCGAGCACGATGGCATGGTTCACGTTCACCTGTGCGTTCGCGCCGATGGCTGTGGCATTGACCAGTGCCGGTGCACCCACATCAGCGTTGCTTCCGATCACGATATTGGCGTTGCCGCCCACGTTCGAGTTGCCCGCACCCAAGCCCATGAACACGTTCATGCTGCCTGTGGTGTTCGCGTTTCCGGCCGCGCTACCGATGAACAGGTTGGAACCGCCCGTGGTGTTGGTGGAACCGGCATTGGACCCGAGCAGGGTGTTCTGTGATCCGGTCATGTTCAACCCCGCGTTCTGCCCAACACAGGTATTCCCCGATCCGGTGGTGGTGCTGGCCCCGGCCGATCGCCCAACGAAGACGTTCAACGAACCCGTGGTGGCCGCCGCGCCCGCACCGGAACCGATGAACGTGTTGTTCGACCCGGTGCTGACCTGGCCTGCTGATAGACCGAATGAAACCGATCCTGTCGTGGTGGCACCCAACGAGCCCGCATGTACACCGTTCACCTTGAATTGCAGTGGCTGTGCATCAGCCGTACCGATGTAGTTGATGGCCGGGTCCGTTCCCGCATTGCCAAGCAAACTCCAATCGTTGTTCCCGGTCGGCAGCGCCTGCCATGTGGCTCTTCCATTGGCATCGCTCGTAAGCACCCGCCCAGTTGCCTGGTTGCCGTCAACCATGCGGATGTTGCCCACCACATGCAGACGATCGGCCGGTGTGGTGGTGCCAATGCCCACGTTGGTGCTGAAGGCAGCGCCGTTGGTGCCGGCGATGCTCCCAAGCACCAACGAGTTGTTCGCATCCACTTGCGCTCGGAAACCGAACGCGCTCGCATTGAACAATGCGTTGGACCCTACATCCGAGTTCTCGCCGACCAGGGTGATCTGCGAGCCGGTCACGTTCGTGTTGCCCGCGGACATACCCACCATCACATTGGCGTTCCCGGTGGTGTTCGCCAAGCCGGCATCCCGGCCGAGGAACGTGTTGGTAGTACCCGTGGTGGTGTTCTGGCCCGAATTGCAGCCTACCATGGTGTTATTGCTGGCACTGAACGAGGTGCCCGCACCGCTACCGATGATCACGTTGGCGATCCCCCCTGTGTTCGCGGTACCGGCCAGGTGGCCGATCATGGTATTCCCCGCGCCACTGGTGGCAGAGCCCGCGCCGCCACCGATGAAGGTGTTCTGTAACCCGGCAGACCCGGTATTGATGCCGTAAGCTATCGTCTGATTGTTCGCCGTACCCAGCGCCCCCGCGAACACATTGTTCACCCGGAACCGCAACCCCTGATTGTCCGTGGTGCCCACGAAGTTGGCGGCCGGGTTGGTGCCCGCATTGCCACTAAGTCCCCAACCGGCAGCCACACTGATAGGCACCCACGCCGTGCCGTTGAAGTAGAAGAAGTTGTTCACTGTGGTATTGAACACGAGCAGGCTGGTGGCCGGGGCCACGATGGCGTTCATCTCGGCGGCGGTCATGCGCGGGATGAGCAACCCTCGTTTGGTGCCGCCCAGGGCGCTCACGTCAATGTCAAGAAGCGCGCTGGCATGCGGCGAGGATCCATCGGTATTGATGCCGATGTTCTGGGCGCTGGACAGCATAGGAAGCAACAACACTGCCGCCAGCAAGCTGAACGATGTGGCGCGGGACGGATCGGACGGATGGTTCACGGGGCAAAACTCCCTTCCGCCCCACCCCTCCTCAATGGACAAACCGTGGTTCGAACAGGACAAATCGCGGTCGGCCGCTGGGATCAATCCACTTCCGGGAACTCGGTGCGCACGCGCGCTCGGTAGTCCGCTGGCGTCAGGCCCTCGTTCTTCTTGAACCACCGCGTGAAATACGCAGGGTCCTGCATGCCCAATGCGAAGCCCGCTTCCTTGACGCTCATACCGCTATGCAATAACAGCCGTTTCGCCTCCAACATGGAACGTGCCTGAATGTAGCCGCTCGCATTCGTTCCCAATCGCTCCTTCACCTTCTCGTTCAAGTAGCCGGGTGTTACGCTCAGTTGGTCGGCATAGTCGCTCACCTGCTTCAGTTCCTTGAACTGCTTCTCCACCAGCTGCTTGAATTTCCCCACGATATCGAACGGATCCCTGGTCCCCGATCGATCCAACCTCGCGGTCCATTGTCCGCATTTGGTCAAGGCGATACCGAGGTAGTTCTCCAGCACCCGATCGTAGCCCTCCTCCTGCGCTTCGAGTTCGCGTTCGATGGCATCGGCCAGGTCACACATGATCTTCAGCCGCTCCACGGACAGGGGTGCGGTGGGGTGATCGCCCATGGCATCGTACAGGCGGCGCATGTCCTTGAACCGCTGGGTATCGGCCACCGCAGCAGGCTCGAACAGGATCACGAACCCGACCGTATCCGCACTGCGCACCAAATGGTGTACCTGGCCCGCTTCCACTACATGCATGCAGGGGCCTACGAACGGATAAAGCTTCAGGTCGATCATGTGCGTGCCGGTTCCCTTGGCGAACACGAAGATCTCGTAGTGGTCGTGGCGGTGCACGCTGTTGCGCACTTCCTCCGGCATGGGCACGATGCGTTCGAAGGTCACCGTGCGATGACCATGGCCTTCCAGGTGATGGACCGGGATGTTCTCGTGCTCCTGCTGGGCCATGCCGCAAGTTGATCCAAAAGCCATGGGGATCCAGGAACCGGCCCGGACAGGTCAGGGGTTCAGCTTCACCACCCGCTTGCGCGCCTTCATGTTCAACAGCTCCACACCGAAGCTGAAGGCCATGGCCACGTACGCATACCCCTTGGGGATCTCGCTGTGGTGCACGGGATGCAGCCCTTCGAAGAAGAGCATGAAGCCCACCATGACCAAGAAGCTGAGCGCAAGCATCTTCAAGGCCGGGTGCTTCTCGATGAAGCCGCTGATCGCATTGGCGAAGAAGAACATCACCACCATGGCAATGATCACGGCGATGATCATCACCTCGATGTGGTCGGCCAGGCCAATGGCCGTTACGATGCTGTCGAAGCTGAACACGGCATCGATGAGGACGATCTGCAGGATGAGCGCGGCGAAACCCTTGCTGGCACTGGCGGGCTTGGCTTCCTCATGACCGCCTTCCAGCTTGTGGTGGATCTCTTTCACCGCTTTGTAGAGCAGGAAAAGACCGCCGAAGAACATGATGCAATTGTGCAGGTTGAAGCCGTAGCCAAAGACCTTGAAAAGCTCTTCCTCGCCGTTCTTCACCAGCCAACCCAGGCCGAGAAGCAACGCGCTGCGCATCAATATGCCGAGCACCATCCACAGGCGACGAGCGCGCAACCGTTTCTCCTCCGGAATGCGCCCCAGGATGATGGAAACGAAGATGACGTTATCGATACCCAGCACGATCTCCAACGTGGTGAGCGTGAGCAGGCTGATGAGGGCGTCGAGCGTGAGCAAGTGTTCCATGGCGGCGAAGATGCAGCGCCGCACCGGACCACATGGACGCAACCCTTCCCGGCGGCCCCCGTCTTGGATGCAGACGCCCCTGATCTCTGCCATGCGCTCCCCTGCAACCACCCTGCATCAACCCGGTCGCAACAAGCTCATCAACCTGGCCCTTCGGCTCTCCCTTCTGCTCGCCGTAGCCCTGCTTTCGCTCGGGCTCACGCTCTGAACCGGGCTGGTCCCTGTCCGCTCCTTCCCTCTTCGCTACCGTTCCTGAAGCACGCCCTCGGCCACATGTCGAACGGCCCCGCTCGTGCGTTCATGGCTCCAAACCCCGGAAGCCATGACAACCGCGCTGATCCTCTTTCTCATCATCCTGTTCTGCTCCCTGCTGCTGGCCGACTTCAGCTGGAGCAACGTGCTCAGCACCGACCGCAATGAGGTGGTTTTCGCCGGGCGCAACCACGAGTACGGAGCGTATCGCATCCGGCAGGAGCACCACCGGGTGATGGTGCTGGCCATGGTATTCGGCTTCGGTGTGATCGGCGCAGCGACCGTGCTCCCCAGCATGCTCGGAACTACCACCTACTCCTTTGTCCCGCCAATCAACTCGAAAGGTGTGGAGGTAGTGCTCCCGCCTGTTGATCCGCCCACAGGAGTTGTTCCACCAACGCCCCCACCACCCACTGCTCCTGTCCCACCATCGGGTGGCGCGTCTCCCGATGTCGCAGTGGTAGCTGTTGATTCATTGCCGGCGGAGCGTACCGATACCAACTCACTGGCGTCCGGTCCAGGCGCCGGAGTGCCTGCGGATAGCGTGGGAGGTACCGCGCCGTTCGTACCTAACGGCGGCGGCACAGGCGTCACAGGTTCAGCAGAAGGACCGCGGTACAAGCGCATTTGGGAACTTGACAAGGAACCTGAATTCCCAGGAGGCGAGGCCGGTCTCAAGAAATTCCTGGATCGAACATTGGTTTACCCTGAGCTCAGCCAACTGCTGGAACACCATGGTACGGTCTGGGTGGAATTCGTTGTGGACAAGGACGGTAGCGTAGTAGGCATACGTGTGGCGAAAGGAGTTACGAAAGAACTCGACGCCGAGGCGGTACGGGCGGTCAAGCGAATGCCCAAGTGGAAGCCGGGCATCATTGATGATGAACCGGTGCCGGTTCTCTACCAACAAAAGTTCACGTTCGAGCTCGAGCCTAGATAGAACTCCACCGCAAGTCACGTGAGCGCGGCCCGCAAGGCCGCGCTCACGGCGTTCGCATGGCAGTACACCATGGCGTGCGCTCCACCGCGCACCACGTGGTCGGGCTTGAGCTGCTGGATGGGCATCAGGCGGTCCTTGTCGCCGTGGATACGGACCACCGGGCCCTTCCATCGTGAACCGGGCCAGCGGAAGATGGCAGAAAGCCCCCGCCTGATCTGCTCCGGGCCTTCGCGCAAGGCCATGTCGCGCAGCAACTGTGCCGTGCGCCCGTCCTGGCCGGTGAGGAACCGCTTCACCGGCCAACTGGCCTTCATGCTCGCAGCGGTGATGGCCCGCTGCACACCGATGGCAGCACCGAAACGCACGAAGCGCGGCCACTCCTGCGGGCCGGTCCATGTGCTGATGAGAATGACCTTCACCGGGTTGGTGATGAGCGCGAGTTCCTGCGCCACCATACCGCCCATGCTCACACCAACCAGGATGTGCGGCTCATCGCGGTCCACTTGCGGAGCCATGTCCTTGGCGATCTCCTCCAACGTTGTCCCGCGCCGGAACCTTGGCCAGTCGAGCTTCATCACATCCAGACCGCTGAGGTCGAGACGATCGAAGAGGTGGTGATCCGTGGCGATGCCCGGCAGCAGATAGACCTTCATCGTCACACCGCGCGCACGAAGGCCGTCGAGCTTTCCATCAGGTCGTGCATCACCACATCGTTCTCGACGTAGGGCACAACTTTGCGGAAACTCGCATGCAGTTCCTCCAAGGCTTGCGAACTGCGCAGCGGACGGCGGAAGTCGAGCGCTTGTGCGGCGTTCATGAGTTCGATGGCCAGGATGCGTTCCACATCATGCAGCACATCCCAGCACTTGATGGCGGCGGCGGCACCCATGCTCACATGGTCCTCCTGTCCGTTGCTGCTGTCGATCGTATCGACGCTGTTGGGCATGCACCGCGCCTTGTTCGCGCTCACCAGTGATGCAGCAGTGTACTGCGGGATCATGAAGCCGCTGTTGAGGCCGGGCTTCGCCACGAGGAAGGCCGGTAGACCGCGCTGCCCACTGATCAGCTTGTAGGTGCGGCGCTCGCTGATGCTGCCCAACTCGGCCAGCGCAATGCTGAGGAAATCGAGCGCGAGGGCCACGGGTTGTCCGTGGAAGTTGCCCGCACTGATGATCAGGTTCTCGTCGGGGAACACCGTGGGGTTGTCGGTGACCGCAGCGAGTTCACGTTCCGTGATCTGTTCAACGAACGCGATGGCGTCACGACTGGCGCCATGCACCTGCGGAATGCAGCGGAAGCTGTACGGGTCCTGAACGTGCTTCTTCGCCTGAGCGGCAATGGCGCTGCCCGCCAGGATCTGCCGCATGTGCGCAGCCACCGCGATCTGACCGGGGTGGCGCCGCACCTCGTGCACGCTGCTGTGGAAGGGCTCCGTACGTCCGTCGAAGGCATCGAGCGACAGCGCGGCAATGTTGTCGGCGCGGTCAGCGAGGCGTTGCGCGCGAGCGAGGATCAGCGCCAGATGCGCGCTCATGAACTGCGTGCCGTTCAGCAACGCCAGGCCTTCCTTCGGGCCGAGCGTCAACGGCTCCCAGCCCATGATGCCGATGGCCGTGGAGGCCGCCATGCGTTTGCCGCCGCTCACCACTTCGCCCAGGCCGAGCAGGGGCAGTGCGAGATGGGCCAATGGGGCCAAGTCGCCCGAGGCGCCGAGCGAACCGCGCTCGTATACCACCGGCAGTACGCCCATGTTATGCATGTCGATGTAGCGCTGAACGGTGGCAGGCGCAACACCGCTGTGCCCGAAGGCCATGTTCTGCACCTTCAGCACCAGCATGGCCCGCACGCGATCGGCGCACACGGGTGCGCCGCTGCCGCACGCATGGCTCATCACCAGGTTCTTCTGCAGCTGGCTCAGGTCGTTCTTGTCGATGCGCGTGTCGGCCAGCGCGCCGAAGCCCGTGTTCACGCCGTAGATGGCATCGTTGCTGCTGGCCAGCTTGTCGCTGAGCCAGCGATGGCTCTTCTCCACTGCGGCTTGCGCATCGAGAGCAAGGGCGATGTGCCGGCGCTCGCGCACGATGGCGTCGAGTTCAGCGATGGTGATGCCGCGGGTGGTGATCTGATAAGGGGTTGCCATGGGATCTCAGAGGTGTCGACCCAGTGGGTCGACGGTACGGGTGCGTTGAACGATCATGCGAGCAGGGCCAGTAGATCTTCCTGCTTCACGGCTTTCTGTTCACCGGTCTTCATGTCCTTCACGGTGACGATGCCCTGCTTCATCTCGTTCTCGCCGATGATGGCCACGAAGGGGATGCTCTTGTCGTCGGCGTACTTGAACTGCTTGGCCATCTTCACGGCATCGGGGTACAGCTCGGCGCTGATGCCCGCTTCCCTGACCTGTCGCAGCAGCTTGAGGCAGTGCATGGCTTCGTTGTCGCCGAAGTTGGCGAAGAGCACGCGCGTGCTGGCGCCGAGGTCCGCCGGGAACTTGCCGGTCTCCAGCAGCACATCGTAGATCCTGTCCGCTCCGAAGCTGATCCCCACGCCGCTCATGCCCTTCAGGCCGAACACGCCCGTGAGATCATCGTAACGTCCACCACCGCAGATGCTGCTCTGCAAGGTTCCCTCCAAGGCTTTCACCTCGAAGATGGCACCGGTGTAGTAGTCGAGGCCGCGGGCGAGGGAAAGGTCATGGGTAAAGGCAAAAGGCATAGTCCTTCCGGCGTTCAGCCCATGAGTTAGCCCGTTCATCATTGCATCCACCTCATCCAAGCCAAGCAAACCCACATCAACTGAAGCATCAGCGAATTGCTTCCTCAGACTCAAGCGCGAGTCAATCCCACCCTTCTCCATGGCTTCAAGGAAAACCATCGTTCGATCCATGACCGACGCTGTAAAGTCCTTTCTCGCAAGTTCAGCCATCACAGTTGGCGCCCCCCCCTTGTCGTACTTGTCCAAACAGACAACGAATTCAACAAGGCGATCCTTGACACCGAACAACTCCGCCAGGCCGGAAAGCACCTTGCGATTGTTGACCTTCACTTCGACATTGAGTCCGAGGAGGAAGAACACCTCTGAAATGATCAGCAACAGGTCCACCTCGTTCAGCAGGCTCTTGCTGCCGATCATATCGGCATCGCACTGGTAGAACTCGCGGTAGCGGCCCTTCTGAGGGCGGTCGGCGCGCCACACGGTTTGGATCTGATAACGCTTGAAGGGGAAGGCCAATTCGCTTTGGTGCTGCACCACATAGCGCGCGAACGGAACCGTAAGGTCGTAGCGGAGGGCTTTCTCGCTGAGCTGTGTTGCCAACTTTCCCGGATGCACATCCTCCCCTTGCGCCAGCTTCTCTTTCACCTCCGGCGATACCTCCTTCCACGCATCGCCGCTGTTCAGGATCTTGAAGATCAACCGATCTCCCTCCTCGCCGTACTTGCCGGTGAGGGTCTCCAGGTTCTCCATGGCGGGGGTTTCCAGCGGCAGGAAACCGTACTTCTGGAAGACCTTCTCGATGATGCTGAAGATGTACTTGCGCCGCAGCATCTCCTGCGGTCCGAAATCGCGTGTGCCCTTGGGCGTTGAAGGCTTGTTTGCCATTGCGGCCGCGAAAGTAGCCGGGGCCATGCCAGCCGTCGTGAGCATCTTCGCCCCATGACCAGTCCCGACTTCTCCCCCACGCCCAGCAGCATCATTACGGTCCGGTTCCAGGACTGCGACCCGTTCAACCACTTGAACAACGGCCGTTACGTGGACTACTTCCTCAACGCCCGCGAGGACCATCTGCTGGACCACTACGGGCTGGACATTTACCGTGTGGCACGCGAAACCGGCTTGAGCTGGGTGGTGAGCACCAGCCAGATCGCCTACCTGCGCCCGGCCTTCCTCATGGAGAAGGTGCTGGTGGAAACGCAGCTCATCGCGCACGGCCGCAAGCATGTGCAGGTGGAGATGCGCATGTGGAGCGCTGACGGCAAAGAGCTGAAGGCGTTCTGCTGGATGGGTTTCGTGCACTACGACATCCGGAAGAACGCCTCCGTGGAGCACAGCGCGGACTACATCGCCTTGTTCAACCGCGTGCACGCGCCCGTGACGGAGCAGCGTTTCGAGGAACGCCTCGCAGCTTTGAAAGGCTGAAAAACAACGGGCCGCCCCCTCTTGGAAGGAGCGGCCCGCCGACCAGAACCGTCCCGGCACGTCACCGGGACTGCTTCACTTGCCGAGGCCGACTGTCCCCTTGCGGCTTCGCACCAATACTACGCGGGTCGGGCGTGGATCGTTGTCTTCCGGGCTCCCAACGTTGCGGCGTTGTGTACGGGTCCGGTGCCTCATTTCTGGGCCGGCATCTTCACCCTTGCCTTTGGTGAATAGTCGCTGTCGCGACCACCGGTGGTCACCACTTGAATGAAGTAGCCGATCTCCTGCCCCGGTTTTGCCAAACGGTCCTTATGCCCGCGTGCCGTGCCGGGCAACAATTCGAACTGCTGCCACTTGCCGCCGTTGGTGCTTTTGTAGATGATGAACTTCACGCCTTCGCGCGGTGCATAGTCCCAGCTGAGCTGCACGTACTTCTTGTCAGCGAACGCTTCTGCTTCCAACATTTCCACCTTGGGCAACTTCTCCTTCGTGTTCAACCGCAGCTTGGGCCGCTGCTGGCTGAAGGTGCTCCATCCGGCATCGTCGAAAGCCACCACGGCATACTCGTAGTAGGCGGGTTTGCCGCCGTCCTTGTCCATGTGCTCGAATTTCTTCTCCGTGATGGGCGCGCGCGCGATGGTGTCCCATTTGGCTTCACCCACGGCCCGACGTAAAAGGCAATGCCTCACTACGTCGTCGCTGCTGCTGGGTGCCCAACGGAGCCAGATGCCTTCGTCGCTCACGCGATAGTCCTTGAAGACCGGCTCGGTAGGTGGTCGGCGGTCCGGACGCTTCAGTTCGATGAGTTCGCTGTGCGGACTGCCATTGCGGTTCAGGTCAACGGCCATCACTTTGTAGTACACCTTCTCGGTGAGGGTGCGCATGCTGATGGTGTCGGTGTACACCGTGTCGCGCACGGCGGTTCCGGTGAGGCGGCTCTCCACGTGGTCGCGCTGGTTCTGCCAGAAGACGTGGTAACCGTACAGGTCAGGCTCCTTGCCCAAGCGCCACTTCAACGTCACTACGCCGTTGGTGTCCACGCTTCCCTCCAAGCCTGTTGGGCGCACAGGGGGAACGGTATCCACCACGCTGCCCATGGCGCTCATGCTCAGGCCGGGGTTGTTGGCCGTATCCACCGCGATGACGAGGTAGTAGTTGTGCTTGAGCGTTTCGGGCGACTTGTCCGTGAAGCTGCGCGCGTTCGGCGGCAAGAGTTGTTCGTTGAGCGACTTGTCATCGCTGGCCACGCTGGTCCCACGCGAAACGTGGAAACCCTTGAGGTCCTTCACGCCTGCCGGGTAGTCCCATGTGATCTCGATGGCCCCTTTCTTCTCGGTTGCGCGCACATTGGTGGGTGAAGGCGGCGGCGTGCGATCACGCCACGCGGCCTGCACGGACTTGCTCGGTGCGCTGCGCGTACCGAACGCCGTAAGCCCGATGATGCGGTAGCTGTAGGCGCGCTTCGACGCATCAACGGTATCGGTGTACACGATCGCGTCCTGGGTGCTGGGCAGGTCGGGGTTGGTGAAGCTCACGAAGGGCTGGGGGTTCACCTTCTTCCAAGTTCCACCGCCGTCCGCACTGCGCTCCACATCGTAGGCCGTGAAGTACGCTTCGTGCGCAGCGCGCGGCCAGCTCACCATCATCAAGCTGTCTTGTTCGTTCACGCGCGTGATGATGGGCTGCTTGATGACCTCGGCCTTTTCGGTGCTCACGGCCACCGCACCATCACCGATGGGATACGCCGCGTTCGTTGTGGCCACCTTCACCCGATAGAGGTATTGATGGCCGGGCACCACGTTCTCGTCGGTGTAAGCCAGCCCGCTCGCTTGCGCAGCAGGCCACGACAGGTCAGCAGCAAGCAGTGCGAAACCATAGCGCTCCTTCAATCGTGCACTGGCCGCCTGGATGTCCTTCCCGAAACCCATGTTGGCCGGGAGCAGCGCCGTGTGGATCATCTCGCCCGCCACCATCACGTACAGATCATCCGGCATGCGCGTGTGCAGGTCCTTCCAGCCTTGCTGGCCCAGCGGTGTGAGCCGGGAAGGCGTGATGCTGACGAATGCGTTCGCCTCGCGGGTAGTGGTATCGTTCACAGCTCCCAGATCGGCGCGTTCCACCACATAACCGAGCTGATTGGCATTGAGCCATCCGCCGGGGGCGTCGGGCGCCCAGCGCAGGCGCACCACCTTGCCGTCGTAGTGGGCCTTCACCACGATGTGCGCATAGAACTTGCCACGCTCGGCGCGGTAGATCGAATCCTCACGCAGCAACGCCAGCGAGTCGGCCGACGAGAGCTGCGATTGGGCGACCAGGCTAGTACAGCACAGTGCCGTCGTTGTAAACAGGAGGCTCCTCATAGTGCAGGGTGAAGGGTTTGATCGAGGTGGTGTTCCGCGACGCGGGGATGGGCGAGCGGAAGTGCATCTTGATGTGGTATGTGGCGTTGTAGTAGATCGGGAATTCCTGCGTTGGTGTTGGCAGGTTGCCCGTGTGCAGCAGGTGCATGGCCGTGTAGTACTGGTAGGCGTTGTGCCGCATGTTGTTGCGGTTCAACTGCGGACCGTGCAGTTGCAACAAGTTGTTCAGGTTGTTGCCGCTGGAGCCGGCAGTGTTCAGCGCGTTCATGGCCGCAAGACGGATCGTGCTCTGGTCTTCCGAAGCGTACTTGCCAGCGCGGTACAGGAACCCGAAGCTGTGCCATGGGCTCGTGGATGACCCGGCCCCTGTTCCGACGAAAGCGCCGGTCAATCCACCGAGCAAACCGCCACCGGGAAGCGAACCGATGGCCCCCGCAGCCATTCCTGCGATATTCACATCGAGCACCGGTTCAGGGGACGCCGCGATCTCGCTCTCGTTGTTGGTGATCGGGCCTACTACCACGCCATTGTAGCTCACCACGGGCTCGGGCCTGCTGTGCCACAGCAGCCAATGCGCCGTGGGGAATGCGGGCAGGCTCACCGTGTTCCCGGGGAAGGTGTACGTGCGTTGCGCGCGGTACTGCCCGAACTGATCGTACATGGCATCCTCGATGTAGCGGAAGTAGCTGTCGTTCCAATCCGGTGCGAAGCGCACCAAGGGCGCGAGCTTCTGCAGTCCGCTCTTCCACACACCATGGATGTCGGCCTCATCGAAGTACTCTTCCGCCGCACCGCGCGCATCGGCGTTGCGCCAGTCGTCGTAGCGCGCCGGTGTGCGGCCGTCCAGGTCCAACGCAGCGAACTTCTCCACCAGCGTATTGAACTTGCTCGTGCGGAACCGGAACGTGTAGAGCAAGTGGTCGTTGGCGGCGAGCGAGGTGGCCCGCGTGACGTTGCCGCCCGTGAGGTTGAGCTGCGTCACATCGCCGTTGGCCGCAATGAAGGACTGCGAAAGCGGGGCGCTGATCTGCGCCGCGTAAGCCGCGCCGACGGCAGCAACCCCACCAACGCCCGCAGCGCCGGCGATGCCTCCACCGATCATGGGCGCACCACCGGCAGTCGCGACCTGTCTCCGCAGCAACTGCACAACGTAGATGCGCTGCGGGTCGAGCGTAGGCGCGGTGAGCGGAATATCGATGCCACCGCTGTACGTGATAGGCGTTTCCTGCGAAGGGCCGCCACCGAGCGGTATGAACTTGGCGATATAGGTGTACGAGCGGCCCTCCACCGTCGGTGCGAACAAGTACGGCATGCCCAGCGTGAGCCGCACGCGCCCTTTGTTGTTCGACTCCTGTTGCAGGAAATAGCGCTGGCGGTTCACCGGGTAGGTATAGTCAACATTGCTCTCCGGGATGTTGTCCGGCGCCGCGCCGGTGCGGAAGTTCTGCGAGCGCTCTTCGCGCCACACGCTCGTTGATCCGTTGGGAATGAAATCGCGCAACTGGTACGGCGCGTATTCCTCGCGCACCTTCACCTCGACGCGCGCGCGGTAGTCGGTGTGCGCCTTCAACACATCGGTGCGGCTCAGGTAGCTGCTGGTTCCACGATCATCCTGGAAGCGGTTGCTGCCCGGCACGTTCACATTGCCGTTCACTTCGTGGAGCGTGAAGGTGCTCACGTACGGATGGAAGCGGTAAAGCTCCACAGTGCCATCGGGCCTGATCAATTTCGGTACTTCAAGCACCTCCAGTACCGGCAAATTGTAGCTCGCCGTTGGCATGTCGAAGATGCTCACGTTGTTGCCCTTCGGCCCGAGGTCCTTGATGAACTGGAAGTCTGCCAGCGGGTCCCCGGCCGCCATGAGCGTGCATTGCTGGCCATCCTCCACATGGAAACTGGCATCGCCGGTGATGGCGCCGTTCAGCACGCTGAAATGCACTGCCGCATCGCCCCGGAAACCGCTCGGGTTGGGGAAGTTGCCGCGCAGCAACATGGCCGCGCTCATGCTAAGGATCGGTGCGCGGAACCGCATGAAAAGCAGATCGAGCTGCACGCCCAGTTCGCCCCACAAGCCCGCGTAGAACTGCCCTTGTGCATACCAGCCGTTGTCACCGGGACGGCGACCTGTCTCGGCGCACACCATGCTCTCGGGGATCTCGCTCAAGAGCAGATCGAAGCCGATGCACATACCGAACTGGGCGTAGAGCACGGCCAGATTGATGTCCATGTCCAACGAGAAGCCAGCACCGAAGGCGAAGCCCGCACCGTTCTCCAACGGTCCCATGTCGCGTTCGCCGCCGATCGCTGCGGCCGTTTCCGCTTCGGTGCCTAGCCCACGCGACGGATCGTTGAGGCCGAGGATCTCCATGATGCGGGCCGGTGGATCGGGCAACTCGAAGGGGATGCTGTCGTTGCCCGTCATGATGTAGTTGGTGATGCTCAGGATGGGCGCGCCACCGGGTGGGCCGATAACGATGCCTCCGGGATTGTCCGGCGTGCCCATGATGAAGTACCACTTGCCGCTCTGGCTTTCCGTGTGGAAATTGGCATCCACCAGCTTATTGCCCGCACCGGCACCGCGTGCTACCACGAAGTCGAGCATCACGGCCAGGTTCGCGTGTATCACCTCGTTGCCTTCGCGGTTGGCGTAGCTGAAGAGGATGGTGCCGGTGATGCGCGCCTCGTCACGTTCGGGAATATCGACCAGGCCGTAGATGTCGCCACGCACGATGAACGAACTCAGACCACCCGTCCGTGCGAACTCCGCACGCAGGGTCAGGTCCATGTTGCAGCCCTTGGGGTTGGGATAGGTGCCGAAGACCAAGCCCAAGCGGATACCGAGGAAGGTGTTGAAATCCTCCTCATACCGGCCGCCGCTCGGCGCAGGGCCACTGCCAACATCGCTGGCATCGGCCGTGAGTCCGCTGGTGAAGTTGTCGGGCGGATCATCACCGGCATTGGTGTTGGCCGGGGGTATCTCGCCGGGTGGCGTTGCTGGCGCCATGCTTTGCAACCGTTCGTTGGTAGGCAACGAACCATCGATGAAGCGCATGTGGTGGTAGGCGCCGCCGCCGAAACCGTAGATGCCTACACCGGTCATGATCATCAGGCCCGGGTTGAAGTAGAGCATGCCGTCCACCATCCAGTAGCTGTAGTGCTGTGCACTGCTGTTGATGGGGACGCTCGTGTTGTTCTTGATCGTTCCGAAGATGGCCTGCAGGTCGCCACGGATGCCCATGGGGAAGCCCACGGTAAGAGCACCCTTCACTTCTTCTTTCGTCGCGGTCTTCGTGATGCGCAGGTCACCCACGAGACGCATGGCGCTCACGTCCACATCGAGGTGCATGCCGGTGAAGAGCACATCACGGAAGTCGAAGCGCTCCACACCATTGGCGCCCAGTTCCAGTTCCGTGACGAACTTGAGCGCAACGCTCGCCGCGAAACTGCCTTCGCCCTCACCACCGCTGAGGCTCACCATGGGTTCCACCACCAGCGCCGGGTGCGTGGGATCGTCGAACTCCAAGGCGAGGTTGCGGATGCTGAGCGGGAAGCCGCCCACTTCCTTCTGCGGACTGGCGTAGGCGAAGGCGCAGTTGCCACAACTGATGCCGTCCTCGCTGTCGAGCACCAGGTCCTCGAAGCGCATGCCGGGCATACGGATGCTGGGAATGCTGCCGAGGTCGATGCCCAGCTCGCTGCTCAGCGCCGTGCTGATGCTGATGCTGCCGTTCAGCTCCGCCCGCACCTTGCTGTTCTCGCTGAGCGTTGCGCGGATGTAGCTGTTGGGTTCCAGTTCCATCTCCGCGATCCATAGCGGCGCAGTGAGCGTGTCCTCCAACTGTGCCTCCAGTGTGAAAGCGAACTCGCTGCTATCGGCGTCGTAGCCGAGGATGGCCGCATACTTCACGAAGTCGTGCTCACCATTGATCGGCAATCCTATGCGGCCTTTCAACCCTGCGCGCTGGAAGTTGTTCTGCAGCATGTCCATGTACACGCTGTCCACGCTGAACGCCCAGCTGTCGATGCGGCCCTGGTTCACGGCCACCAGGTTCACTAGAGCAAAATTGAACGAGAGTTCCGCCTGGTCATCGATCATGAAGTTGTTCAGCGAGGCGCCCACCGGTGCGCCCGTGCCATCGCCCCAAACCTCTGGGGTCCTCATGGCAAGCCGCTTCATGTAAAAGCCCTTCCAGAGCTCATGCGTTGCGCCTTCGAGCATGGCAGGGTGGTCGTAATCCTCCGGGAAGTCGATCCCCTCCGGATTGGCAACAGTGCTCCAGTCGAGCCAGGCTTCTTCCACCGTGAAGACCCAATCCTCGGCACCGGGCACTTCGAAAGGATCCATCGTGAAAGCGGCCATCACGTTCCACTCGTTGACGGCTCCGCCATGGACGGCCTCGCGGCATACACTGAACTTGAACCGCGCCTCCACCTTGTCGGTGCCCGCTTCGTCATGATCGCCTTCGGGCAGCACGGTACCACGGTCGAACTCCACCGCGCACGCCACCTGCAAGCACTGGAAGCCGTGGCAATCCCAATCAACATAGGTGATGTTGGAGACATCAGTGCTCGCCCCGCCACGGAAGCGGAACTCGGTGTCCAGGTCGCCGGTTACCAGCACGTCGTTGGGCAGGTAGGCGCGCCCGGCATCACCCAGACCGTCCGGTGTGAAACACAGATCGCCGATGCCGAACGACAGCATGGTGTGGATCTCCATCACATCGATGCCCGCCACCATGTCCAGACTCGCGCTCAACGAATCGAAACGCATGTTGATGATGCCGAGGGTCACCTGCCGGTCGCCGATCTCGCGATCGATGCCGATGGGCATGCCGATCTCGCTTCCGCTGTTGAACATGCTGACCAGTCGGGCACCGTCCTGGATGAGGCCGTTCATGGTTTCCACATCGGCTTCGCTCATGTTGGGTATCTCCGTGATCCCGCTGGTGATGGTGGTGAGCGAAGGCGGGTTCCAATCGTGGCGCGCTTCAACGCGGCCCTTCAGCATACGGCCGTCGCCGTTCCATTGCAGGCCGCTGAACTCCACCATGATGTTCACGTCGTTGAGGAACCGGACAGGGATCTTGCCGGTGCCATTGAAGGTGGTGCTACCGCTCACGGTGAGCACCGTCATGTTGAACTTGCCCACACGCACGATGTCGCCCACGTCGAGGCCGCCGACCGCCGTGGTGTTCGTGATGGCATCAGCCAGGCACACGCTCACGCAATCGCCGGGCGGCGGTTCGTCCACCGGCGTTGTGGTGCTGTCAGTGGTGGTGGTATCGCAGCGGCCCACACAGAAGGTGAACACCTCGCTGGTGTTGTAGTTGGCACTGGTGATGTCGTCGGGGTTGGTCTTCCAATGCAGGCGCCAGTAGTAGGTGCCCTCTTCCGTGAAGTTGGGCGTGGCGCTAAGCTCCTTGTACATGTCGTTCACGAAGGCTTCCTGCGCGGCGATGGCCGTGTTGATCGTCCACGTTTGGCCGGTGAGCGAACCGTGCGTGGTGAAGGCAGTGGTGGAAAAGTCCGACTGACGGCTTACCTCCACCTGCCAGTGCTCTTTGTGCCAGCCGTCGATGAAGGTCGTGCCGCCACTGCCGGTGGCCTGTACTACTGCAAAAGGTGGAAGCGGCTGCGTTGGCGGCACAGCGGTCACCCAGCGCAGCGTCACGTTGCCAGCGGGAACGATCGCACCTTCGGCCGGTTCCTGCGGCTGCGAGGGCCCCATGCCGATGCCGAAGGGTTCTTCGCCGCTGTCCCCGTGCACCGTAGAACTACCACCAACCGAGAAATCGCCGTTGACGCGCCATTGATAGCGATGGCCACGCTGGAAGCTGTTGTCCGGGATACCTCCGTTCGGATGGAACACCGACAGGAACTGCGATTCGTAGGCGGTGATGTCGCTGAACGAGACAAGGCTCTGCGAACCGGGCGGACCATCGGGCCAGTTCAGCGTGCGGGAATAGTCCGGAAGCGAAGCACCACCGATCTCGCGCATGGTAGTGTTGTAAGTGAAGCGCGTGTAGCCGTTGTTGAAGGGCTCGAAGTGCGTCACCACGTTCACGAAATCGAAGGGGATCCAGTCGTTGCTCTGCGGCCAGACCGGTCGCAGCACACCATTGCCGCTCACACCTTCCGGGGCGTACAGGAACGAGCATACCTCGCTTCGCGATAGAACAGGGTCGACGTAGAACGGATCGTCACGCTCGGCAGTGACGCGGACCGCATAGCGGTAGCCGGCATCCAACATCAGTTCATCCGGTATCTCGATGTTGGCCACTTGCTCATCGTAGAACTGCGTGAACAGGTCAGGCACCGTGGCGCTGAGCATGGCATCATTGGCGTCGCCTTCCCGGCCATCAATGGGGTCGATGCGAACGATCTCCAAGCGGTACCGGATGTCGGACGTGATGCCTGGCGGCGGCATGTACACCCAGGCGATGTTGAGCAGTCCATCGGGCAGCGTGAACGTGGTGCCGCAGATGTTGGTGAACATCGGCGGTGCCGGATGCGCGATCAGCCATCCGGAACAGCCCGAGGGGATCGGCGCACTCAACGGATCCCCGGTGGTGCAATCGAGGAGCTGCACGCAGATCTCCCAATAGCCTTCGGGGAGCATCTGCTCCAGTTCGATCTCGCTGAAGCTGATCCCTTCGAAGGTGAAGTCGCTCTCCGTGAACGCTCCGGTTCCCTCGAATTGCGTGGCGATCTCTTCCACCGTGAGCACTGTTGTGCCCGGTTCGACCGTGATGCACTGCGCAGGCGTGAAGTCGGTGTTGCTGCTGATGCGGATACCACGTTCCTGGCAGCGCAGCACGACGTAAGCACCGGCCTGCACATTGTTGGGCAGCGTGGAGTTGATGGTGATGGTCGCACCGGCGGCGGCATCCTGCAGCTCGGCCCATGTGAGCGGTGGCGGCAACGGCACCGTGGTGGTCACCGTCATCGGCTGGGCCAATGCCGCACCACCGGCAAAGAGCAGAAAGATCGATGCGATGCAGCGCACAACATGGCCTTGGAGCGTGGTGATGGATCGGTTCATGGCTTCGTGCTTTCGCGTTTGCGGGATCTCAGGTCCATGGAATAGGTGAGCTGCGCGCGCAGCTGGTATTGGCTGTTCTCGAACGTCTCGTTCGTGCTGCGCCCGTTGTAGTTGAACATGAGCCCGAACGTGTGGATGCGGCCCACCTTCTGGTCCAGACCGGCATTGACGATCAGCGAAGTGCTTCCACCGTACTGCTCACCGCGGTTCAGGAAGAAGGCCAGACGGCCGTTCACCCCTGTGCGGTCCTTGTTGAAGCCTTTCCGCGCGTTGAGGGATGCACCGTACTTGGTGCGCCCAAGGCCTGCATTCTCGAACACGCTGGTGGTGAGGCGCACGCCCCAACCGAAGGAGCGTTGCTTCAACTGTGCGCGGTAGCCGACGCTTCCGGTCCATGTGACGGTGCGGCTGGTGCCTTGTGACGGGTACCCGTCGTTGGTGAAGCCTTGGTAGCCCACAGCCACATCCATACTGCGCGTGGTACCCCGGTCCGTGTTCCGGAAGCGCAGGTTGTTGTTCAGCGTGATGTTGTCCGAGACCTGTCGGAGTTCGATGGTGTCGGTGCCCGCCGCCTCGTAGGCGCTGCGCATGTTCGCTTCGAAGTTGCTGTAGTTGAGCGACGTGGTGACCACCTTCCCACTGTTGAAGCTGAGGCTTGCGCTGCCGATCGTGCGCCGTGTGCGCGCCGCGAGCGACTGCGCCAGGTTGTTCGTCTGCAAGCCGAGCGACACGGTGAAGCGCAACTTCTGCTTGAAGAGACCGGTGCCGAACGATGCGCGGTAGTTCTCCACGTCGCGCATGAAGAAGTAGTTGCCCAGCGTCATGAACAACGGGTCGATGCGGTCGTAGTTCAGGCTGAAGGTGGTGCCGCGCACATTGAAGCTCAAGCCGGTCTTCACCGCACTTCCGCGGCGCGACCTTGTGTCCAGGTTGAACAGGAAGCTGTCGTAGTTGTTGGCGATGTCGCCCTGCGCTCCGTCGCGCGTTAGCGGTGCTACGCCCACATTGTGCAGGCTGCCCGCGGCGTCCAATTGCCACTGCAGGCTCTTGGTCAGTTGCACTGCGGCACCGAGGCCTAGAACCACGTTCTCCTCGGGCTGCACGCCGCCGTAGCTGCCGCGTGCAAGGGCCACTTCATTGTACTCGTCCTTCGCGCTGAAGAGCACCAGGTCCACGTGGGTGGCCTGTGTACCCACGCCGAGTTTGGCCGCCATGCCCATGCGCTTGAAGGCGGGTTCTTCCAGCACCGCCGTGGTGGTATCGGCGAACACTTCGCGCCGCAGCTGCCCGTACATGGCCGAGCACCGGAACTTACCCGGGGTTAGTTCGATGCCGCCGCCCAGGAACCGTTGGCCGCTCATGGTCAGCTCGCTGAACTGCATGCTGCGGTGCCCGATGTGCGCGGTGAACCACTTGTAGCGCGGGCTGATGCCGAACTGGTTGAACGGCTGCCGGAAGTCGCGCTCCTTCTCGCTGAAAACGAAGCTGAACGGAAGCTGCAACCCGTAGATGCTCAGGTTCATACGGGCGTTGATTCCCCACGAGAACGGCGCGAAGCGTTCGTCTTTCAGGTCGGTGGTGTAGAGCGCCGTGTAGGCACTTAGCCCGCCCGTGAGCGACACTCCTCCCTTCTTGCCCACCTGCTCCAGGTCCTGTCCCTCTGCCACAGGAGCAGAAGCAACAGCGCAGCACAGCAGTGCTGTGCGCCTCGCCATGCGTCCAAGCCGGATCCTCAGCATCATCGGCCAAAGTCGCGCGCGCGTTGCGGCCGGCAGAGCACGATCGAGCGGATCGACATCCCGATCGAGAGGTTGACGAACGACGAAGGCGGGCTCACGCCCGCCTTCGTCGTTGCCTCGATTCGGGTCAACGCAGAACGAACCGTTCGGTGACCGGTCCTTGCGGCGTATTGGTCAGCAGCACGTAGGCCCCTGATATGCAATTGTTCAGATCCATGATGGTGCGCGTGTCGCTGAACGAGCCGGCCCGCACTTGACGTCCGGTAGCGTCCAGCACAGCGTAGCTGGTCCCCAGCAAAGCGCTCGGTACGGACACCTGCACCAGATGGTCGGCAACGATCACCTGGACTTCTGCTGCGGCCTCCTCTCCCACTCCCGTGCTGCTGTTCAGCACCACCGTATAGTCCTCGGTCTCGCCGTAGTCGCCATTGGCGCACGGATCGGGCTGCGTATCGTACTGGCAGCGGATGCGCATGGTGCGCGGTCCGAGCGGCAAGCCCATGGGAACAGTGAAGATGATGGGCATCACTTCGAACGACTGCGTGTTTGCCGCCGAGCCGAGGAACTCATCCGGGTCCGACCAGTCGCCGTCTCCGTTGTAATCGATCCACGCACCGAAAACGTCATCGTCGTACTCCCCGGCGGTGATGAACACCGTGTGGATGTAGCCAAGCACCAGGTCGGTGGACAACGACGTGAAGTCAGTGTACGGCGGCCCGAACAGAGCACCACTGGAGGTGTTGTTGATATCGCCGATCTGCACACCGTCCACGTAGTCGCCGTAAAGTGTCCAATCGGACATGGCGGGGATGCAGGCACCGCCTTGCGGGTCCACGGTCACCATGATGTCGTACACCTGCCCGGCCGTGGGGTCCGTGCACGGCAGCTGCGTGGGTACCTGGGGGCCGAACGCTGCGATGCGCACATAATGCCCTCCCGCTGAAAGGTTGGCCGGCAGCGTGAACGGGAACGACAGCAGTTGGCCCGGCGTGGTGGTGCTTTGTGAACCGACGCTCTCACCAGCATCATCGTAGTCGAGATCGGCGTTCGCGTCGAACCAGACCTGGTAGCGGCCTATGGGAAGGTCGCCACCACCCACGGTGATGGGCATCGACTGACCGGGCTGCACGGACAATGGAGGGTATGTGCCGGTGATATAGTGGTTGGGGAAGCCGGAATAGGGTCCCACACCATTGCCTGCGATGTCCACGGAGTTGATGCCGTAGTTGGTGGGCGCGCCACCGAAGTTGTAGGTCAGGCAGGGCAGCAAGGGATGGTTGATGACGAGCATGTAGTCGCGCGTTTCACCGTAGGAGATGTCGCCGCACGGGGTGATGACCAGTTCATCGGCGATGATCACGCGCATGGGGATCCATCCCCACGTGTCCGCTGGCACGTTGATGGGCACCTGCCCTTGGAAGAATGAACTGGTGGCCAGGAAACCGCCGATGTACTCGCTCGGGTCGTCGAACGTGCCGTTCTTGTTCCAATCCACCCAAACGGCCACGCGATCATCGCTGTAGTCGCCGGTCACGAGGTTCAGGTTGTAGTTCATGCCTGCGTCCAAATGGGCGGCCCGGGTGGGCAAGGAATACGGCAGCTTCCCGGCTGAACCGGTGGCATCGCTTATGCCCGCCAGCGATACCAGGCTGAGGAAGTCGCCGTCGGTGGTGCCGAACGAAGTGAGCGGAATGCACGGGCCGCCATTGTCGATGAGCACCGCGTAATCCTCTGTCTCGCCCCAGTTGTAGCCCACGGCACAGGGATCGGGTGTGCTCGGCAGGCTGAACGTGCACATCACGCGCAGGCCGGTGTAGCCGGGCAGTGCATCGAACGGAACAGTGAAGTTGAAGGTCAGCGTTTCGAACGGCACCTGCGTCTGGCCCTGCCCGATCAGTTCATCCGTATTGAACACGTTGTTGCGGTCGAAGTCGATCCAGGCCAGCAGAAAGTCCTCGGCAAACGCGCCACTGGTAATGCTGATGTCGTAGCTGGTGCCTGGCGCCAGGCGTGTTGTGGTGGCGCTGCCGGAGAAGAAGTAGTCGTTGTGCTCAAGACCGAGACTATCACCAGTGGCCGTGGTGAGGATGGTGCCCAGTTGCACCCCGTCCACCCAATCGCCATCGGCCGGGCCCGTAAAGAAATCCGGAACGCAGTAGAAGTTGCCGGTAGTGGGACCACCGCCGCGCTGCAGGCTGGGCGTGCGCTGGGCTTGGCAGATGGTGGCGAAAAGGAGGACAGCGTGGAACAGGATCACGGACCGTTGCATGGTGGGTGCTTTGTTGCCCCGAAAGTGCTACCCATGCATGGGTTGATCCCATGGCAATGAGCAGCCTGCGGTGCGGATCGAGCCGGTGGCATCGCTACGACCCCAAGCGCCGCAACAACTCGTCCTTGTTGCTGCGGCTCACGGGCAGTTGCTCGCCATTGCTCAGCACCACGTAACCGCCCGTCCCGCGTACATAGCGCTGTATCCGCGGCAGCGCCACGGAATAAGACAGGTGTATGCGCATGAACCGGTCGCTGGGCAGGTCCTGCTCGATGTCCTTCAACGTTCGGCTCACCACCAGCTTCCGTTGTCCTTCCAGATGCAGTTCGGTGTAGTTGTCGTCGGCCTTCGCATAGAGGATGCGGTCCACCTCCAGCATCTCCAAACCTTCACGCGTAGGCACTGCAATGCGCGCTTGGGCCGGTGGCGGGGCCATGCGCTGCAACAACGACCCCACACGGTCCATCAGCGCATTGTCCGCCGCGCGCGCATGGGCCGAGGCCACCGACCGGCGCAGCTCGTCCTTGTCCACCGGCTTCAGGAGATAATCCAGCGCGTGGTGCTTGATGGCCTTGATGGCGAACTCATCGTAAGCCGTGGTGAACACGAGGCCGCTGCGCAACGGGCCCAGTGCTTTCAGCAGGTCGAACCCGTTGAGCACCGGCATTTCGATGTCAAGGAACAGCAGGTCCGGAGCCTCGTGCTGCAAGTACTTGAGCGCAGCGGCGGGGTCGTTGAAGACCTGCAGCACGCGCACATCGGGGCAGTACTCGTTGATCAGCCAGCTGAGGGTATCGGTACAGTGCTCCTCATCGTCGACGAGCACTGCGGTGAGCGGTTCATTCTTCATTGGTGATGGTGATCGTTACGCGGGTGCCTGCGGCCCGATGGCCGAGGTCCTTCAGGTCGGTGTAGTGCACCTCGGTCTTAAGGCCGTGCATGCGTTCCACCAGCTCAAGACGTTCGCGGGTGATGCGCGTGCCGTGGCTGGGCTGATCAGTGGCGCGTTTGCTCCGCAACAAGGCGCTCTGTTCACGGCCCACCCCGTTGTCCTCCACTTCGAAACGGAGTTGTCCGTTGCGTTTGAGCACGTGCAGCTTCAGTTTCGGCACGCCTTCCTTTTTGTGCATGAGCCCGTGCCAGATGGCGTTCTCCACGTAGGGCTGCAGCAGCATGGGCGGCACCATCACGGTGCTGGCATCCGTGTCCAGTTCCACCCTGCTGTCCAGTTCGAAGCGGTTGTTGAAGCGGAGCGATTCCAGTTCGATGTACAGGTTCAGCGCGTCCAGTTCATCCTGCAAGGGCACCACTTGCTGCTTGCTGTTGTTGAGCACCAGCCGCATGAGCCGCGAGAACTTGGTGAGGTACTCGCTGGCGAGCTTCGGCTCGTTCTTCACGATGTAGCGGTTGATGCTGTTGAGGCTGTTGAAGAGGAAGTGCGGGTTCATCTGCGCCCGCAGTGCGCTCATTTCCACTTCGGCGAGCTTGCGTTGGAACTCGATGCGCAGCCGGGCCTGCTCGCGCACCTGCCGCATGCGCCTGCGGTAGAACATGAACCCCAGGGCCACCACCACCAGGGCTGCACCCGCCCTGAACCACCAGGTCTGCCACACCGCAGGACGCACCTTCACGGGCAACGATGCGAGCACGGCACCGCTCGTATCGCCAGCCCTGCGCACCACCATGCGGTAGTTGCCCGGGGCGAGACCGGCGAACGTGGCCATGCCTTCCGGTCCGGTTCGCACAGGCGGGTCGGCGCTGCCCTCCAGCATGTATTCCAGCGCTATGCGGTCGCGATGCGTGAAGGCGATGGTGGTGAAGTGGATGGTGAGGTGGTTCTTGTCGTACGAGAGGTCGATGCCGCCATCTGTTGTCCCGGGCTTCCATGCACTCAGCTCGCGACCGTTGACGATGGCCCGCTCGATCACGACAGAAGGGGTCACATCGCCCCCCGAAATACTGTCGGGGTGCACGAGCAACGGCATCCGCTGGTTCACGGTGATCAGCACTTGACCGTCGTTCAACTGGTGGAAGGCGGAGCTGAAGAAGGGGTCCGTTTCCAGACCGTCGGCCCGTCCGAACCGCCGAACGGACATGTCATGCAGGTCCAGTGCTGCAAGGCCCATTGTACCCGACACCCACAACTGCCGGTCGTTGTACATGAAGAGGTTGGCACTTACCGACGGTATCTCCCTTGAACCATGCAACATCAGGTCTTTCTCCGCAAGCAACCGATCAACGTGCACCCATTGTACGCCATCGTTCTTGGTCACCATCCACAACCTGTTCTGCTTGTCGACCTCCAGGTCCCAGATCAGGGCATGCCCCATCCATGGGTGGTCCTCTTTGCGGAAGTCACGCTCGGCGCCATCGGGAAAAATGACCTTGAGACCCTTGTTGAAGTAAGCCAGCCACACGCGCCCCTGCGCATCAACGGTCATTCCTTTCACCAGATCATCGGCCCGGCCGTGACCACCGGGGGCGTCGAACGGTAGCGTTGTGCTCGTGCCCAGAAGAAGGTCCGTACGACGGATCCCCTTCTCGACTCCCGATGTGTAGATCCTGCCAGCGGCGTCTTCCATCACGCTCAAGCCCACTTCGCTCGCCCCTTGCGGCCAAGCGACCATGGGCACTGGTCGCAGTGCATCACCATCAAGGCGGTTCAGGCCCTCATCGGTCCAGCACAACAGACCGTGCACGTTCGAACGGAAGAGCGCAACAATGGCTTTTCCTCCCAGGCGTGTCGTGACCGGGTGCTCGGTCAGAAGGCCTTTTTCCGGGTCCAACCGAAGAATGCCGGCATTGCGTGTACCCAGCAACCAGCCTCCGGAATGCGCGGCAACCCCGGTGACCAGCGGCACGGCACCCTCTTCGCGCGCTGTTTCGAACGCACAAGCACGGAAGATGTTCTGGCGCGGTGACCACTGCGAAAGCCCTCCGGGCGAGCTTACCCAGAGCGTTCCTTCGCGCGCAACGAAAAGATCGAGGATCCTGCCTGGAAGCAAACTGTGTGCATTGCCCTTTTCGTGGGCAATGCGCTGCACCACGCGACCGGCTTCGTCGAGCAGAACGAGACCATGGGCCGTCCCCATGCACAAGCCTTCCGGCAGGTCCGCCAAGGCAAAGACCGAATTCCGGTCGCGGGCAGCATCCACGTTGGGTTCGAACACCTGCGGGTCCCATTGCCGCGTCCCCGGGTCGTAGCGCATCAGCCCCTTGTTCCTAACGCCCACCTGCAATGAACCGTCCTTCGCGAAGTGCAAGGCATCCACGCTCCAGCCTTCCTGTTCCGACACCGATCCCGCTTCACCCAACAGATGTGTTTCGAAGCGCTCCTGGGCCATGTCCCAGGTGTACAACCCTCTTTTGTTGGCGATCCACAGCAGCCGTGGCCTTGCCGGATCCCGCTTGATCCATCGCCCACCGGTCCCGAGGCCAGTGCCCTCCGGGAACCCGATGGTGGTGCGCCGCCGCGAAACGGGATGGAACACCACCAGCCCGCTCTCAACGCTCCAAGCGAACACGCTGTCAGCAGCCACCGGCGCCAAGCCATGCGCCAGTTGGAAAACATCCGGGTCTTGTTCGCCCGCCATGCGGCCCCAGGCCTCGAATCGCGCACGGCGGTGATCGTAGCGGCAAAGACCACCGTATTGGGAGATGATCCACAGATCACCAGCTGCATCGGCGACCACATCGTCGATCATGCCCTGGGGCACATCACCATAGGCGCTATCGGCCGAAGAGAAGTTCCTGAACGAGCCGCCATCGAAGCGCGACAGTCCATCGAACGTGGCCACCCACAGGTAACCATTGCCGTCCTGGGTGGTACACCGCACGCGGGCCCCGATCAGGCCGTCCTCATCGGTGTGGTTGGTGAAGTACTGCGCGCGCGCACCTGCCAGGCTGGAAATGGCCACTACGAAGCACAACGCGCGCATGATCGCCGAAGGTGGGCGATCCGTGCGGAAGGCACCCTGTGCGATCGAGCGGCTTGCACGGTTGGCAGGGTAGCTGGCTCATCCCGGGCTCCGGTGCATCTTCGCGCGCCTTTTTCCGCCCCTTCGCAATGAAACGTATCACCGATAGCCGCAAGTTGCTCGACGCACCGGCCAACGCCACGCTGAAAGACCTCAACACCCTCTACAAAGGGTTGATGAAGAAGCACCACCCCGACCGCTTCCAGGACGAGGCCGAAAAAGCGCAGGCCGAGGCGACCAGTCAGCAGGTCATCGAGGCGTACAAGTTCCTGGAGAGCATCCACCCGGAGACGCATGCCAAGAACACGGAGGATTTCGAGAAGACGCTCACGAGCATGATCGCCAACTGGCAGTACAAGAACCAGGTGCTCACCATCTTCTTCGGCGACGGCAGCGAGTACGAGTTCTTCGGCGTGCCGCCCAAGGTGTACAACAAGTTCCGCACGACCGACGGCACCGTGCGCTTCCTGAAGCGCAATGTCATTGGCGAGTACCCGCAGCGGAAAGCGAGCGGGGCGAAGGCGGTGGAGTGAGCCCTACCCCCTCACCAACTTCCTGTACTTGATGCGGTGCGGCACGATGTCGCCGCCCAGGCGCTTCTTGCGGTTCTCCTCGTACTCCTGGAAGTTGCCCTCGAACCAGTACACATTGCTATCGCCCTCGAAGGCGAGGATGTGGGTGCACAGACGGTCGAGGAACCAGCGGTCGTGGCTGATGATGACCGCGCAGCCGCTGTAGTCCTGGATGCCTTCCTCCAGCGCCCGCAGCGTGTTCACGTCCAGGTCGTTGGCAATAGCTCAGAAGGTACCCAACCGGAGCAGCGTTCTGTTCAAGCTCTGCGAATGTTTCGCCGCTGCGTCCACGTTCCATTCGGTTCGCGCGAACGATCCGAACCTGTCATTGTAGAATACTCCTTTGGACGCACTTGATCCAAGCTCTGGTAGAACGTCGCGCTTCAACCTGGTCTTTTTGCACTTGCGAACAAGATTCAACAGGTACTGCTTGGGATCCTCGATGAGATCCGGTTCCATGGGTAGCTTCGCCACTGGCAATCCGATCATGCCTGCCATTCCGCTGCGATCAGCGAGCAGCCAGGATTCAACCTCACGGACAGCAACCCGGAAGATCATTTGCCCTGGTATCGAAGGCACTGCCAATCGTTCGATCAAACTAGGAGCGCAGTCATTCCTATCCAAGTCCGTTAGCACAATGTGCGCTACTCCTTGTTGACTTGCCCTGACGTACTTGGGAAGGTTGGTAAAGAGCGTTGTGTTCGAGCCAGTAACAATAGGCAACCGGACAACGAGCTGCGGACGAGCGTGACTTATCAAACGCCGCAGCACCGCCATCCCAAGGGCGTCCTCACAAACGAGTACAACCTCGCGGCTCATCAGCACTACTCGAACAGGGACAATTGATCCAACTTCCTCGGCTTAATGCGAGGCAACAACGCCTCAGCCACAGTATATCCAGACATCACCAACTTCGTATCAGTCTCATCGGCCTCGTGCACCACCGTACCATCCTCGGTTGGCTCCAGTCGAAGAACTTCACGAATGTCAAGCGCCTCATCGGACAGGAGCGCCTCGCTATGAGTGGTAATAAAGACCTGGCGTGAGTGTTTTGCCTGGCGCTGCATCTGAACAATTAGCCGATGGATCCGCTCGACTATGCTCTCGTTGAGCGAAAGCTCGGGTTCTTCAAGAAGCAACAACCCATCGCCATCCAGCAGACTCCACATGATACCCAGTAGGCGCAACGTACCGTCACTGAACTCATTCTCCCGCTGCCAACCGGCGCCAGGACGCCAATGCTCGAACAAGGCGACCAAGTGAGGGGCCCCTGAAATGGGATCCTTCTCAAAGGTCAGTTCTCGCATGTTAGGCACACATGCCCGTAGCGCGGTTTCGATCTTCTTGAGCCTTGACTTCTGAACCTTAGGGCTTGCTTTCGCCACCTTGAGAAGGAAGCCCTGTCCAAAAGGATCCCCTTCCATGAGCGAACCCGAGATCTTACTGCCGAACTTCAGCAGTTGCGGCACCAAATGCAGATAAGTGACTCCGCTGAAGAATTCCGCAAGGAACCGGAACTCCTTGTTCGCTCCTACCTGTTCAAGGTGTGTCTCGGTCAACAACTCGGCATCACGTTGATCTGCTTTGTTCGGTCGCGCGAGCAAGGGCTGGCCGGATGCACCGATGCGCTCGACCTTCTCCTGTGAAACGATAGGGCGCTGCAGTCCCGTGCCCTCGCTCTTGATGCCGAGCGTATAGCGCCATTCAGCAGCCTGGCCCGCGGTCTCAGCGAGTTCAACTTCGATGAGTACCTCGGGGTCTTTGCGAGCGTTCAGGCATCGCAAACGTTTCAACCCATCACGATCCGCCACGGCCTTCTGCAAACCGCCCCCATTCGGCTTTGCTACATCGCGCAGAAAACGCACGACATCCAACAGGTTTGACTTCCCCGACGCATTGGGCCCCACCACGTAAACGCGCTCCCTCAGGCTGACGTCCACGTGTTTGAAGTTGCGCCAATTCTTGAGTTTGAGCCGGGTGATGATCATGGTCCAAAGATCGACATCCTCACCCCCTCACCAACTTCCTGTACTTGATGCGGTGCGGCACGATGTCGCCGCCCAGGCGCTTCTTGCGGTTCTCCTCGTACTCCTGGAAGTTGCCCTCGAACCAGTACACATTGCTATCGCCCTCGAAGGCGAGGATGTGGGTGCACAGACGGTCGAGGAACCAGCGGTCGTGGCTGATGATGACCGCGCAGCCACTGTAGTCCTGGATGCCTTCCTCCAGGGCGCGCAGCGTGTTCACGTCCAGGTCGTTGGTCGGTTCGTCCAGCAAGAGCACGTTGCTGCCGCTCTTCAAGGTCATGGCCAAGTGCAGACGGTTGCGTTCACCCCCTGAGAGGATCCCCACTTTCTTGTTCTGGTCGTTGCCGCTGAAGTTGAAGCGCGCCAGATAGGCCCGGCTGCTCACGTTCATGCCGCCCACCAGCATCTGCTCGTGGCCGTAGCTGATCACTTCCCAAACGGTCTTCTCAGGCAGCAGGTCCTTGTGGCTCTGGTCCACGTAGCTCAGTTGCACGGTGTCGCCGATGGTAACGGTGCCACTGTCGGGTTTCTCTTCGCCGGTGATGAGACGGAAGAGCGTGGTCTTACCAGCGCCGTTCGGGCCGATGATGCCCACGATGCCCGCCGGCGGCAGCGTGAAGTTGAGGTTCTCGAACAGTAGGCGGTCACCGAAGCTCTTGCTCACGCCCTTGAACTCGATGACCTTGTCACCAAGACGTTGTCCGTTCGGGATGAAGATCTCCAGCTTGGCCTCCTTCTCCTTCGTGCTCGCGCTCTGCATCTTCTCGTAGTTGGCGAGGCGGGCCTTGCTCTTGGTGCGGCGTGCGCTGGCATTGCTCCGCACCCATTCCAGTTCCTGCTTCAGCACGCGTTGGCGCTTGCTCTCGTTCTTCTCTTC
This sequence comes from Flavobacteriales bacterium, assembly GCA_016699575.1. Taxonomy (NCBI): domain Bacteria; kingdom Pseudomonadati; phylum Bacteroidota; class Flavobacteriia; order Flavobacteriales; species Flavobacteriales bacterium. The sequence goes on along the minus strand of CP064979.1, from coordinate 3,720,549 downwards.
CTGTGCGAGTCGAGCGGTCTTCTGCTCCAGCCAGTTGGTGTAGTTGCCCTTGTACGGGATACCCTCTCCGCGGTCCAGTTCCAGGATCCAACCAGCGACATTATCGAGGAAGTAACGATCGTGGGTGATGGCGATGATGGTGCCCTTGTACTGCTGCAGGTGGAGCTCCAACCACGCCACGCTCTCGGCGTCCAAGTGGTTGGTCGGTTCGTCAAGTAGCAGGATGTCCGGCTGCTGCAAAAGCAAACGGCACAGTGCCACGCGGCGGCGCTCACCACCGCTGAGCACCTTGATGGGCGTATCACCGTCGGGCGTACGCAGGGCGTCCATGGCCACCTCCAGCTTCTGGTCGATGTTCCATGCGTCGGCCGCTTCGATCTTGTCCTGCAACGCGGCTTGGCGGGCAATGAGCTTGTCCATCTTGTCGGGATCGCTCATGATCTCCTCATCGCTGAACTTGTTGTTCACCTCTTCGTACTCGGCCAGCAGATCGGTGATGGGCTTCACCCCTTCCTTCACGATGTCGAGCACGGTCTTGGTCTCGTCCAGTTCGGGCTCCTGTTCAAGATGGCCGATGGTATAGCCGGGGCTCAGGTGCACATCGCCTTCGTAGCTCTTCTCCTTGCCCGCGATGATGCGCATCAAGGTGCTCTTACCACTGCCGTTGAGACCGAGGATGCCGATCTTGGCGCCGTAGTAGAAGCCGAGGTAGATGTCGTTGAGGATCTTCTTTCCGGAAGGGAGCGTCTTGCCCACCTTCACCATATTGAAAATGATCTGGCGGCCTTCTTCTGCCATGGCGCTTGCTGGTTTGGGGCCGCGAATGTCGCGGTAAAGCGCGCAGGTTGTACGCTACCGCGCCACTGCGGCGTGGATCTCCAGCCGCGTCCAGTCCTTCAGCTTCACCGGGGGCGAGAAGGCCCCTGAAGCGAGCGAATGGTACTCCAGGACCGTTGCAGTGGTTTGCCCACTGGCCGGGCTCACCAAAAGATAAACGCGGGTCCCGGGCCCTGGCACCGGGTGCCCGGGCAGATGGAAGTGGGCGCGTTGGATACCGTGCGCCATGGCCTCGAATTGGGTAACGGCCTCCCAAGGATGCTCAGCGAGCACCACATCCCCCGGTCGTAAGAGCCCGGCCAACTGCTCTGCAGCCAAGTCGGCTTCCGGATACCGGGGCAACCCCACGGCACGCGGCAACAGGTACGTACTGAGCGCTCCGGTCCCCAATGCCAGGACCACAGCAGTGGCACGCGTGCGGAACCGCTTGTTGAACGACGGCGCGAACTTGTTCTGGATGAACTTCAGAAGGTAGAACAATGCAATGGCACTGCTCAGATGGAAGATGATGACCATCCAGTTCCAGGTGCTCGGTGGTGCCACGTTCATCTGTACCAGAACCAACGGAACGCATGCGATGAGCATGGCGGCGAACAGTTTGCGGTACTTGGACGTGATGTACGCCGCGTACATGATGCCGGCATATCCGGCAAAAGCGATCCAGGCACGAGAGGTGTCAACGATGTAGATCCACAGGTCGAAACTGCTGTCCTGGTGGTGTGCAACGAACTTGTCCCAACTGGTTTCGCCAAGCTCCGGATGGCTCATCAAGTAAGGAAGCCCATGCACGATGAGCACGGGTGAATAGAACAGCAGTGCCAGCACCACGAAAACGGACACGGACAGCAGAAGCTTCGCTATGCGCTGCTGCAACGACGATGAGTACTTACCGCCGAGGTAGAGCACCAACCACACGTAAACCGTGGCCGCCCAGTACATGCTGGTGGGCACGGTCCACATGCCCAAGGCGCATGATACACCCACCGCTACCGCGCTCACCGTGTTGTTCGTCTTCGCGAAGTGGCGCCCGGCCAATAGCCCGCAGAGGAAGAACACCCAGCCAAGGCTATAGCCCCGGCCCAGAGCGCTGTATTCGATGAGGCCCCCGCTTCCGGCCAACAACGCCAGGCCGACCAAGGCGATGTAGCGGTTGAACATGGCCCGCGCAAAGAGGTAGAACAACGGCAGAACGGCAATGCCGGCCAGCAGCGCGGGCAAACGCAACTGCCATGTGCCCACCCCGAACACGGACGTGCTGACCTTGACCAACAAGGTGTGCAGCATGTGGTTGTTCGGTGAGCTGTAGTCGCTGAGAACTTCGCCGAACGGGCGCGAGGCGAAGCCGGTGTACGTGAACGCCTCGTCATGGATGACCGGCGCGCCCATCTGCAGCACGCGCAGTAGCGCGCCGAAAGCGATGAGCCCGTACACCCAATAGCGCTGGTCGCCGGAACCGAAGCGTCGGGAATGGCGCAACGATCCGCGCGCATCCCGCACGAACACATCCCACGCGGTGCCTTGCTCCTTCAGTCTTCGGGCCGGAAGCCTGCGGCCGAACAAGTCACCAGCGCTCAGGAGCCCGGCCACCCAGGCCGCCCAGCCCTCGCCACGAACAGCCGATCGGTCCAGGGCGGGCGTGCAATGCCCCGTCTCACCTTCATGAGCAATACCGCCACGCCAACCACGCACCTCGGCGAAAGACCGTTGCGAGGCCCTTAAGGCCAATGCCGCGACGAGCAGCAGGAATATGGATGCACCGGCGATGAGCATGCGGGGCAGGGCACTGTGCGCAATGTAGAGGGATGCTCCTTAGGACCATCCGCCATGGCGCAGCAACCGCTCATCATTTCATAGTACTATGTGTTGCATAGTACCAACCTAAGCATATATGTTTGCGTCATCCAGTACCGGACCAAGCACACAAGCCGCCCCATGAACGTAGAGAACACCAAAGCGCAGATGCGGAAAGGCGTGCTGGAGTACTGCATCCTCAGCACCTTGGCAAAAGGCGAGGCCTACCCGCCGGACATCATCGAGAGCCTCAAGGACGCGAAGCTCATCGTGGTGGAAGGCACGCTGTACCCCCTGCTCACCCGACTGAAGAACGCGGGCTACCTCACCTACCGCTGGGAGGAAAGCCGGAGCGGGCCGCCCCGCAAGTACTACAAGCTCACCACCGTGGGCCAGAAATTCCTGAAGGAGCTCGACGACACCTGGGACGAGCTCGCACAAGCCGTGAAGAAGACCACCAGCCGCAAGAACCCCTGAACCAAGCGCTATGAAAAAGACAGTGACCGCCAACATCAGTGGCACCGTGTTCCACATCGAGGAAGACGCCTTCCTGAAGCTGGGCCGCTACCTGGACAGCATACGCGCCAAGTTCACCGGCACCGACGGCCGCGAGGAGATCATGGCCGACATCGAGGCGCGCATCGCCGAGTTGTTCCATCAGCGCCTGGAAGGCCGCAATGTGGTGAGCATCACTGACGTGGACCATGTGATCGGCGTGATGGGCCAACCCGAGGATTATGCCGGGGAGGAAGACGGTGCAGGCGCCGGCCCGTCAGGCAATGACCCCACGCGCACCGCCAAACGCTTGTTCCGCGACCCTGACGACAAATGGGTGGGTGGTGTGTTGAGCGGCCTGGCCGCCTACATCGGGATGGAAGCGCTTTGGGCACGTATCGGTTTCCTCGTGCTGTGCATTCCCTTCATGGGCACGCTCTTCCTCGTGTACATCCTGATGTGGATCCTGGTGCCGAAGGCCGATAGCGCCGCTGACCGCCTGCAGATGCGCGGTGAAGCAGTGAACGTGGACAACATCAAGCGCGTGTTCGAGGAAGGCGGGGAGCGTTTCAAGCGTGGCGCCGAGCAGATGGCCAACGAGGCTCAGGACCTTGGAAAACAATGGGAACCCAAAGCCAAGGCTTGGGGCCACGAGGCAGCCCATGCGGCACGGCGCACGGGTCGAAGCGTGGGCAACGTTCTGGGCAAGGTCATCGGTATCGCGCTCATCGTTGCTTCCGTGGTGATGTTGATGTCCCTCATCAGCGGGGCTGTCGGTGTAAGTGTGGCGGGCTGGACCGGGGCGTGGGGCAGTGGGAACATGGGGTCAATGGACCTTGGAGGTCTCCTGTTCGACAGCCATGGCCACGCGCTCTGGCTGGTGATCTGCGGGCTACTGGTTTTGGCCATCCCCGTCATCGGTCTGCTCATCGCCGGCTTCCATTTGTTGATGGACACTCGCGCACCCCGGTGGTTGGGATGGACCTTGACCTTGGTGTGGGTGGCGTCGCTGATCGCCACCATCACGCTGGGTGTCGGCCTTGCCCACGACTTCCGTCAAAGTGCACGCAACCGCACTGAGGCTACCATCCAACAACCCACCGGCCGCACCATCCACTTGGGCGTGATGCCGGGCGACACCGCCGAGTGGCAATACAACGTCACCTTCGACGACGGCGACCTGCACTGGGAGCACGATGGCCTGTCCTTGGCCAACGGCATGGTGCACGGTGGTTGGGCCGATTGCGACGTGGAGCGAAGCCCGGACAGTCTCTTCCACCTGATCATAGTGCGACAAGCCCGTGGCATCGGCGCAAAGGAAGCAGCAGCCCGCGCCAGCCATATCGAGCATGCCTTACACCAGCAAGGTGATACGATCTTCCTGAGTTCCCTCCTCTCCTTCCCTGCCACGGACAAATGGCGCGGGCAGGACCTCGACTTCACGCTGCAAGTTCCCTACGGCGCGTCGGTGCATTTCATGGAAGGCGCACAGCACGTGATCCACGATGTGGACAACGTGCACAACATCTGGGACGGCAACATGATCAACCGCACTTGGACCATGACCAGCAAGGGACTGCTCGACCTGAACGCTCCCACCGAAGAGGACGAGAACGAGCGCGACTACGAAGAGGACCGCAAACTGCGCGATGAGCGCCTGAAACAGGAGGCCGACTCGTTGCGCGCCAAGCAGACCGCTGCCATCGTGTTCCGCAAACCGGCCCCGAAAAAAAATGCAGCGCCCCAATGTGCCATGGCATCCGTTCCCGAGGAAGCATCAGCACTGGCCATCCGCATGCCCGATATCCTGAGCGTCCTACCGTTCCCGAGGTAACGGTGGCGATCGCCCGCCCGCGCAACAAGGGGTAACGGCGGGCAAGAGCGCTCCGGTAACACCGGGGCGCTTTCTTTTCACCGTCCGGCGGGCACTTCACGAAGACGCAAGACCACGCGGCTATCTTGCCCGCGCACTACCCATGCGCAACTGGTTGATCTACTTCCTGTTCATCGCGCTGGGAGCCACGGCGGTGTACAGCATTGTGGAACTGGGACGGTCGCACGAGACCGGGCCTGCGATGGCGCGTATGGTGGATCAGACCACTGATCAATGGGCGCACTTCAAGGAGATCTACCGCGAGAACCTCACGCATCCGTTGGCGAAGCTGCTTCTGCAGATCCTCACCATCATCATTACCGCGCGCATCTTCAGCTTCATGTGCCGGAAGATCGGTTTGCCCAGCGTTGTGGGTGAGATCGCGGCCGGCATCTTCCTGGGGCCTTCCTTCCTGGCGAGCTACTTCCCTGAATACTCAGCCTTCCTGTTCCCGGCTGAGTCACTGAACAATCTCAAGTTCCTTTCGCAGATCGGGCTCATCTTGTTCATGTTCGTTGTAGGCATGGAACTCGACCTGAAAGTGGTGCGCGCCAAGCGCTGCTCATCAGCCATGGCAGCATCGTTTTCGCTTTCACGCTTGGTGTCGGACTTAGCTACCTGCTCTACGGCAAGTTCGTGCCGCATACCATTCCTTATCTGCCGTTCGCCCTGTTCATGGGTGTGGCCATGAGCATCGCGGCTTTTCCGGTACTGGCCAGGATCGTGCAGGAACGCGGGCTGAGCCGCACATCGCTGGGCAATACCACGATCACCACGGCCGCCATCGATGATATCACCGCGTGGTGCCTGCTCGCAGCAGTCATCGCCATAACCAAGGCCGGCAGCATCATCAGTTCGTTGTGGACGATCGCCCTTGCCGCGGTGTACGTGACGCTGATGCTCACCCTGGTGCGACCGTTCCTGAAGAAGCTCGGTGAGATCTATGCCGACCGCGAGAGCCTGAGCAAACCGGTCGTCGCGCTCTTCTTCGTCATCCTGTTGCTGAGCGCCTACGCGGCGGAAGTCATCGGCATCCATGCGCTCTTCGGTGCGTTCCTGGCCGGTCTGGTGATGCCGAGCAACATCCGCTTCCGGAACATCTTCATCGACAAAGTGGAGGACGTGGCGCTCGTGCTGCTGCTGCCACTGTTCTTCGTGTTCACCGGGTTGCGCACGCAGATCGGCCTGCTCAACGACCCCGGCTTGTGGAAGTGGACCGCGGTCATCGTCGGTGTAGCTGTGCTCGGCAAATTCGTTGGTGCTGCTGTACCGGCCAGGTTGCTCGGCAATTCATGGCGCGACAGCCTGATGCTCGGCGCCCTGATGAACACGCGCGGTCTCATGGAACTCGTGGTGCTCAACATCGGCTTCGACCTGGGGGTGCTCAGCGCGGAGATCTTCGCCATGATGGTGATCATGGCATTGGTCACCACGGTGATGACCGGACCGAGCCTCACGCTGATCTCCAAACTGATGCCGGAAAGGAAGCGATCACCGGAAGCGGTGGCCGCGGAGGAACGCAAGTTCAAGGTGCTCGTGCCGTTCGGCGATCCGTTGCGTGGGCGGCAGATGGTGCGCGTGGCCAATGCCTTCGTACAACGCAACGACAAGGCACAGATCACGGCGCTCCACCTGGCACCCAGCGCGCAGGTGAACCAGTTCAACATGGCCGAGCGCGAGCGGGAGAGCTTTGCACAGATCCGCGCTGAACAGCGCGCCATGGCCGTTGCGGTGGAAACGGTCTTCAAACCGTCGCAGGACATCGACAAGGAACTGGTGGATTTTGCCAACGGCGGCCACTTCGACCTCGCCATCGTGGGCGTGGGCCGCAGCATCTACGAGGGCACGTTGCTCGGGCGGCTGGTGGGCATCGGCCGCCGCATCATCGACCCTGAGCGCCTCATCGACACCATCACCGGCAAGGAGAACCTCTTCGAGCAGGCCGTGTTCGACGATCGCGTGCGTGTGCTGTTGCGCGAGCTGCGCCTGCCCACCGGAATTTACCTGGACAAGGGCCTGAAAGAGATCCACCGCGTCTTCGTTCCGCTCTTCAGCAGCAGCGACAGCTACCTCCTCCCCTACGTCCAGAAGTTGATGCACAACAGCGGGGTCACCGTGACTTTGGTGGATGTTGCCGGCATCTTTGAGCAGAGCCCTGAACTGCTCTCCACCGTGCGCACCATGCAATCGGCGCAAGTAGGCCAACTCCTGCTCGACCGCCGCAACAGCTTCCCCCGGGAGTTGCTCCTAGAACACGACCTAACGCTCGTTGGCTTCGATAGCTGGAAGAAGTTGGTGGAAAGCCAGAGCCGCTGGCTGGAGAACATCCCGAGCACCCTTGTTATGAAGGCGTGATATCATGTGACCATGTGCTCATGGAGGCATGGGGTTCCTGCGCAGCGCGCTCGCATTCCGGTCGTGAGCAAGCGCCCATGCCGACCTGCCCCCCTTGTGACTTGATCAAGATCCACTTCCCTACGCAAGCCTCACCGCATCTTCGCACCCGACCATGGGCACATGAGCACATGGTCCCATGAGCACATGTCAAAGGCTTCCAAGATCAAGTCCTTCGACCCGAACAGCCCGGGCGATGCCAACGCACAACTGTACGGACTGCCCTTCACCACGGATGAAGCGGACATTGTGCTGGTGCCCGTGCCGTGGGAAGTGACCACCAGCTACGGCGGTGGAACGAGCCGTGGGCCTGCCGCCATTTTCGATGCGAGCTTCCAGGTGGACCTTCATCATCCTGAGTTCCCCGACCTGTGGAAACGCGGCATTGCCATGGACGAGGAGCCCAAGGCCTTGCGCGATCAGAGCGCTGCGTTGAAGAAGCAAGCGAAGAAGATCATCGACCTGCTGGTGGAAGGCGGCAGCAAGCACGAGGAAGCGAAAGCCGCGAAGGCGCAGAAGCTCATCAACGCCGAATGCGCCGTGATGAACGAATGGGTGGAAGCGCGCACCGGGCAATGGCTCGATGAAGGCAAGCTCGTAGGGCTGGTCGGCGGCGATCACAGCACACCGCTCGGTTTCTTCCGCGCCCTGGCCAAGCGGCACAAGCGATTCGGCATCCTGCACATCGATGCGCACATGGACCTGCGCAAGGCCTACGAAGGGTTCACCTTCAGCCATGCCAGCATCATGTACAACGCATTGGACCTGGCCCCGCTGAAGAAGATCGTGCAGGTGGGCATCCGCGATCTCTGCGCGCAGGAGAACGACGTGGTGAAGGCACAAAAAGGCCGTGTGAGCGTGCACCGCAGCGCCGACATCCGCAAGAAGCAGTTCGAAGGTGCGACGTGGAAAAAGCAATGCGATCGCATCATCGCCGATCTGCCGGACCTGGTGCACATCAGCTTCGACATCGATGGGCTCGACCCGACCCTTTGCCCTCACACCGGGACTCCCGTACCCGGCGGCCTAGCGTTCGAGGAGGCCACCTATCTCCTTTCGCAACTCGCGCGCAGCGGCAAGCGTATCATCGGTTTCGACCTGGTGGAGGTTTCGCCCGGCCCCAAGGACGAATGGGACGCGAACGTTGGAGCCCGGCTGCTTTGGCATCTTTGCGGGGTGCTGGCCAACGCACGCTGAGTTCCGTGCGTATAGAGGTGGTGGGAACGTGGAAATGAACGCGCGCGAATTCATCGTCTTCGCCATCGGCGATCCGGCCAAGGCCAGTACTTGGAGCAATGTCCCCTACTTCCTGAGCAAGACCCTGGAGGAGAAAGGCCATGTGCTGCACCGGGCGGACCTCGCGCCCAATCGTCCGATGCAGGTGGCCTACGACGCGCTCATCGGGGCCCTGCGCAAAACGGGCATCACGCGCACCCGGCACTACTTCTTCCGCAGCAGCTTCAATGCATGGCTCACGCAGCGCCGCATCGAGCGCGTGCTACGAGCACACCCGAAAGCGCTGCCCATCTTCACAACGTTCTCCTTCGGCCGCAACAGGCAACGCAGGCCTTACGTGCAGTTCTGCGACATGACCTTCGAGCGGCACCTGCGCTACTTCGAGAAGCGCGGTCCGAATGCCATGGAAGAGCGCACCATCGCGCGCGAGCGGAAGCACATCGGTGGCGCGGCGTTGCTCGTTTCGCTCTTTCCTGAGCAGGCAGAGGAATTGAAAGCACAGCACGGCGACCGCGTGCGCTATTACGGCAACGTGGTGAACACTGACATCGCTGCACCGGACGCCCAGCGACTGCTGCACCGCGACCTATCGCGGCCGGAGGTGCTCTTCATCGGTGGTAGCAAGTACAAGCCCGGGTTGCTGAAGCTGCTGGATGTGCTGGAGACCATGAACGCCTCGCGTGCCTTGCCGATCCAACTGCACGCCGTGGGCATCCCGCGCCACGAATTGCTGCGCGCCATCCCGTCGTGGGCCACGGTGCACGGTTACCTCGATAAGTCGGACCCGGAAGATGCCGCGCGGTACACCGGGTTGCTTGAACGCTGCTGCCTCTTCATCAATCCCATGCCACTGTGGGGGAGCTTCAGCGCCAGTTGCGAGGCCATGCACATGCACATGCCGGTCATAGTGAGCGCCTATCCGGAGTTCACCAGCACGTTCGGAAAGGAGCCGGGTGTTGGCATCCTTCTCCGAACGGAAGAGGATGCCGAACTGTCCGGAGCCATCAACAACCTGCTCGAGAACCCGGCGGAATGGCGGGCTTCAGCAAGGGCGGCCCACGAAACCGTGAACCCCTTCACATGGACCAACTACGTGGACCGGCTGCTCAACGACATTGGCCTTCTTCAGCCGACGGGGCCGACTTCCTGACGCACATCACTCCAGTGCCCCGCGCTTGACCGATCTTGCGCGGCATGAGCACGAACGGCACTACCCGCTCCAAGCGAATGACGTTGCGTTGGCTCTTAGTGCTTTCCGCTCTGTTCCTGGCCGATGTTCTGCTTGCGCGCGTCGGCTGGCACAAATTGGCTGACGCATGCTTCTGGGCAGGGTTGGTCGGTGCCATTGTGCTGGTTCTCCGCAGTACACAGAACCGTTTGCGGTCCTTCCTGACCGTACCGGTGGATGCGCGATTCCTGCCAGCGACACGCGTAGCCTATGCGATCCTCTGCCTGTACACTGCAGCCCAGCACCTGTGGGCCGTGGACCTCGGAATGGAGCCCAGCAATTTCCCGATGCTGGGCATACCGGAAAGCAAACCGCTCGCCTACGCGCTCAACGCCGTGTACATGGGCGCGCTGGTGACCCTGATGCTTGGCAAGTGGATCCGCGCTTCATGGGTCATCCTTTTCGCGGTGGGCGGATTGCTCATGCCGCATTCGCTTGAACTGTTCATCAAACAGCCGCTCAACTTCTTCGCCATGTTCGTCAGCCCGGCGCTGTGGCGCGGCGATCGGAGCGCGGAGACGCCGAGCGCGGGCTGGCCCTTGCTCCTGTCGGCCATGGCCATTGCGTTCATCACGGCCGGCGCAGGCGTGTTCAAGCTGTTCGATCCCGTGTGGTTGCACGGCACCGGCTTCTACTATTCGCTCAACATCCCGTTCTTCTGCCCCAAGCATTTGCGCCCATTGCTGGACAACTGGCCGCTGGTGCTCTTCTGCAACTGGGCCACCATCGTGGTGGAGATCATCGCCTTCCCGCTGCTCCTCTGGCGACGGACCCGTGCGTTTGCGTTGCTGTGCGTCGTGGGCCTTGGGGTGTTCCTGGCTTGGCCCATGTGGGGGATCGGGCTTGTTGGAGGGCCCATGGTGCTCGCCTTCGTACCGGCTTGGTCCGGCATATGCCCGCCACTTGCGCGGTGGTGGCTCAAGTGGCGCAAGAAACCATTGGACGGTACCGCAACGCTGCAACCCGCTATCACCGATCAGCACTTGCCTGGCTACGCGGTGCTCATCGCGTGGTGGACGATCCTCGGGTTCGTGGGCACCTCCTTGAGCAAGTACGATCGCTTCAAGACATGGCCTCCGCTCTACGGATACCAGCAATTCGAGGTGCATGCCCGACCGGTGCGCATTCCAACGCATGTGGAAGATCGCATCGCTGACACCTACGAAGGCCTGGCATTGCTTCGGCCCTACAAGCTCTGGGAATGGGTGTGGCTGCTGGAACTCTTCGACTATCACCACCTCTTCGAGCGCGCCGCTTTCCAGGCGCGGGTGGTGCACGTTGACGGAACCGAGCAACTGGTATCCATGTTCGATGAAGATCGTGCGTTGAACAGCGACATTGCGTGGTTCGGGTACATCCACTTCCTGAAGAACGTGGATGCCATCCGCTCCCTGCGGCACCGCGACCGGCTCAAACCCCACGTGGTGGCCTACCATCAAGCCGTGATGGATGATATCGCGCGCTACGCCATGGTCCAAGCCGCCCCCGGCACCGCAGTGCGCGAAGTGGTCATTGACGTGCATCCGCTCCACCAGCCACTGAAATTCGAAGGCGACAGCAAGCCCTGGCTCACGGTCACCCATTACGAGCCGTTCTACCTGTACGACCCGGCGACCGCCACCGGAAAGGTCATCGGCGCGGTGAAGCCGTACCCGTTCCACCTGCTCGATGTGCCGGCCTTCCGGGACAGGGTCATAGTGCCGGTCCCGGATGCGCCCGTTAGCACGGCTTCATCGGCGCGGTAATTTCGCCCCGCGATGAACCACCCCGACCGCCTGCTGTTGTTCGATGGTGTTTGCAACCTGTGCAACGGAGCGGTGCAGTTCATCATTGAACGCGACAAGGAAGCGCGGTTCCGTTTCGCCTCGTTGCAAAGCAAGGTGGGCAGCGAGGTACTGGCCGCCAATAGTTTGCGCACGGACGAATACGCGAGCTTCATCTATCTGCGCAACGGGCGCACGTTCATGCGCAGCGATGCGGCGTTGAACATGGCGCGCGATCTGGGCGGTGCATGGAAGCTCGCCTACGGCTTCATCGTGGTTCCGCGGTTCATCCGCGATGCGGTGTACAACCTCGTGGCGCGCAACCGCTACCGGTGGTTCGGCCGCAAGGACGAGTGCTGGCTGCCGACGCCGGAACTGAAGGCCCGCTTCGTCGGTTGATCCGTTTTCCGTCAGCCCGTTTCAGCGGACGAGCACCACTCTATGGGCCGATCCTTTCAGAAGCATGGTATAGGTGCCAACAGGTAGTTGGCCCAAACTGAGGACCGAGCTCGCATCGACGGTGGCCGATATCACCTCCATCCCTCCGACATCCAATATCCTCAGTGACGTACCAGCGCTCACACCGCTCAACTTCAATTGCCCGCTGGTCGGATTGGGCCAGAGAACCACCTGCGTGGCCCTGGTCTCTTCCACCGTGCTGAACGGGTTGTAGATGAGCACGCCGGAGGGCACGGTGTTGTGCCCGCTCCCGGGTCCGGTGTTGCCGGCTTGCACTGTGCCGTAGTAGGTCGGTCCGAGCACATAGGGATACACCGGTTGAAGGCCTGCATCCAAGGTGACGAAATAGGCGTAGATCCCATTGGGGTAATCCGGTGTAACGCAGAAGCGCCCATTGTGCTCATCCAGGTCACCGAGCCCGGGCACAAGCTCGAAATCCTCGATGTACGCACCGAGCGGGAAGTTGGCACTGATGGCCGGGCCGTATTGGTTCACGCTGAGGACGGTACCGTCCGGGAGCGTGGTGCGATCGGTGATCGTCCGCGTGCGGTAGCTGCTGCGCATGCGCGTGATGCTTCCCGTACCGTTCGTGTTCGCATGGCCATAGGCACCATAGATAGGGAAACCGTCGAAGGCATACCCGATGATGGGTGAGTGCACAGTGCTGTCCGAGTCGTCGTAAAGACAAGTCGGATTGATGTGCGTGTGGTACTCGCTCTGCTGGTTCGGATGGCCCAGGCAATTATCGAAGCTGCTGCCCTCGAAGTAGAAAGCGTTCTGCCGCCAGATGTTCTGCATGTTGTAGCTCATGGCATCGCGCGGATTGAAGATGGTGACACCGTTCACCCACACACCGATATGGCCCAAGGGCGTATTGACCGGGGCACCGGAGTTCTGCTGTGGCGCAAGGGTGAACTTGAACTCCCAATCCTGGTCACCGGCCGTGTTGGGATTTCCCGTCCATGGACCGATGTTGTAGCCCGGGATCCCGGTACAGCCGATGTATGCGTCAGTGGTGTTGTACGCCACCTCCATCACATTGCTCAGGATGTTGTTGTAACCGGTCTCATTGCCGGGATTGATCACCCATGCCGTGATGGCCGGGTTCAGCTGGGCGGCTACGATCAGGGGCGATGCAAGAAAGGCGATTGCAAGGATGCGCATGGTGATGGATTGGCGCAAATGACCGCAACAGCGGGCGTTGGTTTGATCGTTGACAGCCGCGCACCTGACTTCCGTCAGTCCTGAAGGAAAGGTGTTGCGCGCTCTTTGCGTTACGATGGCCCGAACGCTGACCACGGTCAACTGTTATCACTGCGGTGATCCTTGCGCGGAAGAGCACCGAGCGCACGACGGCCACGACTTCTGCTGCAACGGATGCGAGGTGGTGTACGACCTCCTGAAGGAAAGCGGACTAGGTGACTACTACACCCTGGGGGAACGGCCCGGCGTCAAGCAGCGCACCACGATGGATGAACCGCGCTCCGAGCTCTTCGATGTGGAGGAGGTGCGGCAACGGACCGTTGAATTCAGTGAAGGGGGCATCACGCGCGTGCGTCTGCATGTGCCGCAGATGCACTGCAGTTCGTGCATCTGGCTGCTGGAGAACCTCGACAAGCTGGAGCCCGCGGTGATGCGATCACGGGTCGCCTTCGCGGACAAGGAGATCAGCATCACGTTCCGCGAAGAGAAGTTGGCGCTGGGAGGGCTGGTGAAGCTGCTGCGGCGCATCGGCTACGGGCCGCAACTGACGGCCTCCAACGTGCGCGCTGCCGGTATCCCCCGGATGCTGTACATCAGGCTGGGCGTGGCGGCGTTCGTGTTCGGCAACACCATGCTGTTCAGCTTCCCCGAGTACCTGGGCGCCGATGGCGAAGCGGGTTTGAAAACCGGCTTCCAATGGCTCACGGTGCTTTTCTCGTTCCCCGTGGTGCTTTTCCTCAGCACGGATTTTTTCCGCAGTGCCTGGGCGGGCCTTCGATCACGCACCGTGAACATCGACCAGCCCATAGCACTGGGAATAGTCGCGCTGTGGACCCGCAGTCTCTGGGACGTCCTCATGGGCATCGGCCCGGGCTACTTCGATTCCTTGGCCGGGCTGCTGTTCTTCCTGCTTATCGGACGTTGGTACCAAGCCTACACCTACCGGGCCTTGCGGTTCGACCGGACGCTGGAGGACTTCCTTCCGCTGGTGGTGCTGCGTAAAAAGGGAGCAACCGAGGAACCCACGAAGGTGGCGGATCTGGTACCCGGTGATACGATCATCATCCGCGACCAGGAGATCGTTCCGGTGGATGGCCTGCTCCGCCATGGCGCCGCGCACATCGACAACAGCTTCATCACGGGCGAACCGCTTCCGGTGCGCAAGTCCGTGGGCGACACGATCAGGGCCGGTGGAAGGCAGCGCGGCGCGGCCATTGAGCTTGAAGTGATGCGCACCTTCGCCGATAGCCGGCTGAAGCGCTTGTGGGCCGAGCAGAGCAGCGGGCAGCCCAAGCCGGCCATGCCGCGCCTGATCGATGGTGTTGCACGGCGTTTCACGGTCGCCGTGCTGCTCATATCGCTGGGGGCCGGGCTCTACTGGTGGGGCGCCGACAGCGCACAGGTGTGGCCGATCGTTACGGCTGTCCTCATCGTTGCATGCCCGTGCGCTTTGGCCCTGAGCATGCCCTTCGCGTATGGGCATACCATCCGGCTGCTGGGCAAGCGCGGGCTCTTCCTCCGAGATGCTGAAGTGGTGGAGCGCATGGCGCATGTTGATACGGTGGTGTTCGACAAGACCGGCACGCTTACCGCCCGCGAAGCGCACGATGTGCACTGGACCGGTCGGCAACCGTCCCCCTTCGTGTCCGCGTCCGTTCTGGCGCTCGCGCGCAACAGCACGCACCCGTTGAGCACCGTGGTGGCGGAAGATCTGCGGAAGAAAATGCCCAATGCCGAGGGCACACACCTTGTGGAAAACGTGGAAGAGATCCCCGGGCAGGGCATTGCAGGAGAGGTGGACGGTGTGCCGGTGCGGATCGGTTCAGCAGCGTTCTGCGCCGGCAAGGAAGAGCCCCGTGGCGATGGCGAGGCGCATGTGCATGTGGCGGTAGGCGCGGTGCATCTAGGGCATTTCGGCATTCGCAAACGCGCGCGCCACGGCATCGCCGAAGCTGTGACCGAGCTGAGGCGCACCCGGAACATCGGGCTCTTCACCGGCGATGCACAAGTGGACGCTGCACTGCGCCATGCCTTCAGGGGCAGTATGGTGCGCACGCGATGCTCACCCGCGGACAAAGCGCAGGGCGTACGAGAACTCCAAGCCAAGCGGCATCGTGTGCTCATGGTGGGCGATGGGCTGAACGATGCTGGTGCCTTGGCCCAGAGCGATGTGGGCATCACCGTTACGGAAAGCAGCGCCGCCCTGACCCCGGCCAGCGACGCCATCATGGACGCCGAAGCCGTGGCCCGGCTCCCCTACTTCCTGAAGCTTGCCCGACGCGCGCGCAGGATCGTTGTCGCCAGCTTGTTCATCTCGTTGTGCTACAACGTGGTGGGCGTGTCGTTCGCCGTGAGCGGCCATCTGACGCCGTTGGTGGCTGCCGTGCTGATGCCGTTGAGCAGTGTAACCGTGGTGGGCTTCGTCACCTTGGCCATCGGTATCGCAGCCCGCACCGGTAACACGCCTCAGAACCGATAGCCCAGCCCCGCTGCGAACGTCACAAGCGAGATGCTTTGCGAGTAGGACACTTTGCCCGGCCCGGTAACCGGATCGTCCGTCTTCACTTCGTCGAAATCGGCTTGCATGCCATGCAGGTCCAAATTCACAAGAACACAGAGCTTTTGGCCCAGATCGCCCTTCAAACCCACACCGAGCATGTAGGCCGGCGCACCCGTTACGGCGGACTCTCGTTTGTAGAACAGATAACCATCGCGGGTGCCGATCTTCAGGACGGGTGATGTGACACTCGCGTAGCCAACGGTGGCCCGCGCCGTGAAAGCCCAGCGTTCGTTCATCGGCACTACGGCCAGACCGCCGACGTAGAGGCCGGCGGTGACCCATGTGCCCGGTTCCACCTTGATCTCCTGTCCCTGCTCCAACGGATAGCTGTTCGCCACGGCCTTGTCGCTCGTGGCATTGCCCGTGCCTCGGAACACGGCCGTTACGCCGAACGTCTTGCCCATCCGGTACCCGAAGTTGAGGTCGAACGCCACGCCTTCGGTGGCCAGGCCGGCTTCCTTGTTGTCCGCGTCAGTGCTGCGGAAGTTCCCCATGGGCGAAGCCAATCCAACACCAGGTCCGATGAAGCCCGGTTGCTCTTGGGAATGCACCGACAAGGTGAGAACGGCGAAGACAGGAAGGAGAAGTCGGTTGTTCATGGTGCGTGACGGTGCGGACAAAGAAAGACGAACGCGTTCATCGCGGGGGACCACGATCTTGCGGCCATGCCCGTTTGGTTGGAAGAAAAGACCGGACACCTTGTACTGACCTTGCACGTGCAGCCCGGAGCGCGACGCACCGAGGTAGTGGGCACACATGGGCAAGCCTTGAAGATCAAGCTGGCAGCGCCACCCGTGGACGGAAAAGCGAACGACGAACTGCTGCGCTACCTCGCCGCGGCCTTCGGTGTGCCTCTGCGGAACGTTGCGCTGCTCAGCGGAGCGACCGGTCGCAGCAAACGGGTGCGCGTTGAACTACCAAGGCACCGCCCGGACAAGGACTGGGGATGAGCCCGTGCGGCTCAGTGCTCTTCCTGCTCCTCCTCTTCACCTGCCCCCTCACCACCCATGTTGGCGGTGAACCAACTGACCAGCTGGTTGCGCTGCGCATCGCTCAGGCGACCGTGCGCGTGCATGAAGCGGTAGTAGCCCGGTGGCATCTCGTTCTTCTGCACCAGTTCGGCGCACTCATCGCCCTCCTCGCCGCCCTTGGCCCATTGGCTGAAGTTGAGCTCCTCGCGGCCCTCCTCCACATGGTTCTGCACGATGAAGTTCACCGGCGTCACGTAGGCGTACCACGGGTACGTTGTGGCGTGGCTGTGGCAATCGTAGCAAGCATCGCGCACCAGCGTTTGGATGTTGGGCGGCGCCTGCATTACCGTGAGCATGTCCTGCGCGGGATCGAGCGGACGGGCCGAACGATCAGGCTGGATGAACTGCGCTAGGATGAACGCACCGAAGAGGACGAACAGGATCTTCTTGCGCATGGCGGACCGTTGTGGCGGAAAGGTGCGGATTGCCGGCGAAGGCGCGGGTGAGGTTCATCACTGGCCCCGGATGTGCTGCGCCGCCTGGACAGGAATGGCATCCCCCGGAGATAACCGGACGATACACGCCGCCCTTCCAAGGCGGGCACACACAGCTCTCTCCCCGTGAGTTCCTATTGGATTGCTGATATCTGCTGCGCAATAAAGAGGCTCACCTGGTGAGTTAAGCACAGATCAACAGGACATCCAACACAACAAGTAACATAACCACCCACGGTGCTGGATGCGGGAGCATTGCGCGTTACCCACACGCCAGGGAAGGCCGTATCGCCGTTCAACAGGCTCCGGCCGAACGCAACGTCAGGCGTAGGCTCGTTGATCCTTCGGCCCCCTCCTCGGTCAGGATGGCCACCTTGGCATGACCCATCCGTTCGCAAAAAACGAAGCGGGGACCGATCGGATGATCAGCCCCCGCTCCCACCGGCTCGGGCCGTGGCCTTCGCTGGCGCCGTTGGTGGTGGTGTTGCTTCATCCCGACAGGTCGGGACCGTTCACCATCGCCTCGGCAAAGTGCGGCACGCTATGCGCGCCGTGGTTCAGCGGGTTTACCTCTTACCAGGCCCTGCTCCATTACGGTCACAGGCCGCTCCTGTCCTTTGCTCCGGCTGCCGGGCCCGTTGTGCCCGCCATCACTTTCAGTGCAACGAACGTAGTGCGTTGCAAAAGCCAACACCAAAAAAACGGACGGCGTTCTTTGAACAAACTACCAACAGGCGTTTTGCACCGTGGTGGATCAACGCACGTGCACGAACGTCCTGGCCGAAACCCCGGAGCACAGTTCAACCCGCATGAGGTAGGTACCGGCAGCGAGTGCCCCGGGTTCCATACGAACGGTCGTTCCAGCGTTGGGCACTACCACCACTTGGCGATCGCTGATGGAACGGCCATCACTGCCCAATACGCTGAGCCGCGCACTGGCACAATCGCGGGCAACAATGTTGAACACGTGCGATCCATCGGCAAGTTGGCCCAGCCACGTGAACTGCACGGCATCCGCTCCGTTCTCCAGTACCGACCCGCATGGATCGACGACCACTGCCACGCTCGCCGAGACCGCCACACAAGGTGCGCCAGGATCCACGGTGTAGGTGTACAAACCCTCAACATCGATGGACTCGTCGAAGAAGTTGCTGTGCGGCTGGTTATTGGGGTCGGTCCAAGTGCCGCCTGCATCCGGTGAGCCACCGAGGTAGTTGAACAAGTCCACCGGTGGGTCATTGACACAAACCACCGCCGTGGCCGAGGTGCCCGCATCCCCTTCCGTGACGATCTGCACTTCAACGAAGGCCGTGTCGTTGGGGCAAGGACCTATCCCAGGCACCACGTACGCATACAACCCCGGTGCATCCACCTGTGGATCGAAGAGTTGATCCGTCACCAGCTCCGATGGGTTGAGCCAATAGCCCGTGGCATCCGGTGAACCGGTCAGGTAGCTGAACATGGGCACCGGCTGCGAGGTGGAGCAGATGAGTTCGGTGCTGCCAACGCCTGCATTGGCCGGATCGACCAAGGTGATGCTGAGCACGGCCATGGAAGGCGAGCACGGCGGGGGATTGCTGATGGCGTATGTGTAGTTGCCACCAGGTTGGCCCGCACTATCGAACGATCCACTGACCACCTGGTTGTTGGGGTTCGTCCAAGTGCCTCCCGCATCGGGGTTGCCACCGAGCAAGGAGAGCAGCGTGTAGATGCCGCTGTCCTTGCAGATGGAAACCGGCGTGTCGGCACCCGCGCTTGCGCCATTGTTGATGGTGATGTTGGTGCCGTTGTCCGAACCGGTGGTCGGCGGTGTGCTGCTCACCACACGGATGCGATAGCCCGCGCCGACCACTGTCCCGTTGGGGATGGAGCACGCGATACTTCCACTGGCGGTGCTCACCAAGCTGCCGATGTTAACGGGCGCAGCGAAGTTCCCCAACGCATCGCTCAGTTGAGCGGTGAACACATTGCCGGGCGTGTAGGCACCTGTGGCGGCATAGTCCACGGTAAGTGTTGTGCCATCGCAGAGCGTGAGGCTGCTGACCTGTGTGGTGATGCTGTTCACCACGCCGCCCTGCCCAATGATCTCCACGTTATCGATGCCGAAGCCGGGATCGAGCGCCGAGCCGCCAATGCTGTTCACGAACTTGAACCCGAACCGCAGCGTGGATTGGTTCCCGAAGTCGGGCAGTGTGATGGTCTGCTGCGTCCACGACGACTGGCCCTGGTAGTTGCTGATGGGCGTGCTGATCAGCGTCCAGGAGCCCCCACCGTTGGTGCTGTAGAACACCTGGCCGTAATGCGTGGTGCTGCCGGAGCAGAGCCACCAGAACTTGAAGTCCACGTTCGCGAAGCCCACCGTGCTTACATCGTTCGTCATGCGGCTGAACGTCTGGTCCGCGGTGATGCAAAAGCCATCGGCCGCGCCGAACGAACAGCAGGTGATGCCGTCGGCGATGCCCTCGGTGCTGGCCGTGTGCAGGTAGTTGCCGTTCTGTGGTTGGATGCCGGCCGGCTGACCGCTGGTGCTCACGATGGTGTAAGGGAATGGGAACCCGAGGCAGATCACATCCCCGTTGCCACCGTTGTAGCTGTTGTTCACCACCCAAGTATTCCAGGTGCTGATGCCGCTACCAGCATCGTTGGTGTTGAGCGTGAACGTGTTGCCACCATCGAAGTCCTCGGTGTACAGGGTTGTCTGACCGACGGTTGAAGAGACCAGACAGGTCGCGGAAAGGAGCAGTGCGTAGGGACGGATCATTGCGGGCGGTTTGGTCCGGGCAAAGTAGTGAAGCCCAAGTTCCCGTGGCCGTTCACGAGTTATCAACCATTCCTTCACAGTGCGGACACGTCTCTCTACTTTCACGTCCCTTTTTTCGCGGACCCAACACCCAACAACATGTCGACATTACGCTTGAAGAACAGGCTCCAACTTTCCGTTGGCCTCCTGCTGGCTTCGGTCGCGCTGAACGCGCAGACGGTATTCATCAACGAGATCCACTACGACAATACCGGAGCCGATGTTGGTGAAGGGGTCGAGGTGGCCGGACCTGCCGGTACCGATCTCACGGGCTGGGTCCTTCAACCTTACAATGGAAGCGGCGGCGCCACTTACACTCCCTTGGCCAACCTCACAGGGACCATCCCGGACCTTGGGGGTGGCTATGGCACTTTGTTCTTCGCCATCAGCGGATTGCAGAACGGTGCACCGGACGGCATCGCACTGGTCAACGCGGTGCCCGCTCTTGTTCAATTCCTGAGCTACGAAGGCAGCTTCCTCGCCACCAACGGCGCTGCTTCCGGTCAAAACAGCACCGATATCCTCGGTATTGAGAACGGCAGCAACGCTGTGGGGACCTCGTTGCAGCTGCAAGGCACCGGGACGGTTTACACGGATTTCTCATGGACGCTTGCACCGATCGCCAGCACGTACAACCTGGTGAACACCGGACAGACCTTTGGCGGAGGAGGCGGAGGTGATCCCGTGGTCGGGTTCGCCGCACCAACGGGTAGCACCACGGAAGGCGGAAGCGCTTCCATCGGTGTTACGATGGACATTGCACCAGCATCCAATGTAACGGTCACCATCAACGACGACCTGAGCGGCACGGCCACGGACGGTGTGGACTACACCACCTTCACGGATGTGGTGCTCACCTTCACCCCCACCGACACGTATCCTTTCACGCAGAACGTGGCCCTGACCACGACCGGTGATGTTGACTATGAAGCGAATGAGACCGTGGTGCTGAACTGCAACGTCACCTCGGGCACGGCGGACCTGGGCATCAGCCAGCACACGCACAGCATTCTTAATGACGATCTGCCGCAGTTGGTCATCAACGAGATCGACTACGACCAGTCGGGCACGGATGCGCTGGAGTTCATTGAACTGAAGAACACCGGCGCCGCGGCGATCGACCTCCTCGGATTGAAGGTGGAACTGGTGAACGGCAGCAACAACTCTGTTTACTCCACCTTCACCCTGCCCAGTGCCTTGGTGGCCGCTGGCGACTATTTCGTGATCTGTGCCACCGGCAGCGCTGTTCCGAACTGCGACTTCCAAAGCGGTGCGGCCACCAACCTGATCCAGAACGGTGCGCCTGATGGAGTGCGCTTGGCCACCACGGGCAACATCGTCATCGACCAGATGAGCTACGAGGGGAGCATGAGCACCACGGAAGGAACAGCCCCGGTGGACATCGACAGCGGCAACGATCCGCAACAAGGCTTGAGCCGTCTGCCGGATGGCCAGGACACGGATGACAACAGTGCTGACTTCAGCCTGCGCTGCACCAGCCCCGGCGAGAGCAATTTCAGCACAACGCAGTTCTGCCTGTGCGAGCCCCCGAGCTTCACGGCCTTCCCCAGCTGCATCGATGGTAGCACATGGAACATCGTGGTGAACGTGAGCAGCACCGGCAGCGGCGCCACGGTCGATATCACCAACAGCCTCACGGGCGCGAGTGCGTTGGGCGTTGGTACCGGCACCCACGTGATCGGACCCTTCAACAACTTCGATATTGTTGATCTACTGGTCGCCCACGAGACGTTCAGCGATTGCGATGAAACGCTCGCCGGCATCACCGAGGATTGCACCCCGCCCCCACCGTGCTTCGACAATGAGTGCGAGCTTACCATCCTCACGGACAACTTCCCCAACGAGATCACTTGGAGCATCAGCGTGGCCGGTGGCGGTCCCGTGGTGTGCAGCGGCGGTCCGTACTTCCTCGACTTCAATACCGAGGTGGAACTGTGCTGCTTGCCTGACGGCTGTTACGACCTGGCCTTCAACGACGGTTTCGGCGATGGCATTACCGATCCCGTTGGTGCCATCACGCTGCGCGACCAGTTCGGCAACCGCATCATTGACAGCGATGCCACGTACACCAGCCTCGGCCAAGCCAACCAGCCGTTCTGCCTGCCGCTGGGTACCGACAAGCTCACCATTGCAACGTGCGACCGTGAAGACCTGTCGCCCACCAGCGTGATCGTGGCCAGTCCGAACCCCGCCGTGAGCGCGGAGTTCGGCATCGGCAACCAAGCCGATGACGGGTACCAGTTCCTGATCCTTGACCCGGACGGTGGCTACAGCCGCTCCATCTACAAGAGCCACGCGAACCCCGGCAGTCCCGGCGGACCTGCTGGTCCCACCGCCTGTGCCCACCTGAAGTTGAGCAGTATCGTAACGCTGCCCGTGCCCACCGACCGCCTGTTGAACGTGCGCGTGCGCAGCCGGGTGAACGGTGTTTACGGCGCCTACGGTCCGGCCTGCCGCATGAAGGTGCTCAGCACGCCCATCGCATGCCCCACCGCGCAACTGGACAACAACCCACTGCACATCGGAACCACCTACAGTTGTGGTGTCACCGGCAAAGTGGTGGGTGCCAGCGGCAATGCCGGGAAGATCTGGGCGGAACCTTTGGCCGGAGCGAACCGCTACCGTTTCGAGTTCAGCTACCCTGCGGAGAGCTACACGCGCACCATCACGCTGAACACCTACGTGCTTCCGCTGAACGCTTGGCAGACGAACCCGCTGTTGTGCGGCACGGTGGAATACAATGTGCGTGTGCAGGCCAGCTTCGATGGTGGCGCCACCTTCTGCCCGTACGGCACTGCATGCACCGTGGAGATCACGAACGATGCTCCGAACCCTTGCACGGGTGCACCTGAATTCGCTGCCGGAAGCTTGAACATCACCCCGGTTGAAGCTGGACAGATGACCATGTACCCGAACCCGGTGGTAAGCGGACGGATCACCTTGCAACTCACGCAACTACCTGCGACGATCGCCAGTGTTCAATTCGATATGGTGGACCTCTTCGGCAAGCAAGTGCAGACCCATACCATCGCCACCGGCGGTGCGGATGAGATAAGCACCGTTGTCGAATTGCCCAGCACCATGGCCACGGGTGTTTACCTGGTCACTGTCACCGTTGGCGACACGCGGTACGTGGAACGATTGGTGGTGGAGTAACAGGGACGACCCGAAAGAAAGAGCCCGGCCGAACAGCCGGGCTCTTTCTTTCCTGCCGGAGCAATCCAACTGCACTCACCGGACAAGATCAATTTAGCGCACCCATCCACCATTGCATGGCCACCCCTCCCGCTGCCTCTGACTTCATCATCGGGTTCGAGGAACACTTGCCACCTGCACCTCTTGACAGGTTCGTGCATCGCATGGCGTACGGCTATTTCCCAGCGCCTCTTCCGCCGGAGCAATTGGCGCCCGACAGCTACCTGAAGCTGGCGTTGATCCTGGACGGAGAGCCCCAGTACTTTGACGGTAGCGGCGAACGACTGGACTGGCACGATGGCTTCTGCGGCCATGTCCCCCCTGAGCAAGGCATCATTGCCACCAGCGAAGCGCCTGTCAGGTGCGTGATGGTCAACTTCTTTCCATCCGCTTTCCATCGTCTGTTCCGGCTGCCCATGGACAGTTTCAACGGGAAGATGGTCCCTCCGATGAAGGTCATGGGCATGGCCGTTCATGACCTGTACGCCAATATGCGCGCTGTAGGAACACCGGAACGGATGTTCGAAGCGATAACGATCTGGTTGTCGGAACTGCTTACAGATGATCTGCAGATTGGCCCTGGACCAATGGAACTGGTCGAACGCGCCATCCGGGCGGCGAAAGGGAACATTGAAGTATCCGCCCTGGCCGAACAAGCCGGCCTATCGGTTCGCCAGCTGCAACGCAAGGCCCCTCCCGAACTGGGCCTACCGCTGAAGGAATTCTGTTCAGTGGTGCGGTTCAATCACGCGTATGCGCTGATGCGCGCGCAAGGAAAGTGCGATCTGGATACTGCTCTGGCCAGCGGGTACTACGATGAGCGCCACATGCTAAAGGACCTGGCCTTTTATCTCGGCAAAGCCCCAAAGCGCTTTGCTCATATGATCCGCCCCATGGTGGACACTAGTTTGGGACAAGTCTGAACGTCCTTCATTCCTGATCCGCTGATCGGTGGTTCGTCCCGTCAGCTGATCATGCATGGAAGGATCCGGAAGAATATCAATACCCTGAACTGGGTATTGCGCCCACCTTTTCCAAGGATGATGTTTGGGCCATGCACGAACACCCGGACCAGCGGTCCATCGATCCCGGCATGTCGCGTTTTTACTTGAACGCTTGAGACGTGTGCTCGTGCTTCGACGCTGACAATAACCCTAACCCGATCCGGCCGCTCACCATGCACCTCCTTGTACGTCACCTCACCCTTGCGGCCTTTTGGGCCATCGCCATTAACGGGTTGCACGCCCAGACCATTGAAGACCAGTGGTGGGTGCCCAATGGTCCCGTGAACGCCATCGTGCGGGACTCTATATCCGGCACGGTCTACCTCGGTGGAGACTTCACCGCCGTGGGCGCGCCCGCCCGCTTCGGGGCCTGGCTCGACCCGGTCACGGGCACGCCCGACCTCAGCTGGGCGCAGCCGAACGGCTCCGTGATCAACGGCATTCCGGATGGCACCGGCGGTTGGTTCATCTGCGGCAGCTTCACGCAGGTGGGCGGTCTGCCCCGCACGCGCGTGGCCCGGCTCGCAAGCACCGGCAGCGTCACCGCGTTCAACGTGGACATACCATCGGGCACGGTGCGGCGGCTGCTCCTCAGCGGCGACACCTTGTACATGGGCGGCGACTTCACCGCGGCGAACAACCAGCGCAACCTCCTCGCGGTGAACGCCAGCACGGGCGCCTTCCTCGATCTGTTCCCGGGCGGCATCAACGGCATCGTGCGGGCCCTGGAGAAGAGCGGCAGCACCGTTTGGGCCGGTGGCAACTTCACGCGCACCAACGGCGACGGGCCCAAGCTGAGCCAGCTCGACAAGAACAGCAGCATCACGGACTGGCACTTCGTGAAGCCGGCCGGAGGCGACGTGCTCTGTTCCGCGCCGGATGGTGCCGGTGGCTGGTACATCGGTGGCACGTTCACCACCGTGGGCGGGGTGGCGCGGCTGCGGGCCGCCCGCATCAACGCGGACGGAACGCTGCACGCCTGGGACCCGAACGTGAACGCGGACGTCAACAGCATCGAGGTGGATGGCGGCAACGTGTACCTTGGCGGCACCTTCACCACGGTGGGCGGGCAGGCCCGCGGGCGCCTGGCCGCTGTGGACGCTGCCACCGGAGCCGTGCTCCCCTTCTTCGCAGGTCAGAGCATCTCGCCGGGCTTCAACGTGAACGATCTGGTGGTGAACGGAAGCGACCTGATCGTGGGCGGACGGTTCTCGTTCGCGGGGGCGACAGAGCCCTACGGAGCGAAGCTGAACATCACCACCGGCGCCGCTGACGCGAACTACGTAAACCCCGGTTCGCCCGTGTACACGTCAACCCCGGATGGCAGCGGTGGTTGGTTCATCGGAGGAACCTTCACCCAGGTGAACGGCGTGACCCGCGTCGGCGTGGCCCGCATCAACGCCGATGGCACCTTGAACCCATGGACCGCGACCAGCAACGGCAACGTGCTCGCCCTGCACTTCGATGGGTCCACGCTGTACATGGGCGGTTCGTTCACCACGGTGGGCGGACAGCCGCGGCGCCTGGTGGCAGCGGTGAACGGCACCACCGGAGCCGTGCTGCCGTTCAATGCGAACAACGTCTCCGGCACATCCGTACTGGCCTTGCACAAGGAAGGCTCCACGTTGTATGTGGGCGGCGGTTTCCTGGACATGGGTGGAACGACGCGGCAGAACCTGGCGGCATTGGATGCCACCTCCGGAGCGATCCTTCCGGGCTGGAAGCAGGTGACCAACGCGGGCGTGCGCGCCTTGACCGGGAACGGGACCGACGTGTTCGCCGGTGGCGAGTTCACCCTCACAGGCCTCGACCGTCCGAGCGGCACGGCCGTGGACCCTGTGACCGGCGAGCCGGACTTCAGCTACCTGGAGCCCAACAGCACCATCTACGCGGCCATTCCGGACGGCAGTGGCGGTTGGTACGTAGGTGGAAGCTTCGACCAGATCGGCTTCACTTCGCGCAGCCGGATCGCGCGCATCAATGCCGATGGCAGCGTGCATCCGTGGAACCCGGGCTCGAACAACATCGTGCGTTGTCTGCTGCTGCACGGCGGCGTGCTCTACGCCGGTGGCGACTTCACGCAGCTCGGCGGCCAGACCCGCAACTACATCGGAGCATTGGATGTATCGTCCGGCACGGCCACCGCGTGGAACCCCAACCTGAACGCCGCGGTGCTCATGCTCGGCACCGACGGCACGAACATCGTGGCCGGCGGCTCCTTCACTACGATGGCAGGCAACTACCAGCCGAACTACGTCTCCTTGAACCCGGCGACCGGTCTGCGTGCTTATGACGTGGGCGCCGACGGTGCCGTGAATGCGATCAAGGGCGATGGCACGGCACTGTACGCCGGCGGTGCCTTCACCGCCATGGGCCGCGCGATACGCAATGGCGCTGTGATGACCACGGGCAGCAGCAGCGCGCTTCCCGATGTGGTGATGCCCAACAGCGAAGTGCATTGCTCCATGCCCGATGGCGTGGGTGGTTGGTACATCGGCGGTGGCTTCACCGCAGTGAACGGCGTGATGCGCAACTATGCCGCCCGCATCAACGCGGACGGTACGCTGCACCCGTGGAACCCGAACGGCAACAGCGTGGTGTACAGCATGGCCTTGGGTGCAGGCGTGGTGTACTTGGGCGGGCAATTCACCACCATCGGTGGGAATACGCGCAACCGCATCGCTGCGGTGGATCCGACCACGGGTGTGGCCACGGCATGGAACCCGAACGCGAACGACATGGTGCTCGCGCTGGTGGTCGATGGCTCGAACGTGTACGCGGGAGGCCGCTTCAGCACCATTGGTGGGCAAACCCGTCAGAAACTGGCCCAGCTCGATGCCACCACGGGGCTGGCCAGCACTTGGAACGCCAACATGGCCAGTGGCACGAGTGCGTTCGTCACCGGCCTGGAACTATCCGGTGCGGGTACCCTCTACGTGGCCGGAGAATTTGGCAGCTTGGGCGGTGCGGCGAGGATCCGCGCCGGGGAGGTCAGCCTGACCACGGCCTTGGCCACATCCTGGGCGCCTTCCGGTTTTGCCGGCACTACGCTTTGCATCCGCGTGAACGACGCCAACAGCGTGTTCATCGGTCAGACCGGGGGACCCGGGATCACCAAATGGGATCGCACCACCGGCGCGCAGATCACGGGATGGAACGCGCTCGTCTCGGGCTCGGCCGTCGACATCCGGGTGGACGCGGGCGTCGTGTATTTCGGCGGCCAGTTCACCTCGGCCGGCGGTCAGGTCCGCCACCACGCCGCAGCACTGGACGCGAGCACCGCTGCACCCCTGCCATGGAACCCGATGCTGAACACCTTTTTCCTCCGCACCATTTCCATCGCCGGTGGCAACATGTTCATCGGAGGCAGCTTCACCTTGGTGAACGTGGCCTTCAGGAACCGCTTGGCGGAACTCGCACCGGTGACGGGCGCCATCACCACATGGAACCCGAACATGAACGGATCGGTGCTCGCCCTCGACTTCGACGCGACCACGGTGTACGCCGGCGGTGCCTTCACCACGGTGAACGGATCCACGGGGCGCAACCGGATCGCCGCCTTGGACCGCGCAACGGGCACCGCCACGAGCTGGTCGCCCAATGCGGACAGCGATGTGGCCGCCTTGTGGAAGAAGGACGCCAGCACGATCTACGTGGGCGGCTACTTCAACAACATCGGTGGGGCCGTGCGTTCGCGCCTGGCGGAGATCGACCTCAGCACCGGGGGAGCCACGGCATGGGATCCTTCCCCGGAGAACGGCGGCTTCACCCACGTGAAGACCGTGGCCTACGATGGGACCAGGACCTACGTGGGCGGGCAGTTCCAATACATGAAGGCCGTCACGCGCAACTATGCGGCGGCGTTCGACCATGCAACCCACACACGTACGGCGTGGAACCCGAACGGGAACAACATCGTGCATGCCCTGGCCATGAACGGCACACGCGTGGTGGCCGGCGGCGAATTCCTGAGCTTCGGCGGTGCCGTGCGCAACCGTGTGGCCGAAGTGAACGCCACTACGGGCACGGCCACGGCCTGGGATGCCAACGCGAACGGCATCGTGAACGCGGTCCGCGCATCCGCGGGCAGCGTGTTCCTTGGTGGAGCCTTCACGAACGTAGGCGCTACGGAGAGGACCCGACTGGCGGCTGTGGACGGCACCACGGGTGCGCTTCAGGCATGGGACCCCGGGGCGGATGCGACGGTACGCACGCTGTCCATCCAGGGCTCCGATGTGTTCGTCGGGGGCGACTTCCAGTTGACCAGCGGCAAGCCCCGGTCGGGATTGATGGCGGTGGACAAGTCCACCTCAGCCATCACCGCCTGGGATCCACGTGTGAGCAGTTTGAACAGCATACACCAGATGTTCATTGACGGAGGACACCTGTATGTGGGCGGCTTCTTCGGCAGCATCAAAGGCATATCGCGCAGCAGCCTGGCGGCGGTGGACCTCGTCACGGGCGTTCCCAACAGTTGGAACCCCGGGGCCAACTCGGAGGTGTACACGTTGACCAAGCAAGGTTCGAACGTCTACTGCGGCGGGGTCTTCACCACGTTGGCGGGCCAGCCGCGCAACAACCTGGGCGCCGTGGATGCGACCACCGGTGCGATCGTCGCTTGGAACCCGGCCCCGAACGGGGTGGTCCGCGCATTGGCTACCGATGGAACCAACCTGTTCATCGGTGGGGTGTTCACCAACCTGATGGCCACGGCACGCAACCGCGCGGCATCGGTGGATCTCTCCAGCTTTACGTTGAACGCATGGAACCCCAATGCGGACGGGGAGGTGAGCGACATCGCCCTGCTCGGTAACAAGGCACTCCTCACGGGGGTGTTCAACAACATCGGCGGCGATACCCGGAACTCGCTCGCCTCCTGGAACGTCGCCACCGGAACGATCAACAGCTTCAATCCCGGTGCGAACAACGACGTGCACGACCTGGTGATCAACGGAAGCACGCTTTACGTGGCAGGCGAGTTCAGCAACCTCTCCGCCACCACACGCAACCGGATCGGCGCGGTGAACGGCACCACCGGAGCCATCACCACCTGGAACCCCAATGCCAGCACCACCGTCACGGACATCGAGCTGGCCGGAAGTACGATGTACGCGTGCGGTCCCTTCACCACGATCGGCGGTGCGTCCCGCCTGCGCCTGGCCGAACTGAACCTCGCCTCCAACACGGCGACCACGTGGAATCCCGGCATTTCGGGCGGTGCCGCCACACCGAACCGGTTGACCCTGACGCCCACGAGCGTGATCGTGGCCGGTGGGTTCACCACGGCGGGCGGTCAACCGCGCGTGAACATCGCGGAGGTCGATCGCACCACCGGCCTGGCCACGGGATGGAACCCCGACCCGAACGCCACGCTGCAGACGGTGGTGTACGATGGCACGGACGTGTTCGCCGGTGGCAGCTTCACCATCATCGGCAATCAACCGCGCGCCCGCCTGGCCGCGTTGGATGCCACCGGAGCGCTCACCGCTTGGAACCCAGGTGCGGGAACCACGGTGCGGGCGCTCGCACTGGATGCGAACAACGTGTACGTCGGCGGTGACTTCACCACGGCCGGCGGCCAGCCGCGCAACCGCATCGCCGCCATCGACCGAACGACGGGTACGGCCACGGCCTGGAACCCGAACAGCAACAGCGCGGTGCACGCGCTGCACCTGAGCAATGGCGCGCTGTACGCGGGTGGCACCTTCAGCACGATCGGCGTGCTACCGCGGCTCCGTATCGCACAGATCGACCTCTCCACCGGACTGGCCACGGCATGGGCACCGACCATAACGGGCACCCAGGTGTCGGCGATCCAGCGCTCAGGCAACATCGTGTGGTTGGGCGGCTCCTTCTCCGATGTGAACGTGACACCCCGCTCCAACATCGCCAGCGTGGACGCCACCACGGGAACGCTCACGTCCTTCACCTCCAACGCGATCGGTGCAGTGAACGCCCTGCTCGTGGACGGGAATGACCTGTACGCGGGCGGCACCTTCACCCAGATCGGCGGACAGGCGCGCAACCGCTTCGCCAAACTGAACGCCACCACCGGCGTGGTGGATGCCAGCGACGCACTGGCCAACAACCCCGCACTGGGCATGGCGCACAGCGGCACCAAACTGATCACGGGCGGCAGCTTCACCTCCATCGGCGGGGCCGCGCGTGAGCGCACGGCGGTGCTGGACAAGTCCACGCTCGGCGCCACCGGTTGGGACATCGGCGCCACCAGCAACAACGTGAACGTGGTGGTCACGGACGGTGTGCGCGCCTACTTCGGCGGCCTGTTCACCACGTTCGGAGGCACCACGCGCGCCAACTTCGGTGTGGCCACGCTTTGTCCGTCACCGGTCACGTACTACCGCGACAGCGATGGCGATGGCTTCGGGGATCCGCTGGCCAGCGTGCAGCTTTGCGAGCAGGTGCCCGGGGTGGTGACGGACAACACCGACTGCAACGACACAGACGCCGCACAATACCCCAACGCCCCGTGCGACGACCTCAACGCGTGCACCTCGCCGGACGCTTACGATGCCACCTGCACTTGTGTGGGCACGCCCCTGCCCGATGGTGATGGTGACGGCACCTGCGATGCGCAGGACGGCTGCCCGGCGGACCCGCTGAAGACAGCCCCAGGCCAATGCGGTTGCGGCACACCGGACACGGACACCGATGGCGACCTGACGGCGGATTGCAACGACGGCTGCGCGGCCGATCCGTTGAAGACCGCTCCCGGCCAATGTGGCTGCGGCGTACCCGACACGGACACCGACGGCGACCTCACCGCCGATTGCAACGATGGCTGCCCGACCGACCCGCTGAAGATCGCACCGGGCCAATGCGGTTGCGGCGTTCCGGACACGGACACCGACGGTGACCTCACTGCCGACTGCAACGACGGATGCCCGACCGACCCGCTGAAGATCGCACCGGGCACCTGCGGCTGTGGCACACCCGATACGGACACCGACGGCGATGGGCTGGCGGATTGCGTGGACAACTGCCCGACGCTCTTTGGCCAGATCGGCGACGCCTGCAATGATGGCCTGCCGCTCACGGCGAACGACTCGATCTCGGTCGGATGCGTCTGCGTGGGTACGTATGGTCTGCCGGTGGGCTATCCTTCCCGGCCCGGAAGTGGCATCGCCATGCTCATGATCAATCCTGGCCAGCACATCGTGGTGGACCACACACCGGACATCAACCCGGGCAACGGTTCGTTCACGGTGGAGTTCTGGGTGCAGGACGGCCCGAACACGTTCGGTGGACCGGAAAAGGTCCTATTGTCCAAGAAGGGCAACGGCGGTGTGGGAGGTGGTGCAGGTGGATCGGAGCCGGATGGGTTCCGACTGGTGAAGGAGAACGGAAGCTTCCTGTCCTACCGGATCGAATTGACCGACGAGAATGGGGTGACCCGACAGACGAGCAGCACAGGGCTCACCCTCAACGGGATACGGCATATCTCGATGGTCTATGACGCCGTTGCGAACACAGCGTACTTCTATCTGGACGGCCACTTGTTGTCGGGTAGCGCGAGCATGACACTGGATCAGATCGATCCTTCCAACCCCTTGATCATCGGTGGCGAAGAGGCCACGGGCGCCGCAGGCATCATCAATACGTGGAGCGGCTGGATGGACGAACTGCGGATCTGGAACACGGCCTTGACCGTTGCGGAGATCCGCGACCACATGTGCAAAAAGGAACTGAGCGGGCATCCGCAGGCGGCGCATTTACAAGCGTATTACCGTTTCGACGAAGGTGCGGGCACCACATTGATCGACCTCGCCGGCCAGGACAACAATGGGACGGTGGTCAATGCGACGCCCACTTCGCCCTGGCAGACCAGCCCCATGCCGATCGGCGACATCAGTGCGCACACCTACACCGGAGGCTCCGTGACCCTGATCCAAGGCACAAGCTTCACCGTCAACAACATCACGGGCGCCACAGTGGGGCACGTGTACCGCGTGAACGAGAAGCCGAACGTGACGAACTTCAACTTCCTCACCAGCGCCGATACAAGCGAGTACTACGGTGTGTACATGAGCCACACATTCGCGATTCCGCAAGCGAGCGTTTCATGGGACTATACGACGAATGGCCTGATCGACGGATCGCCAGGTGAGGCGTCGTTGAAAATGTCCTATCGAGGGGGGAATCAGTCCCTTTCCTGGACGAGCGCTCTGCCCCCTGGCCAGGTTCTGAACACCGGTCTGAACACGATATCAGCAACTCCAGCTAACCTGATTAGCGGCGAGTACATACTCGGCTTCCACTGCCCGGGAAGTTGCGATGACGGCGACCCTTGTACCACCGGTGACGCCTACAACAGCACCTGCGCGTGTGTAAGCACACCCGTGCCGGACACCGACGGCGACGGCGCCTGCGATGCGATCGATGGCTGCCCGACCGACCCGTTGAAAACGGCCCCTGGCGCCTGCGGCTGCGGCGTACCCGATACCGATACCGATGGTGATGGTTTGGCCGATTGCAACGACTCCTGCCCGTTGGTGTTGGGACAGGTCGGCACACCCTGCGACGATGGCGACCCGCTGACCTTGAACGATCAGCTGAACGCATCATGCCTGTGTGCTGGTACCTGCAGCGACCACCCTGTGGCACTTGCACTTGCCACCGACGCCAATGGTCCACAAACGAGCTGGGAGATCAAAGTGCTCGGCGGTGCAGTGGTGTGCAGTGGTTCGGGATACGGGAACAACGGCAACTTCACTGAGAACTGCTGCCTACCCACCGGATGCTACCAACTGCTCGTGTACGACAGTTTCGGCGATGGCATGACCACTGGCGGTTACGTGCTGCGCGATGGAGGCAACAACCGCATCATCGACAACGCCACGGATGGTACATTCGGGTCCGTCAGCACCGTGCTCAACGGATTCTGCGTGCCTTTGGGAACGGATGCCCTGCAGTCGACGAGCTGCGATCTGAACGGCGTGTTCAACAATGCAGTGATCTACGCCAACCCGAACCCGGCCGTCAGCGCGCAGTACGGCGTTGGCAACCAGACCGATGACGGATACCAGTATTGGTTCTTCGATCCCGACGGCCCGTACAGCCGCACCATATTCAAGAGCCACGCGAACCCCGGCCAACCCGGTACCCCATCGGGGCCGACGGCGTGCGGCAGCATCAGGCTCAACAGCATCGTTACGAGCCCGCTGCCCACCGGTAAGCTCCTCAACGTGCGCGTACGAAGCAGGGTGAACGGCGTTTATGCCGCATATGGGCCTGCTTGCCGTCTGTTCATAGCCAACCAAACGCCCGCGTGCGTCAGCCAACTGGTGCCAACTCCGGGCGTTACCTTCAGTTGCGGCGCAACGGGCAAGTCGGTCAACGGGTCGGACAAGATCCATGCGACTTCCGTGGCTGGTGCCAACCGTTACCAGTTCGAGTTCCAACTGCCCGGGTCGGCCTATGTGCGGCTCATCTCCAGCGCTACCACGGCGCTCACGTTGAACAATTGGGCCACCAGTCCGCTGGTCTGCAGCACGCGCACCTACAATGTGCGGGTGCGCGCCAGCTTCGACAATGGTGTGACCTGGTGCAACTACGGGCCAACGTGCAGCGTGGGCATCACCAACAATAACCCGGGTTGCACGCCGTACGTCCCGAACGCGCCGGCTGCGTCAATGGACGAGGCAGTATCGCTCACGCTCTCCCCGAACCCGGTGGGCAACGGCAGGGTCAACCTTCAGATCATGGACCTGTCCAGTGATACCAAGGATGTGGTGATCGATGTGGTGGACCTCTTCGGTAAGCAGGTGATCGCCCAGCGGATCGCCACGGGTGGCGCAGAAGAGATGAGCACAGTGATCGAACTGCCAACGGGCATCGCCACTGGTGTATACCTCGTGACAGTTACCGCTGGCAACTTGCGGTACGTGGAACGGTTGGTGGTGGAGTGACCGGTATGGCCTTGAAGAAAGAAGGGCCGCCCGATGGGCGGCCCTTCTTCGTTGCGCGGATCAGTTCAATGGGCCACGGTGAGCGATGCCCGGGCAAGTTCATTTCCACCGGTTCCGACCACAACAACCTGATAACTACCGTTCTGCAAGTTGGTCAGGTCCAGCACATGCTGCACACCGCTAGCGCGTTCGTCACGGACGATGCGGCCGGCTGCATCGATGAGCCGAACAGAGGTCACCCCGTTGATCGCTCCGAACGATACAGTGGTGGCATCCGCCGACGGATTGGGCGCCAGCACCAGGGGCGCATGTTCCAGCACACCGATACCGGTGTAGATGAACGAAACCGTATCGCTGGCCAACGAACATTGCCCTCCCATGTCCACCACCACGTAGTACGTACCGCTCTGGGCCGGCTCATAGTTCTGCGAGTTCGCACCACCGATCAGGTTGCCATTGAGGTACCACCAGTAGTTCACACCGGGCGTGCTTTCCAGCCAGGCTCCGTTCACCGTGATCACCGGGGCGTCCATCTGGCAAGGGTCCACGATCTTGTACACCTTGTCGTTGCCGATGTTGGTGGCAAAGAGTTCACCCTGGAAGTTCTCACCTATGCTGCTGAAGCCGAAGAAGCTCTCGGCCAGTTGGCGCTTGCTCCAGCCACCGTTGCCATCGGGCTTCAAGCCGTAGTACTGGCCACCGCAGTAGTCGGTATAGATGTACTCGCCATACAGCTGCGGGTACTGGGTGCCGCGGTAAACGCGCCCACCGATCACACTGCACCAGCCTTGGTCAGCCTGCGGGTGCACGCTCACCGGTGCATCGTAGTTGCCGAAAGGCCCGCAGCCACCCGTGTTGTACGGTTGGTCGCCTTCGTAGCAACGCCATCCGAAGTTCGGGCCACTGTTGTCGCCAGCAGGCCAGAAATCAACCTCTTCGTACGCGTTCTGTCCCACATCACCGATCCACAGGTCGCCAGTGAGCGCGTCGAAACCGAAACGGAACGGGTTGCGCAGCCCGCTTGCCCAGATCTCAGGAAGCGTATCCATCGGGTTTGCGTTCACGAACGGATTGTCCATGGGCACCATGAAGGTGGTATCCGGGTTGCTCACATCCAATCGGATGATGTCACCCAACGGATCAGTGAGGTCCTGTGCGTTGCCGAACTGCCCCCAGGGATCGCCTGCGCTGCCTCCATCGCCAAGCGTGGCGTAGAGGTAACCATCAGGCCCGAACGCCAGATCGCCGCCATTGTGGTTCCCGGCCGGTTGTGGCCAGATGTAAATCGTATGCTCGCTGTTGCGCGCGGCACTGTCAGGGTTGTTCTGACTGGTCTGGAAGCGGCTGATCTTCGTGTAGCCCGGCCCTGTTCCACCGATGTAGTACACGTAGAAATACCGGTTGTTGGCATAGTCCGGGTCGAACGCCAGGCCCAACAAGCCCTGTTCGTTGCTTGCATCGTTCACGCTGTCCATGATGGTGAGGAAAACGGTGGGCTCCAGCGTCATGCTGTCCGTGATGATGCGGATGCGGCCTTCCTGCTTGGTGACGAACAGCCGACTATCGCCGCAATGGGCAATGTCCGTGCAACCGACCAGGCTGGGCGACCATTGCTGCAGGGCGATCTCGGGTGATGGGGTTTGGGCGAAGGAGCTGGCGCCGTAAAAGGCTGCCAGCGCGATGGTCAGGAGTCCGTTTTTGACTTGCATGGTTACTGGGTGGATGCCGCCGAAAGTACCGGCCATTGCATTCGCTCCTCCCGGTCCGGTCAGAAGCCCGGGCCTACTTTCGCCCGCCGTCCGTGCAAAGCTGACCGACGGGTTTCCCTGCACGACCACCCGAGCTCCATGTCCATAGCGGAAGAGATAGAAAAGCGGCGCACGTTCGCCATCATCAGCCACCCCGACGCCGGTAAGACCACCCTCACGGAGAAATTCCTGCTCTATGGTGGCGCCATCCAAACGGCCGGCGCGGTAAAGAGCAACAAGATCCGCAAGGGCGCCACCAGCGACTTCATGGAGATCGAACGGCAGCGCGGTATCAGCGTCAGCACCTCGGTGATGACCTTCAACTACGCCGGCAAGTCCATCAACCTGTTGGACACCCCGGGCCACCGCGACTTTGCTGAGGACACCTACCGCACGCTCACTGCCGTGGACAGCGTGGTGCTGGTCATCGACTGCGTGAAGGGCGTGGAAGCACAGACCGAGCGGCTGATGGAGGTGTGCCGCATGCGCAACACACCGGTCATCGTGTTCATCAACAAGATGGACCTGGAGGGACGGGACCCGTACGACCTGCTGGACGAGGTCGAGAACAAGCTGTCCATCAAAGTGCGGCCATTGAGCTGGCCCATCGGCATCGGTGCCACCTTCCAAGGTGTCTACGATCTGTACGACCGCGACCTGAAGCTGTTCGAAAGCGTGAAGACGAAGGTGGAAGGTGCAAGCCTGCACTTCGATGACCTGAGCGACCCGGGGCTTGATGCACAGCTCGGCGAAGACCCGGCTAACACGCTCCGCCATGATGTGGAACTCATCGATGGTGTGTACGACACCTTCAGCGTTGAGGACTACCGCGCCGCGCGCATTGCACCGGTGTTCTTCGGCAGCGCGTTCAACAACTTCGGTGTGAAGGAGGTGCTCGACGCCTTCGTGCGCATTGCACCACCGCCCGGCCCACGCCCGTCCGACTCCGGTGTGGTGGAGCCTACCGACAAGAAGTTCAGCGGCTTCATATTCAAGATCCACGCGAACCTGGACCCCAACCACCGCGACCGCATCGCCTTCCTGCGCGTGTGCAGCGGGCGCTTCGAGCGCAACACGTACTACCACCACGTGCGCTTGGACAAACAAGTCCGGTTCGCCAACCCCACCAACTTCCTCGCTGCCAGCAAAACACTGGTGGAAGAAGCATGGCCAGGCGATGTCATCGGCTTGTTCGATACGGGCAACTTCAAGATCGGCGACACGCTCACCGCGGGACAACGGTTCAATTTCGGCGGTATCCCCTCCTTCTCGCCCGAGCTTTTCCGCGAACTTGTGAACAAAGACCCGATGCGCAGCAAGCAGCTCGACAAGGGGATCCGGCAGCTCACGGACGAAGGGGTTGCACAGCTCTTCGTGAACCCGATCGGCAGCAAGAAGATCGTGGGGTGCGTGGGTGAACTGCAGTTCGAAGTGATCGCCTACCGGTTGGAGCACGAGTACGGCGCCAAGTGTGAGTTCCAACACATACAAGCACACAAGGCCTGCTGGCTGACGAGCAGTGATGAGGCCGCTTTGGACGATTTCTGCCGGATCAAGATGCAGCAGATCGTGCTCGACAAGGACGGCAACCGGGTGTTCATGGCCCCTAGCGCCTACATCCTTGACCTGGAGCGCCGCGAGAACCCGGCCATCGAGTTCCACACCACCAGCGAATTCAAGACGGCCGTGCATGCCTGAAACGAAAGAGCCCCGCACAGGGTGCAGGGCTCTTGAACGGGTCGGTCGGATCTACTTGTTGGCAGCAGCCCACTTGGCCATTTGGGCCTCGGTGAGGATGTGGCTCAACTGGTCGTTGGTCCACGTATCCCAGTGCTGGTAGTGCAGCTTCATGTCGGCCTCCTTGTCGGCGGCGGTCATGCCCTCGGCCATTTCATAGCGCGCGTTGATGGCCGCGAATTGCGTCTCCACCTTCCGGTACACCTCCGTGACCTTTTCGCGCTGTTCGGTTGACAGGCTCACCGTCTTGTCCACCAGCGCCACGCGCTTTTCCACCACTGCCGCCATGGCCGGGGTTTCGGTAACGTTGATCTGGCGGTCTTGGGCATCTTGAGCGTTGACCAAGCCGACGATGCCGACGAAGGCAAGGGTAATGAAGGTACGTGCCATGGTTCTGAAGGTTGAGGCGAATGTATGCCGATCGCTAGACGGGTGCCCATGGGGGGGCGTTGCCTCCGGTACACGTCGGGGTGTTGAAAGGCGCGGAACAAACTTTGCAAACGCCCCGATCGTCGTTTTGGCAGGGAAATACTTTGGCCGCATGCTCAGAAACCTCCTGACCACCACCGTGGTGGCCTTCTCTCTTGGGTCGTTCGCACAAGCCCCCAATGGGGATCAACGGCGCCTGGATGTAACCGTGAAGGGCGTCTCCAAGGACACGGTGTTCCTGGCCAACTATTACGGCAACAAGCTCTACTACGCCGACACGGCCATGGCCGATGCCAAGGGCCGGGTGGTCTTCGACCGTGCCAAGGGCTACAAGTCCGGGGTATATGCTGTGGTGGTACCCGGGCCGAAGTACTTCGAAGTGCTGTTAGATGAAGCAGAGGTGGTCCTGGAATCGGACACCACGGACCTGCTTGGCCGGTTGGTAGTGAAGAGGAGCGTGCAGAACCAACTCTTCAACGATTACATCAAGTACCTCAACGCCCAGCGCAAAACTGCTGAACAGCTCCGCGTGAAAATGGACGCGGCCTCCTCCATGGCCGAGCGCGATGCTCTGAAAGCGCAACAACGCGGAATGGACCAGTCCATCCGCGACTACCAGGACGGCGTGCGGGCAAAAGCCCCCGGCACCCTGCTGGCCCTCATCATGGGCATGAGCACGCAACGCGAGGCCTTGCGCCCACTGAAAGCGGACGGCAGCTTGGACAGCGCGGCATCCTACTTCGCCAACCGCGCCCGCTTTTGGGACGACACCGACCTGAAGGATGAACGCATCGTGCGCACGCCGGTGTTCCACAACAAGTTCAACGATTACTTCAGCAACAAGTACCTGCCGCAGATCCCCGACACACTGAACAAGCTCTACGACGAGTTCATCAACAAGCTCGGTCCAAGCGAGGAGCTGTTCAAATTCGTGGTGCACAACCTCACGTACATGGCCGAGACGAGCGACATCATGGGCATGGACGCGGTGTTCGTGCACATGGCACAGACGTACTACTGCGGAACGCCCGGCCGGGCCCCGTGGATGCCCAAGGACAAGTTGGACAAGATGTGCGAGCGGGCGAAGAAGCAGGCCCCGTTGGTGATCGGTGCCAAGAGCAAGAACCTGATCCTGCCCGACACCGCCGAAGGCAACTGGAAGAGCTTGCACCACATGCCCGAGGAGTACATCGTGCTGGTGTTCTGGGAAAGTTCCTGCGGCCACTGCAAGAAGGAAGTGCCCGAACTGCACAAGGTGTGGAAGGAAGAACTACAGGCCATGGACGTGGGCGTATATGCCGTGTGCAAAGCCACCGACAGCACCATGATGGAGAACTGGAAGAAGTTCATCGTGGAGCACAAGCTCGACTGGACGAACGTGGGCCTCACGTGGCACGTGTACGAAGGCGCACGCAAGGAGCCCTACAAATACATCCCGAAATTCACCACGCTGGAGAGCCTGAACTACGCCGACACCTACGATGTATACGCCACGCCCAAGGTCTTCATCCTGGACCGCGACCGGAAGTTCGTGGCGAAGTCGCTGAACCCCGACCAGATCGCTGACCTGATCAAGCGGCTGCGCGAGCAGAAGACGAGGAAGGAGAAGAAGGCGGAGGAGTGAATATCCCCCTGTAGTAGGTGGCTTGCCACAGAAGAACCTCGCTCGAAACCTCAGGCCGCGTGGGGTGAGACTGCGTCCGAAGCGCTCAGTTGAGTTGTTCATGCTTCCCTTGCTCAAAAGGCAAATCCTGAACAATAGAATCATTCTCGAACAAGGTACGCCCAAGGAATTCACCTTTCAAGCTGTAGTAGTAGGTCCAACCATCTCGACCACCTTCTCGATAAAGGCTAACCGTAGAGAGCAGTCCGTTGGGGTAGAACGAATACCTCAACTCCCCACCTTCAGCTTTGTGCAACAAAAGTTCATTCACCCCCGCAGTGCCCACCACTGAAACTTCAATCCTCGCATCAGACTGATCATCGTAAACAACGATGTGATTTGTGGAATCCGGGGCGAACGAATGGTGAATCCAATTCGAGTTGTTCGAGTCAACCTGCATCTCGCGCTCTTCACAGGAGGATACCAAAGCAGATCCAAAGCAGAGCATGGGATAAACGAGAATTCTTACGGTACTGGTCATGTGCATTGATCTAAGCCAGGTCTTCGTTCCAGAGAGCCAAGCGACCGACAATAGCTCATCGTGACGATCGGTCTCATAGCCAATGGCTTAACCGCATTAAATCACTCCTCCGTATCGTTCCGCCAGATGGCCTCGCTGATGGGCTGGCCGTTCTTGAAATAGTTGGTGCCCCACTTGGCGATGACCTTGCTGTACACATCGGCCTTGTTGCCTTGCACCACGATGCGGCGGAT
This sequence comes from Flavobacteriales bacterium, assembly GCA_016699575.1. Lineage (NCBI taxonomy): Bacteria > Pseudomonadati > Bacteroidota > Flavobacteriia > Flavobacteriales > Flavobacteriales bacterium. The sequence continues at coordinate 3,680,005 of CP064979.1, read as the reverse complement.
GATGACCTTGTTGCCTTCGGTAAGACTTTCCTCGGTGACACCTTGCGGGTACTCGGTGGCCAGCTTGGTGGGGTTGTAGTCGCGGTAGTCCTTGGCTTGGTTCACCTCGATGCCGTTCAGTTGGTCCTTCGCGGCCAAGCGGGCATCCTCGGCAGCCTTCAGGCGCGCGCTCTCCTGCGAGCCGTTGCGGGCCTTGTCGGCGTCCATGCGCTGCTGGTTGTTGCCGGCCATTTCGTTGCCCTTGGCCTGGCGGTCGGCAGCAGCGCGTTGCTGGTTCATGGTGTTCTGCACCTCCGTCTCGCGGCGTTGCGCATGGGCGTCCGCACGCTCCTGCTCGGCCACGTAGTACTGTTCGGCCTTGTGGGCCGCGTTGTCGATCTGAGATCGGTGCTGATCGTTCCAGCCGGCCACCTTGTCGCTGGCGGCTTGCTCGGTACCCACCTTGGTGGCGTAGGCTGCATCACGCGCGGTGGCGGAGCGCTCGGCCCGTTGGCGCTCGGCTTCGGCCAACGCTTCCTTCTGTGCGGCCACCATCTCCGCATAGGTCATGCGCTTCTGCTCGTTGCCTGAATAGAGCTGTGCTGATCCGGCTTCGTAGTTCTGCTTCTGTTCCGTGCCCGCTTCGCGCCGAGCGGCGGCCTCATCGGCGTCGGTGGCTTCGCGCTCGCTGGCGTCACGCTTCAGCTTCTTGATCTTCTCCAGTTTCTCGGCTTCCTCCCGTTCACGGGCTTCACGCATGAAACGTTCAGCGTCCTCGGCAGTGGCGTTGTCCACGCGCACGTTCGTGGGCTTCTCGATCGGTTTGGCCGCAGCCTCGCGTTCGCGCGCCAGGCGCTCCTCCTCTTCCTTGCGGGCCAGTTCAGCCAGCAACTTGTCGATCTGCTCGATCTTGGCTTGCGGATAGGTCTCACCCGGTTTTACGTCCAGGGCCTGCGCGTAAAGCGAACGGGCTTCCTGGTAAGCCTTCTCCCCCATTTTGCCGTCGGCATCGGTGATGAGGGCCATGTAACGCTCTTGCAGTTCCTTCTCCGATAAGAGCTTATTGCGCTCCTCCTCCGCCCTTAGGCGGGCCGCTTCTGCTTCTTCCGCTTCGCGGCGCTTGCGCTCCTCTTCCGCGCGGAGCCGTTCCGCCTCCAGGCGCTCTGCCTCCGACTTGTCCTTGAGCCGTTGGGCCATGGTGTCCTCAATGAGCTGCAGGCGGTCCGTGGGGTACTTCTCGCCGGGTTTGATCGCGAGCGCTTCCGTGTAACGGTCCCGCGCCACATCGAAGTTGTCACCATCGAAGGCGAGGTCCGCGGCAGCGATCGCCTCGCGGTATTGGCGCTCGATGGCTTCCTGTCCTTCCCGTTTTGCGCGTTCCTCGGCCTCCAACCGTGCTCGTTCGGCAGCGTCCTTCTCGGCAGCCAAGCGGTCTGCGGCATCCTTGTCGGCACGCTCCTTCAGGATGCGGTCGATCTCAGCGATGCGATCGGTCGGGTGTTTCTCGTCGGGCTTGACCGAGAGCGCATCATTGTAGCCGGTGCGTGCATTGTCCAGTTGGTCCGCACTGAAGGCTTTGTCGGCCCGTGCGATGGCATCCGCGTATTGTTTCTCCTTCTCCGCCCTCTCACGTTCCAACCGTTCCGCTTCGGCCTTCGCTCTTGCGTCGGAATCCAACTGCGAGTTGATGGCCGCAATACGCTCGGTGGGATGCTGTTCACCGGGCTTCAGCACCAGCGCATCCTGATAATCCTTCAGTGCCTCGGTCAGCTTCTTTCCATCGAACTCCCCGTCGGCCTTCTGGATGAGCGCGGCGTACTTGGCTTCAAGCTCTTGCTTCTTCTTGGCCTCTTCTTCCTGGCGCTTGAGGTCGGCCAGCTTCGCGTCGATCTCCGTGATGCGGTCCCTTGGGTACTTCTCCTCCGGCTTCACCTTGCCCGCTTCAACGAACTTCTCGCGTGCACCGGCATAGCCTTCATTGCGGAACATCTCGTTGCCCTCATCCACCAGCTTGTTGTACTTGGCATCGATCTCTGCCTTCTTCTTGGCCTCTTCATCGGCCTTCGCTTTGTCCGCGATCTTCTTGTCGATGGCCAAGAGCTGGTCCTTCGGGTACTTCTCGTCCTTCTTCAAGCCCAAGGCCTCGTTGTATTTGGCGCGGGCCTCCTCGAACATGTCGGTGGCGAAAGCACCATCAGCCGCAACGATCGCGGCGTTATAGGCCGCGTCGAGCTGGCGTTTCTTCTCTGCCTCATCGGCCTGCTTGGCGAGGTCGGCGATGCGCTTGTCAATGGCCAGTAGTTGGTCCTTGGGGTACTTCTCATCCTTCTTCAGGCCCAAGGCTTCATTGTACTTGGCCTTCGCCTCATCGAATTTGTCCGCACCGAAAGCGGCGTCGCCAGCCTTCACGGCAGCGTTGTAGTTGTCGTCGAGTTCCTTCTTCAGGCGGTCCTGCTCGGCCTTGTCGGCTTGCTCCTTCAGCTTTTGGGCGATGGCCGCGATCTGGTCCACAGGATACTTCTCCTCAGCTTTGTAGGTGAGCGCTTCCTCGTACTTCGCCTTTGCCGGATCGTAGTTGCCCGCTTTGAAGGCGGCGTCGGCGGCCGTGATGGCCGCCGTGTACTTGGCTTCCAGCTCCTTGCGCTTCTTTTCCTCTTCGGCTTTCAAGCGGTCTTCCTCGGCCTTCTTGGCCAGCTCATCCAGTTTCTTGGTGATGGCCGCCAACTGGTCTTTCGGATACTGCTCGGCGGGTTTCACGCCCAAGGCTTCATTGTACTTGCCCCGTGCGTCCTCGTACTTCTCTCCTTTGAAGGCAAGGTCCGCCGCGGCAATGGCGGCTTTGTACTTCTCCTCCAGCTCCTTGGCCTTCTTGTCTTCTTCCGCCTTCTTGGCCAATTCGGCCAGCAGCGTGTCGCACTCCTTGATCTTTTGCGGCGGGTAGGGATCGTCCTTCAGGGCATCGGCCGCCACGAACTTGGTCTTTGCCCCGGCATAGTCCTTCTTCACGAACAAGGCATCGCCCTCCTTGATGAGCGCCGCGTATTCCGCCTCGCGCTTTTTGTCGCCTTCCAGTTCGGCCAGCTTCATCTGGGCATCACTGAGCTTGGCTTTTGCAACAGGATCGTTGGCTTTGATGGCCAACGCCGCGTTGAACTTCTCCACGGCCTTGGCATATTCCTTCGAGGTCATGGCCGCCGTGCCTTCCGTCATCAACTTGGCGAAGTCGGCCTCTGCACCGGCTTCGCGTTTGCGCTTCTCGTCGTACTCGCGCAGCAACCGGGCCTGCTCGTTGCGCATTTGCTCCGTGTAGGCCATGTCCCAGCTGATGGTACCCGTTGTTCCATCGAACTTGGCCTTGCCGAACGGTTGCTCCAGAATGCTGAAGTCCATGTCCGGTATGGTGGCCAGCATGGTGAAATCGATGTTCATGCCGAGACCACCGCTACGGTCCTCCTCCGGAACGTTCCTGGTATCGATCAGGATGTTCTTGCCCACATAGCCCTGCTTGCTGCACATGAGCTTGTAGTCAGCCCCGAAATCCACGTTCAGCTCGTACTTGCCACTGGCATTGGTCACCGTCTCGGCCAGCTTCTGCCCGTTCTTGAAGATGGTGACCGTTACCCCATCCAGCTTTTTGGCCGTGGAGTAGTCCTTCACCGTACCGTAGATGTACACATCGTCCACCTGGGCCACGAGCGGTGCGGCGAGGAAGGAGATCAAGAGAATAAAGGCCGACCGCAGCAACGAGCGGCTGTGGCGAGGGCGGGCGTTCCGGCGAGCGTCCATTCAGAGCGGCAAGTTAACCATGGGAAGGGGTGGCGTCAGGTGGCAGGCTAGCTTTCCGCCGACAACATGCGATCGATCTGGCAGGAACGTGACTTCCGTGCACCGGCCACCGGGCAAAGCAGCGGTGGTGGCCATGCCGAGGTGGTCATTGTAGGTGCTGGGATCGTCGGGTTGTTCACGGCGCTTCACTACAAACGCGCCAATCCACGGCACCGTGTGGTAGTGCTGGAGCGCGGACCCTTGCCGGACGGCGCCACAATGCGCAACGCCGGGTTCGCCTGCTTCGGAAGCCCCAGCGAACTGCTGGCCGATATGGCCAAGGAGGGTGAAGAAGCAGCTCTGGCGCGGGTGGAGGAACGATGGCTTGGTCTTCAAGAGCTGCGCGGGGAATTGGGGGATGATCGGATCGGCTTTGAGGGCACGGGCGGGTACGAACTGTTCGGCGAAGGCGACCCGCTGTACAACCGTGTTGCCGATGGGTTCGATCGGCTCAACAGTGCGTTGCGGGGCATCTTCGGGAGAACTGTCTATGAATGGCGGACAGAGCGGATAGGTGACCTGGGCTTGACGTGTGAACACTTGGCCTTCACTCCATTGGAAGGGCCCGTTCACAGTGGAAAGCTGGTTTCAACCTTGCTGGCGAAGGCCTCGGAAGCGGGTGTGGACATCCATTTCAGCCAAGAGGTGCTGGACTTGGAAGAACAGAGCGGCAGAGTCTTGGTCAGCACCCGTGCAGGGCACAGCTGGACAGGCGACCGCATCGTGGTGGCCACGAACGGGTACGCCAAAGACCTTCTTCCCGAACTGGACGTTGTTCCCGCTCGTGGCCAGGTGGTGGTCACCTCTCCCATTCCCGGCCTGAAATTCAAAGGGACATTCCACGCCCACGAGGGATTTTACTACTTCCGCGACTTCGAGGGCGGTGTGCTGCTGGGTGGAGGCCGGCACTTGGACATGGCCGGTGAAGCAACCGCAGAGCATTCCAGTACTCCATTGATCCAACAAGACCTCGAACGCATGCTCCGTGAGGTCATCCTTCCTGGCCAACCGTTCACTGTGGCACATCGTTGGGCCGGCATCATGGGCTTCCGGTCAACGGGCAAGACCCCACTGGTGGAGCGGTTGAGCGAGCGGGTGGTATGCGCCGTTGGCCTCAGTGGCATGGGCGTGGCCATCGGCATACGGGTGGCCCGCAAGGCGGCACGCTTGGTGGCTGAATGAAGAAGGACCGCCCCTAAAGCGGTCCTTCTTCCTTGAGCCTCCTTTCGGATTTGAACCGAAGACCTGCTCATTACGAATGAGCTGCTCTACCGCTGAGCTAAGGAGGCTTTTAGGGGCGGCAAATGTAGAAGGGCATTCCACATTGCCGCCCCAGAGCATCAAAGCTTCTGGAAGCGCGCAATGGCGCCGCCTAAGCTGAGCACGTAGGCACCGGGTGCCAAGGCAGCAACATCCACCGCCGTACGGCCTGTTGCAGCCACACCGCCGTTCAACACCTCGCGTCCGCTGTGGTCCAGCACGCGGAAGGTCGTGTTACCGGCAAGAGGAGCTTGAACGAAAAGCACGTCCGCGGCCGGGTTCGGCGCCACAACCAGTGCGCTGCCGCTTACCGCAGCCAAGCCTTGGCTGGCGCGAACATCCAACGCCAGCTTGCCCGGATTCGGGCCCACTGTACCGACGCTCGTCATGTTGCCCAAGAGGTCCATAGTGAAGAGCTCGCCGGTGCTGAAGAAGTCGGTGGTGGTGGCGTAGAGGATGTTGTTCACCGCGTCGTTCACCGTACCGTAGATGGCTTGAGTGGCGCTGAGCGTATCGATGATCTCTTCGCTGTTGATGTCGTAGCGCGCTACCTGGCCCACCGAGTATTCCATGAAGTAGATCTTCTCCTGGGCCATTTCGCTTGCCGCGCATCCGCTACCGAAGGTGAGGTTCTCCGTAAGCTCATGCTGGCCGTTCACCAAGTTGATCCGGCTGACGCTGGAACCGGTGAAGTCCTTGTTGTTGAGCGTCCACAGTTCATTGCCGTTCACCATGAGGTTCTCCGGGTTGATGCCATCAGGGCCGAGGTCCACTTCGCTGTAGCTCTCGTTCACCAGGTCCAGCACGCCCACGTAACCCACGGCGTTGCCCCACTCGAAACCATTGTTCACGGCGATGTAGGCCTTGTCGCCCACCACTACCACGTCTTCACCACTGTGCTCCAACCCATCGGCCGGTGCAACGATGTAGTCGAGGTCGAGCGTGTTCTTGTCGCGCACCTCCAGGTAGTGCGGCAAGCCGCCCACTTCGCCACGGCTAAGGATGAGCTTGTCGTTCCAGAAGTCGAACCGACGAATGCCCTGCACGGTCTCCTGGTCCACGAGCGCGTAGGTGTCGGCATCGTACTTCAACAGCAGGTTGTCGGCACCTACATAGATGTGCCCTCCGTGCACCTGCACGTGCGTGCCGAAGCGCGGACCTGTGATGGTGGCCACCGCCGTGGTGGTGCCCAGCACCGGATCATAGGCGAAGAGCTTCACGGGCTCCACCTGCGTTTGGGTGTTGAAGTCGAAGTAGCCTTCGCTGAGCACCAGCACTTGGTGCACGTACTGCTGCGCGCCGGCCCATGTGGCTACAGCGAGCAAACCGGAAGTGAGGATCGAACGGTACATGGAGAGGGGGGTTTGTTTGCCGCTTTCACCGAGCGGCGTTGGTGATGTGAAACCACCGGGGCGCGAGGATGCCTGTACCTAGGCACCGCCCTTGTCCCGAGGGCCGTTGTTCCGTGCGGTCCGGCAGGTCTTCTGGCTCACCCCTCCCGCCCACCGCGCCTTCCCGTCCATGAAGGACAGTGGCTCTTGCGGTGCGCACAGGGCTTACAGCTGCGGGAACAGCTCCGGCTTTGCACCGGATTCCCTTTTCATCCTCCGAGGCTTCAGCGAACGCGTCACCGCCTTCCCATCCACATCATTGGAACCTGATCGCGGGGCGAATGTACCCGCGCAAGGCCACCCGGGTACATTCGCCACCATGGACTACCGTTTCGAGCGCGTCGGCACCGAGGATGCGAGCATTGCGCAAGCGACGGCGCTGCTGCGGAACGTTTTCCCGAAGGCCTCACATTTCACGGAACCCGTGGTGCGGTGGCAATACCTCGACAACCCCGATGGACATGTCGTTGGCTTCAATGCATTCGCCGGCGCAGTGCTAGCAGCACATTACGTGGCCATTCCACTGGTGGCTCGCGTTCATGGCAAGGAAGAGCGCGGATTGCTTTCGCTGAACACGGCCACCCATCCTGATCACCAAGGAAAGGGCCTGTTCACCAAGCTGGCCAATTTGACGTACGAAGCGGCGGCCCGTGAAGGTTTCGGTTTCGTGATCGGCGTTGCCAATGCCAACAGCACGCACGGCTTCACCAAGAAGCTCGGCTTCCAACTGGTTGCTCCGTTGATGGCCATGGTTGGCGTCGGTCCCATCACCAACAAGAACGAGTATCCGGTAGCGTACCAACGCATCTGGCACACCAAGGCTGTGGACTGGCGCCTGGGCCATCCGCGGAACAAATACTACAGCGCGCTGACCACCTGCCGGGATCTGGTCCTTACGGACCGCACGCAGTTCGGCGCCCGCCTTTTCCTGGCCGCGCTCGACGGCGGGACGCTCACCAGCGAACTGCCCGAAGCCACGGGCTGGAACCCATTGCGCGTTTGGATCGGCCTCGACAGCCGCACCAACTGGTTCCTCCGCCCCTACTTCAACATTCCCATGCGGTTCCGCCCGTCGCCGCTCAATCTGATCTTCAAGGATCTAACGGGACAAGGTCGTACGTTGCCCGCGGATCAAGTGCGGTTCCAGGCCATCGATTTCGATACGCTTTGATGTGCTCAGAATTTCACCGTGGCCCCAAGCGATAGCTGGATGCCGGAAGTCGTGAGGATGCCCTCGTAGTCGAGCTGGTCGAACGCCGTGTTCTCCGGGTCCCTATCGCGCCACTGCATGTTATGGTATGCATAACGCGTCTGGAACTGCAGGCCGAAGTTCTTCACGAAATAGAACGAGATGCCGGTGGCCAGTCTGACGTGCAACCCGGCGTAGCTATCGGTGAACTTCTTGTTGTTGAACTCCACGTCTTCGATCTGCAGCCCGCTGATGCCGATCTCCGGGCCGATCATCCAGTTGAATTTCTCCTTGTTGATGATGTACACGCGCGGTGCGAAACCGACAATGAGGATCCGATTGGAACGCGTGTCGCTTGAATCAAGGTAGCGGCCGAACTCGCCATAAAGCCCCAAGCTCAACGGCTTGGCCACGCCGATCTGGATATCGATGGGGAACGTGCGGGTAATTGCCGCGTCCTGGTCCTCATCACGAACGATCACACCGGCCACCGTGTACTCTTGTTCGTAATTGGTTGAGTGGATACCCAGGCTCCAACCCAAGCCAATGTGGAACGTTCCCGCTTCGTTCGACTGGGCGTTGAGCTGCAGGGCCAGCGGCGCAACGAGGGCCAAGGCACTAAGGTGGCGTTTCATGATCGGGTGCATATGACCGCGAAGGTGTGCACCCGCAAGCACCATGCATCATGAAAACGGGGTGCATTTTCAACAGTCGGGACTCATCAATAGACCAGTAACCGCGGCTCGCTCATCTCCTCCATGGCGTACTTCACGCCCTCGCGGCCCAGGCCACTGTCCTTGATGCCACCATAGGGCATGCTGTCGATACGGAAGCCGGGCACATTGCCAATGATGATGCCGCCCACTTCCAGTTCATCGTGCGCTTGCTTCATGTGCGCCAACGAGTTCGTAAAGACGCCCGCCTGCAAACCGTAGGTGCTATTGTTCACCTGCGCGATGGCCTCGTTGAAGTCGGCCACTTCCTCCAGCACCGCAACAGGCCCGAAGACCTCGGCACAGTTAACCTTCATGGCGCCGTTGGTTCCGGTGAGAAGTGTCGGCGCGTAGATGTTGCGCGCGGCATCCACTGCCTTCCCCCCTGCGAGCAAAGTCGCGCCGCCTTTCAACGCTTCATCCACCCAGCTACCGATACGTTCGAAATGCCCCTTGTCGATGATGGGACCGACAGTCACGCCCGCATCGTTCGGGTCGCCTGCCTTCAACGCGGCGTACTCCTTCACCAGTAGTTCACGGAATTGCGCGAACACCGAAGCCACCGCATAGATGCGCTGTGTGCTTATGCAGGTCTGCCCTGCATACACGTTCGCGCCGATGGCCACGGTCTTGGCAACGGCCGTTAGGTCCACGCCTTCGTCAACGATCACGGCCGCGTTGCCGCCCAACTCGAGTGCGAGCTTCTTCTTGCCGCAGATGTTCTTCAGGTGCCACCCCACCTTGTCGCTGCCGGTGAAGCTGAGCATCGCCACGCGTTCGTCCTTCACTAGTTTCTCGGCCACGGGCACGCCGCACATCAACACATGGAAGGCATCCTTCGGCCAGCCGATCTCCTCCATGAACTTGCCGAGCACAAGTGAACACAGCGGTGCTTGGGGAGAAGGCTTCAGCACAACCGGACAACCGACCGCCATGGCCGGTGCCACTTTGTGCAGCACAAGGTTCAGCGGGAAGTTGAACGGGGTGATCGCGGCGATGACGCCGACGGGGAAGCGCTTCGTGAAGGCGGTCTTGCCAGCACCCGCACCGAAGTCCATGGGCGTGATCTCGCCACCGAAACGCAAGGCCTCAGCAGCCGCCGTGCGCACCGTAGTGATACTGCGCGCCACTTCGATCCGTGCAGCGCCGACGGGCTTGCCGGCATCTTGCACCATCAGCTTCACGATCTCCTCCTCGTGCTTCGCGATCTGAGCGGCCAAGGCCTCGAGCTTCGCGCTGCGCTCGCCAGCGCTCATCTTCCGCAGCACGTCGCGGCTTGCGAAAGCAGCAGCGATCGCTTCTTCCATCTGCGCCTCCGTGGCGTGCGGGATACGCGCCAGTTCTGTGCCGTGGTACTTGTCCACGACCGTGTTGAAGGTGCCGTCCCCTTCGAAGGACCAGGAGCCATTAATGAGGTTGGCGGGGGTGAAGAGCCCGGAGGAAACAGCCATGGAGTTCATACCGCAAAGGACGCAAAGAGCGCGAAGAATGCCACCTGTCCCTTGGGTCCTCGTGCACTTTGCCGCAGGCCTACTTCGCCAAGTACCTCCCCACCGGCCTTAGCAGCACCACCTGCACCTCCTGTTCCTCGAATCGCGAAAAACTCGCCTCCACCTGCTTGTCCGGCCAGATGATCTGCACGCGTCCCTTGGCCACATCATAGGCAGCGGTGTACAGCGTGCCGAAGCCGCGCATGTACTGCTGGCTGTATAGGGGCGGTTTGAGGAACTGCTTGATGAGCGCCGCGCGTGTCTGCTTCGGACTGGCGATGCTGTGCTCGAGGAAGTGCTTGCGCTCGATGGTGTGCGTGAATGCGGCGTACTCATCCCACTCCACTTGATGTTGGTGGTTGCACGCCACTGCTTGATACACCACTTGCGGCGGACGATCCGGGTTCAGGTACACCGTGGCGTACTTGCCGGTCTTGTCCACCACCGTGACGTTGTAGCCCATGTGAACAGGCACGCGCGAGAGCGTTTCGCAAGCCTCATCGGTTGTGCTGCACGTTTCCAGTACGTAGCGGATCAGTAGGGGTATTCCGAAGCCGGTGCCGCTCACCTTCCTACCCCCGAAGGCGAGCGCAACGGCAAGGCCATCGGCATTCATACCGTCAAGCAAACCCCAGCCACTGTCCTGGATGCCGATCACGGGCTTCACATATTCCGTGAAGCGCATACGCCCATCGAAGTAGCGCGGGTCGAAGTCGTAGTTGCGGATGAGCGTGGGTGCGCCCTTCGTCCAGGCCACCTGGGAGCAGCCGGCCATGTACGGCGGTGGACACCACATGCTGAGGAAACGGCAGGCCACATCATCGTGTTTGGCGATGCGGCACAGGCTGTTGTAGACCGGGATCAACTCCGGCATGTGCAGCTCCAATAGGCTGCGACAGGTCACGAGGTCGGGGCGCTTCTCCAAGCCCTCGCTCTCGTACCAGATCCTGAACAGCGGCCAAGCACGGTCGAAAAATGTCTGCCAGCGGTCGCTGGGCCAGGGCTCCTTCACAAGCTTCAAATGCACGTACATCTCAGCGCAAGGTTGAGTCCATGACGGTAAAATGGAGGTGTTCAGGCACTGCAAGTGTCGATCGGAGAGCATGGAATGCCGATTCTCCGACGGCTTGATGAACCTCGTAACCGTCTCGATCACCTTCCCTGAATTTCCGAAGGTCTATCACGAAGTAGTTAGATATGCTTCGGTATGGTCGAAGGCTATCCGGGATGGCCGATCCGTTGCTGATGTGGTACCAACGTCCGTTTCGTTCATAGAGGCTATCGCCTTCCCAGAGATAAACCGAATCTGCTGGATCCATGAGTTCATAATCACCGGAAACGGAATCGCGAAGGAACAGTCGTGCGCTTATCGTATCGGCAAGGTACCGGTGCTGCATCGCGATTATGAAGTCATTGTCGAATCCAGTGGCCACCACGGTTCTCTCTACCACGACGACACCACTCCTTGGATCATCCGAACTCAGGATGATGTGCCGATCAACCGGATCAATGAACCAATTCATGTAGAACCCCTTCGTAAGGCGTACTTCTTCATGCGCATCATCACCTAAGAGGTAGCAACCATTGTACGCCATAGCGGCAAGGACACAAAACGGCAAAGCAAGGCGTGAACCTCGTCCCGCCATTACATCATTTTGAAACCCCCTATCTCCAGCATGTGCTCATGGCCGTTGCTGCCCTGTGAGCCGGGTACCACGCTCTTGTACTCCGCGCGGATCGCCGCGAGCCACTTCTTGCTGCGCTCGGTGAGCTGGAAGTCGTCGGTCATCATGCGGCCGCGCATCACCAGGATGCCGATGTCGGCGCCTTCGTAGAGCCAATCGCCTACGCGCGTGATGCGGAGGAAAAAGGCCTCGTTGTCCTTCTCCACATAGCGGCGGTGCGTGTCCATGCGCCAGAAGTAGATGCTGCCATCGTAACGCATCCGCCAGATGCCGCTACGCGGGGCTTCGGTCACTCGACGGATGTCGTCCTGTGTGTGCTTGATCACCATCTGGCCCCACGTATCGATGTTCTCCTCTTTCGCCCACCGTCGGTTCAGCACGTTCACGTTCAACTCGTACGGGACGTTCATCCATTCGAGCGTGTGGAAGAGGTGCAGCGGCATGTCGCTCAGCGCGAAGACCGCATGGTTGGTGATGGAGCTGGCACCGGTCACGCGTGGGTTCAGTTCGCCGAGATAGATCTCACCGTTGTCCTGATCGATGAGGTAGTCCAGTTCGAAGTAGCCCTTGTAGCCTTCCTTCAGCAGCTGGTCGCCGAACTTCTTCGCGTAGCGGCGCGCCTTCGCGCGGATCTTGTCCGTGAAGGTGGTGGCGAAGATCTCGTTGCCGCACCAGCCGCCCTTGTAGGGTGTGAGTTCCTTGAAGCCGACGAGCTCCGTCATCAGCGGCGCTACGATGGTGCCGTGCCGTGTGACGCATGCTTCCATGGCCGCACCGCGACAGTTGATGCGCTTCATGATCTTGCACTCTTTCTCCGCTTCGATCTCCTTCGCGTACTTGTCGTAGTCCGCTTTGGTCTTGATGAAGAACGTGGTGTGGCCGCTGTCGCCGTAGGGCGTTTGCACTACAAGGTCGGTGCCGAGCCTGCTTTTCTGCGCGACTGCGAGCAGGTGTTCGTAATGGCGCACTGGGCTCAGCACGTTGGGCACACACGGCACACCGGCCTTCTCAGCCACGCGGTTCGTGTTCACCTTGTTGTCCAGCCAGCTCCGCAGTTTGGCGGGCGGGAAGATCACCTCGAGTCCGGCCTTCTTCGCCAGTGCCTCCGTCTTCTCATCGAACATCAGGAAGAGCGCCTTCCCGTTCGGGTACTGCCGGCTTGAGCCCGTCGAAGGCTTGCGTTGCTCTATGTAGTCGCGCACCTCGCTGTGGGTGAGCAGGTAGTTGTTGATGTCCTCGATGCTCTGGAATTCCTCGTGCGGTTCCTCGGTCTTCGGGCTCATCAGGTTGGGGTGCAGCCCATCGAAGCAATCGATGTAGGTGATGAACTTGAAGCCCTTGATCCACTCGTCGGCACCCAGCAGGTTGAAGTTGGTGGCGCTGATGAAGTAGATCGGCGTCTCGTTCCGGTGGAAGAAGCGGCGGATGTCGCTGGTGCCTTTCAACAAGTTCGCTGACTTCGGCCTTCTGTCACCCTGAGCCTGTCGAAGGGTAGCGGGCGCCTTCTTCCGGGCATTCTTCTTTGCAGCCTTCACAACAGGCTTGGTAGCAGCCTTGCGGACCGGATCCTTGGCAACCTTCTTCGTTGCGGTGGTCTTACGCTTTGCGGCAACTTTCCTGGTCGGCTTGCGGGCAGACAGCTTTACGCTCTTGCGGGGTGCGGACTTCTTCTTGGCCATGGCAGCTGGTGTAGTCCCGCTTTGCCGGGACAGGTTGCGAGCAAAGTAAACCGGGGATGCGAAAGGGCCTCAGCGTTTCCTTCCGCCCATAGCAGTGGCCGTCTTCTGCCTGCCCAACGCGGCGTCGGTGAATACACGCAAGCCGAGCTCCGGGCGATAACCATGGATCTCCTTGACGTCGATGGCCAGCAGGAAATTGATGATCTCTTGGTTGATGACCTGCCCCGGCACCAGCACGGGAAAGCCCGGTGGGTATGGAATGACGAAGCTGGCCGAAACAAGTTCCTGGCCGACCTCCATCATGGTGAGGGCGTCGTGCAGTTTCACATGCACGCAGCGGTCCTCGTTGTAGGCCAGGAAGTACGCGCTGCGCAAGTCACCACCGGGCACGCCGGGTATGCCTTGGAAGCTGCGGTGGAAACTGGAGAAGTCGGGCAATGGTGGAACCAGCTTGGGATCGGTGAGCGCACGGATGCGGCTCAGGTGGATCCGACGTTCCGCGTGGTCCCAACCGGCGTTGCGTTCTTCGAGTTCTTCGGCGATCTGCAGCAACACACGCGTCAGGTAGGCGAGCGAGCCGCGCGTGGTGCCGATATTGGTCATGAACAGCACGCTGTTGCGACTGGTCTTGTTCACCTGGATGGCGTGCTTGTCCATCAGGTAGCGGTTCTTGAACGTGTCGCCGTCTATGCCGGTGTGCCCTGTATAGAGGTTGATCTTGGTGGGATCCACCGCGAACTCATCCTCAGCCCAGGCGCGTTCGATGTCGTTCCAGCCGCGGTCCTTGCGGTAGTAGCCCTCAACGCCACTTGGCCGGAATTCGCTCGGTACCAAGTCGCTGATGGTGATGATGTCGAACCACTTCTTCAGGCGCTCGTTCTCGCGGATCGTACGTCGCAGCAACAAGCCCAGTTCGATGGCCTTCTCCACCAACTCGTAGCCCTCGAACTCCACTTGCCGACGACCGACATCCATGCTGGCGAGGATCTGGTAGTTGGCACTGGTGCTGGTGTGCGTCATGTATGCCTCGTGGAACGATGCTTCGCTCTTCTTCTTGAAGTCCTCGTCCCAGATGTGGATCATACTGCCCTGACGGAAGGAGGTCAGTGTCTTGTGCGTGCTCTGGGTGGCGTACACACGGATGCGCACCTTGGCGGGATCGGGCATGCGCGGCTCCTCCCCTTTCTTCAACCCCTTGATGTGCGCGTCGTACTGCTCCTTGTACTCGGGTGTGCGGTACTTGCGGGCGAGCTTCTGTGCGACGTGCATCGCAGTTCGCTGGCGCAGGATGTAGCTGAACCCGGCGAACGCCCACCACGCTTCGTCCCACAGGAACACGATGTCCGGTTTGATGGCCAGCACTTGCTCCATCACGCGCTCCACATTGTACACCACCCCATCGAACGTGGCGTTGGTGAGCAGCAGCATCTTGGCGCGGTCCAAGCGGCCGCCTTTCCGCAAGGCAAGCAGTTGTTCGCGGATGTGCTCCAGCGGCACCGCGCCGTACATGCTGTACTTGGGCAGCGGGTAGCTGTGCAGGTAAACCGGGTAGGCCCCACTGAGCACCATGCCGTAGTGGTGGCTCTTGTGGCAGTCGCGGTCGATGAGCACGATGTCACCCGGCTCCACCAGCGCCTGCACGACGATCTTGTTCGTTGTGCTCGTTCCGTTCGTCGCGAAGAACGTGTGCTGCGAACCGAACGCGCGCGAGGCGAGTTCCTGCGCCTTCTTCAGAGGGCCGGTTGGCTGCAGCAACGAATCCAGTCCTCCGGTCGTGGCACTGGTTTCCGCCAGGAAGAGATTGCGCCCGTAGAACTCCCCGAAGTCTTGTATCCAGCGGCTTTTGAAGACGCTGTTGCCGCGCGAGATCGGCATGGCGTGGAAGACGCCCATTGGACGTTTGCTGTATTCCTTGAGCGCGGTGAAGAACGGCGTGTCGTACTTCTCCTGGATGCCGCGCAGGATCGTCATGTGCAGCTCGTTCAGGTCCTCCGTGCGGTAGAAGATGCGGCGGAAGTTCTTCAGCGTGCTGTCCTTCAGTCCGGTGATCGGTGTATCCGTCACATAGTAGCGGTCCACCTCCGGGCGGAACCACTTCATGATGCGCGCGAGCAGCGGGCCCATGTTGGCCTGCCCACGGTCGCTCAAGTCCAGGTCATCGATCGCGCGTGTGTATTCGCGCAGGATGCCCTTATGGTGCTCGCTCTTGAACGGCACCCCGTAGCGTACCACGACCGCTTGGATGTTGTGGTTGAAGAGCAAGGCCACCAGCGCATCCTGCACGGTGCGCACCACCACGGGGGCGTAAATGAAGTTGTCTTGTCGGTCGCGGCACTGGTGCAGCTTCACTTTCAACGCCGCCTCCTCCACCTCGCTCAGCTCATCGACGAACAGCGTTTCGAAGTAGTTGAGGTGCGCGGCTTCCTTTTCGCCTTCCAGCAGCACGTGCGGCGGTGCGAATGGATCGGCCAGCACCACGGGGTCGCTTCGGAAAGCACCACTGCTCAGGTTCCGTACAACATGGTTCACGCTCTGCGTGAGAGTGTGGTGCTCGCGACCGCGAAGCATCTGTTGCAAGCGCTCCACGGTGGAGCGACCGGGATAGGCCCAGTACAACTCAATGGTGAGCAGATCAGCCAGCAGACCTGAGACCTCCTCCGCATTGCCCCTGCCTTCATCCAGGGCCTGGGCAGAGAGCTTCAACTGGTCCCATGTGTGGGAGCGAAGGCGGGCGGCGTTGTAGTGGGGTCGGGTTTCAGAGCCGTTGGACATGGATGAACGCTAAGGACGTGGGGAAGATAGAAGCCCGCCCGCATCGAGCGCGCACGGAAAAGAAGAAGCCCCGCCGGTTGGCAGGGCTTCCTTGATCGCGGTCCGGACCGTTCCACTATTTCATCTTCTCCATCTCCTTCTCGAAGGTCTCCTTGAACTTCTCGTAGTCGTAGTCCACGCGGAGGCGCTCGTCGTTGCTGAGGCGCTCGTTGTAGGCGGCCAGGAGTTCCTGTGCGCTCAGTTCGATGGCGATATAGGTCTTGTAGTTGCCGTTCGCGTTCACGGTCACCTGCTTCTCGCAGATGGTGCGCACGCCGCTCAGTTTCTGGTCAACCACTTCGCGGGTCAGGCCCTCGAAACGCTCGCTCACTTCCTCGCGGTTGTTGAGTTCGCGGCTGTTCACGTACTGGTCGATGACGCGCTTGATGTTGCTGTTGATATCGCTGGCGAGCTGCCCTTTGGCTGCGGTCATGGCCTTGCTCTTCGAGGTCATCTGGTCCATGCTCTCACCTACGGCATTGGCACGGAAGAACTCATTGTTGGTGAAGTACTCCGATCCACTGCACATCACCTTTACCTCGGTTTCACCGGAAGGCGGGACCTTGGCCTCAGCTTCGGCGGCTTTCTTCTTGCTCTTGCAAGACATCATCGCGCCGGACAGCAGCAGGGCCGAAAAAAGAACTGTCAGGGTGCGGGAGGTGGAAGAGGTTCTCATGAATGGGACGTTTGGATTGTTCGTCGTGTTGCGGAAGGCCAAAGGTGTGCCAAAGTGTGTTGTCGTGATGAAATCCTAGAGCAGCGCTTCAAGCAGGGCGGGCACGATCTCCTTCCGGACATCCTGCGCCGCCTTCTTGTAGGCGTCCATGCCAGCGCGTGGATAGTCGAGCTGCACGCCTTTGATGCTCTGCTTGCCGCCCTCGTACACCACATCGCCGCTGCGCCGCTCGCGGAAGGCGACGGTGATGTCGAGGTAGGTGGTGAAGAACCCGTTGGCCGTGCCGCCCTCGCGGGTGTTGGCACCGAGTTGCAGGACCATGTCCGATTCGCTCTCCCGATCAACGAAGCGGAATCCGCGCTTGGTCAGTTCTTCCTTCAGCACCAAGGCCGACCCCCCATCGGTGATGGGCGTGTTGAGGTTCTTCTCAGCAGCCTGCATGAACACGCGCGGCATGCGCACTTCAATGACGGCGCGCTTTTCCGGGATGGTCAGACTAGCAAGCAACGGCTTCACGAAGGCTTGGTCCAGGTCCTTGCTGACGAGGGCATCCATATCGAGGGTGACCAGCACTTCCGGTGTTGCAGCATCCAACTGCACGCGCTGCACCGTGGTCTGCGTGCGGCCTTCGGCGTCGGTGTTCTTTTTCTCGGTGACCTTGCCGTTGGCACCGGGATAGGTAATGCTTACCGGCAGTTGCGCGAGGGCGGTGCTGGAACCGCTGCGCTCCAGCACTGTGCTGATGAGCAGCTCGCGCCGGAAGTCCTTGTCAAAGGTCAGCTCGCAGCGCTCCGGTAGTATGCTGAAGCGCGCGTTGCTCGTCAACTGTTGCAGGTCGCTGAAGATGGTATTGGCCAACGGCATCGGCTTGCCGTTCACTTCAGCCACATCGCTTTCGCCCCAGTATTCGCGCATGGCGAGCAGGCCCCGGATATCGAGATCGAAGGCGGTCTTCAGGTCGCCGGCGGCTTGGCTGCTGAGGGAGCGCTGGTGGAAGTCGGCCGCTTGCGCCAATGCCTGCCGCTTCTTCTCTGCCTTGATGGCAGCGTGTTTCGACTTGTCGAGCCGGTAGTAGGTCCAGTATTCGTTGGCGTTCTCCCACGTGCCGACAAGCTCGTAGCCCTCGAGTTGCTCGCGCGTGGTGCTGCGGATGCTGCTCGTGTAGGTCTCGTCGAAAGAGGTCTTCCGGTCCAAGGTGTAGAGCAACGAATTGCCCTCGATGGTGACGCTGATCTCGCTGGCCAGGTCGTTGAGCGCATTCTTCTTGGCAGCCTCCTGCCAGTCAGGCCGGCTCTTGGGCGACGTGCCGATGCCGATGTAGTCGAAAGTACCAGCAGGTCGCTGGAGCACCCAATCGGGCCTTGGCGTTTCCACGGGTTGCTGCACGACGACTTGCTTGTCCTTGCAAGCGCTGAGCGCACCCAGGGAGATCACCAGTAGTACAGGGAACGCGCGCATCACAATTGGATGCTCGCCACCTGCGAGCGGATGGAAGACGCCATGTTGCTCGTGCCGTCGCGCAGGGCGTCGCTGGCCAACGTGGCCACGGGCTTCATCTCGCGCGGGGCGTTCAGGAGTTGCTGCAGGTTGCGCCGTGCGGCATCGCTGGGATCGACAGTGTTGTTGGCCGCAGCCGGCATCAAGTTCTCCTTCGCGCCATCGTAGGAGGCATAGTAGGTCCGATCGCTCTTGTTGGCGTCCACCACTTTGCTGAAGAGCACCTCGCCGGTCTCCAGTGAAACCAGTTTGTAGCTGAACGACAGGATGACCTTGTTCTCCTGCAAGTGCTCCTTGTACTGCACGGGGCGGTACTTCACCACCACCTGGTATTCGTTGGTTTCCTTGTTCAGCTGCCGCATCCGATAACTCTCGAAACCGTTCTTGGTGCTGGTGCGTAGGGCACCGGGCTCTTCGCGGTAGTCGATGAGCGTGCCCATGAGCACGGCCTTGGCACCCATGAGGTTGCCCACTTGCACAGCAGTCTGTTCGTCCACCACGCCGCTCAAGCCGAGGCGCTGCTCATCGAGGATGCGCTGCAGGTTCTCGCGGTCCACCACCCGCAGGAAAGGGTCGTTCACCTCTGTGAGGGCAGTGGTCGCGTAGGCGACGAGCTTGTCGTTCATCGCCTTGTGCTTTTTGTCGCCACTGAAGGGCAGCACGGCGATGGTGTAGCGGCCCTTCTCGACGGCTTCTTTGCGCAAGGCCGATGCGTCCTTGTAGCCAGCATCCTTGGCGATCACCTTGCCAAAACCATCGTAGGCCTTGCGGTAGTGGCCTGCTTCCAACTCGGCCTTGGCCCCCTTGTACAACGGCTCCAGGTAAGCCACTGCTTGCAAGCTGCCAGCATCCTTGTACCCGGGCTCCAACTCACCGATCCGCTGGAAGATCTTCTCCGCGTTCGCGTATTCCTGCTTCTCCATTAGCGCTTGGCCTTTCTCATAGAGCTCCAGCACATGTGCCTCCTTCACCTTGTTGAAATCGGTCGTGTAGTGCTCAGGTATCTCGAGCTGTACCCCAGCTCGGCCCACTTGGTCGGCATAAGCCTTGGCGGCCAAGTAGGCGTTAACCGTTTCGGCCTTCTTGTCCTCCACGTTCACCGACTTCCAGAACGCGCTCAGTTTGTCGTTGAGCAATTGCTGGCCGGTTTTCTTCAGGCCGATCTTGGCATCGACGTTCTTGCTGCTGCGCTGCGCCGCCTGCAGGTACAGATCCGCGGCCTCGGTGTACAGCCCACCGGCCTCCAACTGAGCGGCCTTTTTGGAGAGCCCCTTCGAGCCGTTGCACGCTACGAGGAGGAACGCAACGCCAACAAGGAGCGCGAGTATGTTCAGGGAGCGCTTCATGGCGAACGGGTTCACTTGCTTTCCAGGTACTGGTTCAGCTCGTCGATGGTGGTCTCGAACGTGAATTGGTCGTTCACCTGGTAGTAGTTGCCGACGTCGAAGGTGTGGTCATAAGCGAACTTGGCGAAGTCGAGCTTGCTGTCCTCGAAGGTGAAGAGGCCCATGAAGCCCTTGACTTGGCTCACGGTCATGCAACGGTCCTTCAGCATCTGCTTTGCCAAGGTCATCTTGCTGTCTTCGAAGGTCTTGCTCGTAATGCTGTTCTTCATGTTGGCGAACTCGCTGTCGTTCATGGGCCAAAGGCAGCCCACCGCACCGGTGTAGCCGGGCATGCTGTACACGGGTTCAGGGAGAGGAACAGTAACCGGGGCCGGAACGGGCTTGGGTTGCACCACCGCCGTCGTGGTCGGTTGGGTTGTCGTGGTCGTCGTGGTAGTGGTCGTCGTGGTCGTACTGGTGTTGCCCGTGCCATCCTGCACGTTCACGTTCATGTCGAACCCGATGCCGCCGAACCCGACGCTCATGTTCACGTTCTCACCATTGCCGGTGGTGGTTTCTTCCACGGTGGTGGTTTGCGTGGTTTGAACCCCGCCCGTGCTTGTGCCGAAGGTGGTCGTGGTGGTGCTGGCAGGTACTGCAGCATCGTCCACGAAGTTGCCTGGTACCAACTGAGCGGGTTGGGTCTTGGCAGCAGTGCCCAAGGCTGCTTCGCCGGTCATGCGCAATACCTTCTCCCCTTTCTTGTTGGTGGTGATCATGATGGTGTACTCCTTGCCCAGCGGGAAATAGCCGGACTTCCGCAGGTCGGGGATGCTGCCGTTCTCGAAGCTGATGATGACCATGGGCGTTTCGTTGCGCAGGCCGGTGGCCAGCACGCGGCTGGCAGGCTCGGCGTTCTTCTTGTCGCCATCGACCACCAGGACGAAGCCAGTGCCGTCATCAGTGAAGAAGACCAGGTCGCTGGTTTGGGCGAAGAGCGCTGAGAACGAGAAGGCGGATGCTGCGATGAGCGAGGACCAACGTTTCATGGGATGTGATCGATAAGGTGGGCGAAAGTATCCCTCGACTGCGCTCGGGATGACAACAGCACCCGGAAGGCAACCGGTGTGCCATGCACGAGCACGGCAGACCTTCGGAAAGGCCATTAACGATCCGTTCACTCCACGTGGTCCAGGTCCTTGTGGAAGGTCTCTTCCACGTACCAAGTAGCCCACAGCGAAAGACCGATGCACACCACGCCAACGACCAGCGCCGCCATCACACCGCTCCAGCTTGTGCGCAGCGCATCGAAAGCGTAGGTGATGGGGATAACGGCCCCGCGGACGAAGTTGGGTGCCGTGTTGGTGACGGTGCTGCGCAAGTTGGTGCCGAACTGCTCGGATGCCACCGTGACGAACAGCGCCCAGAACCCTGTGCTGATGCCGAGGACCATGCACATGATGTAGAACCAGGGCAGGTCAACACCTCGGTCGAACAGGAAGACCAGCACCATTGCGGACAGGAAGGCCATATAGAGGAAGATCACTTTACGACGGCTGCGCAACAACTGGCTGAGCAAGCCGCTCAACAGGTCGCCTATGCTGAGGCCGATGTAGCTCCACATCACGCTCTGGGCCACCTTCACCTCGCCCACCACCCCGAGTTCCGGTGCCAGCAAGTGGCTCTTGTTGATCAGCACACCGATCACATACCACACCGGCAGCCCGATCGCAATGGATGCCAAATACTTCAGTGTGCTGGCCTTCGACCGGAAAAGCGCAAGGAAGTTGCCCTTCACGACGTCGGCGCGCTCCTTGGTCTGCTTGAACATCCCGCTCTCGAAGGCCCCGGCCCGCAGCACCAACAGAACCAAACCCAGCGCCCCGCCCACGAGGTAGGCCATCTGCCAGCCTTGCACATCCAGACCGACGGCACTGGCCATGGCCGCGCCGCTGTTGCCTACCAGACCGGCCACCACGGCGCCCAGCGCTCCGAACGTGACGATGATCATAGTGCCCCAGCCGCGTTTCGTGCGCGGCATGCTCTCCACCACCAGCGTGATCCCCGCACCCAGTTCACCTGCCAATCCGATACCGGCCAATACACGGCACACTGAGTACCAGAATGTGTCGATGACGAACGCATTGAAAACGTTGGCCAACGAGTACAGCAGGATGGAGCCGAAGAGCACCTGCACCCGGCCACGCTTGTCCCCAAGGATGCCCCAGAGCAAGCCGCCGACAAGCATGCCGCCCATCTGGCAACCGAACAGCCAAGTGTCGTATTCGTTCAACGCCTCGCCCACCAAGCCAATGGCCTCCAGGCTTTCCTTCTTCACCACGTTGAACAGCACCAGATCGTAGATGTCCACGAAGTAGCCGAGCGAGGCCACGATGATGAGCAACCAAACCTTGCGGTCCATGTGGGCGAAGAAAGGCGGTAGCTCGCAACAACGGATCGGTGAAACGCAGGGGCAGTTGGGCGGCGGGCTCACATCGGGCATCTTTGCCGCCCATTTCCGCATCCGAAAATTCCATCCATGCGCTCCATCCTCATACTTGGTGCAGGTCGCTCGGCCTCATCGCTCATCAAGTACCTCGTCGAACACGCGCAGGAGCAGCAATGGCGCATTGTCGTCGCGGACCGGGAGGTGAAGCAGGCCGCCGCTTTGCTGGAAGGCGCAGGGAACGCAGCAAGCGCCTTGGCCTTGGATGCGACGAATGCGGAAGCCCGCTCCGCCGAGATCGCCAAGCACGACCTGGTGATCAGCATGCTGCCGGCCTACATGCACATTGATGTGGTAAAGGACTGCATCCACCGGAAAAAGCACGTGCTCACACCGAGCTACGTGCCCGATGCCATGTGGCCACTGGATGCTGAGGCCAAAGCTGCCGGGCTTGTCCTGTTGAACGAACTCGGCCTGGACCCCGGCATCGACCACATGAGCGCCATGCGCATCATTGATCGCATCAAGCGCGAAGGCGGCACCATTGAAGCGTTCGAGAGCTATTGCGGCGGGCTGGTTGCACCCGAGAGCGACACCAACCTATGGGGCTACAAGTTCAGCTGGAACCCGCGCAACGTGATACTGGCCGGACAAGGTGGATCCGCCAAGTACATCGACCAAGGTGTAACGAAGTACATCCCTTACCACCGCTTGTTCCAACGCACGGTGCAGGTGAAAGTGCCCGGCTTCGGCATGTTCGACGGCTACGCGAACCGCGATTCGCTCAAGTACAGATCGCACTATGGCCTTGATGGGATCCCCACGCTCAAGCGCGGCACGCTCCGCAAGGCAGGTTTCTGCATCGCATGGGATGCATTGATCCAGCTCGGCTGCACCGACGACAGCTTCGTTATGGAACTGCCCAGCGGTGCAACCTGGCGGCAATACACGGAATCCTTCCTGCCGCCGAGCGCAGGCCGTGACACCCGCTTGAACCTCGCGTACTACTTGAACCTGGAGCCCAACGGCGCAGTTATGCAGAAGCTCACTGAGGCAGGGCTGTTCACCGAAGAGCCGATCGGCAAGACCGGACTTTCACCGGCCGGTTTGCTTCAACACCTGCTCGAGCAACGCTGGAAACTGGAGCCCAACGACAAAGACCTGGTGGTGATGTGGCACCGCTTCGTGTACACCGCGGGTGGAAAGAAGCACGAACTGCACGCGTCGTTGACGGCGATCGGCGCAGACCAGACCTACACGGCCATGGCTCGAACGGTTGGCCTGCCCGTGGCCATTGCCGCCAAGCTGGTGCTCAACGGCCAAGTGAAGCAGCGCGGTGTATTGATGCCGCTCGCCGCTGAACTGTACGATCCCATCCTCGATGAGCTCACTGGGCACGGCCTCGTGTTCGATGAGCGGTAAACTTGAAGGTGCTACCAAGCGACGTTCTGCACTCAGCGGTATTTATCTGGCAACGGAAACGCAGGATCGTACTTCAGGCGATTCAAACCGGATGCAACCCAGTTCAGTATTCAAAGAGGTATCGACGATCGCCGAATAGGAATTCAGCCGCGTACAACCGAAAGCGCTGATCGAAGACCAACGATGTACAGTAAGTTGTGTCGTGAACATTGCATCGCTTCGACTGCCAACGAAGATTGCCAACGGGAGCAATGGTCAAACGATAGTCCTCCGAGCCGAACGGAACCAATGGCATATAGCGTTGCCCATCGAAGAGATATGTATACGCTGTGTCATGCATGGCTAAGACCAAAAGGTCAAGCGAGTCTGACATGGGTGATGTATCGTCTGCAAAGTACTTACGCTCGAAGAGGGCATCCCGTTGGCGGTACAGAATGGTGCGCTGCCTGCGACCGTTCCTGGCAAGGGCTCCAGTTACTGTGATGGTGATACTGCCCACATCGGCTGTATCAACCAGAAGGGAAGCTTGGTGATCGGTCGTGT
Source organism: Flavobacteriales bacterium (assembly GCA_016699575.1). Classification (NCBI taxonomy): domain Bacteria; kingdom Pseudomonadati; phylum Bacteroidota; class Flavobacteriia; order Flavobacteriales; species Flavobacteriales bacterium. The sequence continues at coordinate 3,656,074 of CP064979.1, read as the reverse complement.
CGCTTGTCGAAACAAGGCGAAGCGTATACTGACCGGAACGACTTGAAATCTCCGGTCCCCCGATGCACGAGAACATCATGAATAGCCAGCACGAAACAAAGGACAGTCGGGTTCGGCCCATCACTGCTTCTTTTCACCTCCCTTTTCGAAGGCAGGTTCGTAGTTCTTGTCAACCTTCTTCAAGGCATTCCGAATAGCGTTATAGAGCCTGTAACCCGGATGCTTGGCGTCTTTGCTGGCCAACGCTTTGTGATCCTTATGGCCCTCAGGATCCTTGGCCCTCTCTGCATCAAAAGCGGCCTTACCTCCCCGCTTAAAGGCTCTCATTTCGTTCTCGGCTTGATAGCCATGCAAGAAAGCCTCGTGTGCCGTGGTTTCACCTGCATCATACTTGTCGCCATGCATAAAGGTCATGACCTGAACGAAGGCTTGAACCCTTCCCTCGGATACGCGGCTATCGTAGAAACCCTCGACAAAATATGGAACGTTGCTTCTGTCACCCAAGTCACGCTCACGTAATGATACGTCTACAAAAACAAACTGTTGGTCATGAAACTCCCCATTCTGCTCGAACAGATGACCACCAATGATCTGTCCTGCCTTCGCGAATTTGCTCAAATACGCAACGCCCTCAGGAGTCTTCATGATATCCGCCAGGACTTGTTCCATTTTCTGAGAGACTTGACCCCATTTGTAAACCAAGTTACCGTGCTCGTCAAACTTCACCGCCTCGACAAGCCTAATCTCCTTGCCATCTCTATCAACGATGATCAACGGGTTATTGCCGAGCGCCGCGTATGGGGAAATTGAAGAAAACTTGTACGCCAACGGGTCTAGACTGAGCCATCTTCCCTGCCCAGTCCCCGCATGTTCGCACGAAAGTCAGAAATGGTGCCCGCTGTGTTACCAACCTCATCGTCATTGCCTTTCCGCAGAAGCGGGCTACCCACCTCCGCTCCTTCAATCGACGCAATCTTCCCGCTAACCGAGTTGAACCACACCCGACCTACTTTCCTAAGTGTATCGTTCCCGAAAAACTCGGGGTACAGTCCGTTCGTGAGCGTAACAACCCGTCGCTCGTGAGTTGCGGCCCCCACACTCTGGGCATCAGAAGCCATGGCCACGAGCGATGACATCAACACCACCAACATTCTGATTGCAATCATGGTGTAGCAGCTAAAAGCGTGAACAGCCCGAAAGTATGTTTCTGACCCTGTCCCTCCTCATCGAGATATCAACCGACCCTGGCAGGTCAGGGGACTTCAGTTGAAGTGCTCCGTCAGAAACCTACCTTCATCCCGTGGGCTGCGTCCGAGCATTGGTGTTCCTCGTGCCTGCGGCTCTTGGCTGCTGCACCCGAGCCCAAAATCCGGGCACCAGCCCGTACATCCAGCACTCACCTTCTGCGCCGATTTCGCCATCTACATGGCCAGGTCAAGGAGTCGCACGCCCCAACTATCCGATGGGTGCCACGGCCCAAGATGTGATCAACCAAGTTGAGAGCAATGCTGCCGATCGCCATGGTTTGCACCCTCCGCCAACCCAGGAGGAGATCAGGCAGAAAACCGCACTGGAATTCCAACAGCACCTGCGGATACGTGAGCTGAAGAATTCCCTCTATACGGAGTTGCTGAATGCAACAGAACCGAGGCCGGTGGTGAAAGTGCTGTGGAGCAGCTGTCGGGAGAAGCTGGGATTCGCGGTTCCGGGCAGCAGCGACTCAACCCTACAGAGTGATTTTCTGGGTTCTGCCGATCGCTTAGAGCGTATGCTCGGCGGCACGGAGCCAATGAGCTTGCGTGAAGCTGTTTTCGCGATGGAGGCGCCTGTGGTCAGAGGCGTCGTCACGCAAGAGCAGTTCAATGGAATGCTGGAGCGATGGACTGTGTCCGTGAAAGCGAACGTTCGACGTCAGGGCGGCGACGTGGAAGATCCTCTCCACCTTCACCAAGGTATCCAGGCGTTGTTCTCAGATTCATTGCGTGACCCGATCACAGGCAAGGCCTACCCCCGATTTCGCTACGACCTTGACGACTTCTGGGGCGAAGCAGACCCCACAAAGCTCCTCGTCAGCAAACTGCTCTTGACCGGTGAAGGCCAATGCCGCTCCATGCCCTTGTTCTACCTTCTTCTTGCTGAGCGCTTGGGCATCGAAGCGTTCTGGGCCTTCAGCCCAAATCACAGCTACGTGAAGTATCCGACCGGCTCAGCGCAGTTCGAGAACTTCGAGACTACAGTTGGCGCGATCACCAGTGACCAATGGCTCATGCGTACGGGATATGTGAGCAGCATTGCGGTGAAGAACCACAGTTATTTGGACACGGTCGGGACACGGCGTGCTGTAGCCCACCTGTTGACCGAGTTGTTGCAGAGTTACGAGCAACACTTCGGGGTGAACGAGGATTTCGCCGAGCGCTGTCTGACCACGACTTTGCGTGCGTTCCCCACTGATATCCATGCGTGGCTTCAGTTACGCAACCTGAGGATCAGGCAAGCGCGCTTGGCGCTCTGCAACGCTGGCAACCCGCCGAAAGAGAAGTGGGATGCTGATCCTGAAATAGCCCGCCCGATTGATGCTTTCGAGAAGGCTGATGAAATGGTACGTCTTCTGGGTTACTCCGAAATGCCTCCGGAAGCCTATGCTGAATGGCTGCGTTCACTGGAGCGGGAAAGGGAGCGCCGCGCAGTGGAAGGCTTGGGGCAGCCCATTGCGCCCGGGAACATCCAGCGATGAAAGGCGCACTCCTGCAGTTGATCATACTGCTCTGCACGGGCGGGTTCGTTCAAGCACAACCTGACTCTGCTTACGCCCGCGCTTTCGATGTCCTGATCGGAATGCTCTCCGGGCAGGAGGCCGCAGAACTTGAGCGCGCAGTGTTTACCGTGGAGAACGCGTATCTCGATGGTGCACTGGACAGCTCCATGTTCGTCAGTGCTATCGATGACTTGGCGGCCTTGGCGCGTGCTTGGTCGTTCGCCAATCCTTCGTCCGAGTACACCGAAAGTGATTCCATTCCCTTCGCTCTGAACCGCGCTACGTTCCATGTGCTCACCGACACGACGTTCCTCGCACCAGGTGTCCCGATCGGCCTTCCGTTCACCTACGACACGGTCGATTTTTTCGGCGCACAACATTGGGAAAGCACGTTCGTCACCAAGCTGTTGGCCACCGGTAGCGGGCAGTGCCATAGCCTTCCGCTCCTCTACGCCATGATCTGCAAGCGGCTTGGCACGCAGGCTTACCTCGCCGTTGTGCCAAACCACATTTACGTGAAACAGTACAGCCGTGTGCATGGCTGGTACAACATCGAGTTGACCAGCGGACAGTTCCCCGATGACGCCTGGATCATGGCCACCGGCTATGTGAGCACGGACGCCGTTCGTAGTGGGTTGTACATGGATACACTGGGTCTTCGGCAGACCTTGGCGCTTTGTCTCACTGACCTGGCGCAGGGCTATCAACGTCGCACATCCTCTCCTCAGATCGACTTTACGCTCAGATGCTGCAATGCGGCTCTGAGTGCACATCCAATAAGCGTGCATGCACTGCTGCTGAAGGTCGATGCTCTATCTCGTGCGCTGGACTTGAGCATCAACGACCAAGGCTACAATACGACCATCAGGTCTCAATTGGAGGCTACCTTAGAGATCCTGATAAGAGCAGATTACCGCGAGGTGCCTTTTGAGGTATATCAGAATTGGATCGCACAGTTACGTGGAGTTAGCGGAAGGTTCGTGTACGAGACTGGTTCGGCGAGGCCTTGATCTACAGGCATGTTCTCGGAACCAACCTCTATCGTCGCGGAGTCCCGCAACACGATATGGTCTGCTCACGGCATCTTGTTCGATGAGCGGGAAGCGGGATGAGCCCACTAGAAGTTCAGCAGCAGGTCGCTTACCATCGCCCGGTACTGCGGCGTGAAGTCCTTGGTGCCGGTGTGCTCCACAAGGAGTTCATGCTCCTCGACAGGTCCCGCGTCTCTCCGGAACTCGAGCAACGCGCGTTTGGCAGGTCGTTGCGCCACGTACCGGACAACCGTGCGTCGTCGCAACGCAAGCCGAGCTGCTGCTGCCAGGTCGATCAGTTCCTCGCTCCGGTTCATCGGAACGATGAGCGAGGCTCTTCCATCATCGGCCAAAAGGTCGGCGATGGAACGGATCAGTTCGCCCAGCTTCAGACCAGCGCCGTGCTTGGCCACGCTCTTGCGCGCATCAGGGCTCGGTTCTTCGCCCGCGTAGAACGGCGGGTTGCTGATGATATGATCGAAGCGTTCAGAGGTCCTCAGCTTCCGCACATCCATGCGATGGATGCGGATGCGGTTTGACCATGGGCTGGCAGCCGCGTTCTCCGCCGCCTCTTCCGCCGAGGCATCATCGATCTCAACGCCGTGCACTTGCCCGGTCGGGCTTCGTTGGGCTGCAATGAGGGTCAATACTCCGCAACCGGTCCCAATGTCCAAAATGCGTGTAGCGCTCGTCACATCCGCCCACGCACCCAACAGCACAGCATCCGTACCCACCTTGATGGTGCTACGATGGTGAAGTACACTGAACTGCTTGAAGCGGAAAGGCTCCATACCCCTAGCTCTCGCCCCGGTACAACTCCACCAATCCCGGCGGGGTCCGCACCTGGATGATGTTCTCCTCGGGATCAAGCCCCACGATGATGTCGTCGTTCACCGGGATGAGGATCTCGTGCTCGCCCTTGAGCACCACCAGGACCGGGTTGCCATCCGAACCTTCCAATCCGGTCACCTCGCCCAGTTCGCCGTGCACATCGTCCATGACGATGCACCCGATGAACTCCTCGGGATCCCAGCTCTCATCGCTGCCATCGGCCAGGTGGCCGGGTGGCGCATAGATGTCGCGGCCCACGAGCAACGCGGCGGCTTGCGGGTCCTCGATATCATCGAACTTGATGAGCAGCTCGCGGCCTTTGTCGTGCAGCTTGCTGAAGAAGAACGGCACCTTCTGCCCCTCGATGTCCACGAACAGGGCACCGGCGTGCTGGATATCCTCCGGCTCCACCGATTCCAAGTGCACGGTGAGCTCACCTTGGTGGCCCCATGGTTTGCCCAAGCGGCCCAAGTGGTGCAGGCTGTCGAGGTCCATCATTGGAGTGGCGGTGGCGTTGTCTTCGTGCGCGTCACAGACGCACTTCCCATAGGTCCGCGTTGCAAACGCAGACCGGCAGGTGCGGTGAATGTAGTGGCCCGTGCACAAGTGCCCTCCCTCATCCAAAGTGATGAGGTACCCTACGTGCCTTACAGACGCAATCCCCGTTGGTCCGCGTTGCAAACGCGGACCGGCAGAAAAGACGAAGCCCCGTCCGTGGACAGGGCTTCGAGCGGTTGCATTGATCGCTTACTCAGCGGCCGGAGCCTCAGGAGCAGCGTCGGCAGGAGCGTCGGTTGCAGCTTCAGCAGCCGCTTCGACAGCGGGAGCGGCAGCAGCCTCAGCGGCAGCCGTGGCTTCAGCCAGCTTCGCGCTGAGCTTCTCTGCCATGGCCTTGGCCTTCTTGGTCTCGTCGGCCACGCGGGTGTTCATCTCCGCTTGGGCCATCTGGCTCAGCTTGCTCTTCTTGCCCTCGATCTTGGCGGTCTTCTCGTTCATCCAGCTATCGAAGCGGCGCTCGGCCTCGGTGGCATCGAAAGCACCCTTCTTCACACCGTTCATCAGGTGGTTCTTGTACACCAGGCCACGGTAGCTGAGGATGGCCCGGCAGGTGTCTGTGGGCTGGGCACCCTTCTGCATCCAATCCAGCGCTTTCTCGCTGTTGATCTCGATGAACGCAGGGTTCTGGTTGGGGTCGTAAGCACCGATCCGTTCGATGTACTTACCGTCGCGCGGAGCGCGCTGATCAGCCACTACGATGTGGTAGTAAGGCTGGCCTTTTTTGCCTTTTCTCTGAAGGCGGATGCGAGTTGGCATGTCGCGGTTGTTGTTGGTTGTTTTACCGAAATGGGCTGCGAATGTAGCCGGATCGGACAAACAGGCGGCCCCAAGCTTGCTTGGCCATCTTTACCCCGCCCGGAAGTCGCGCCCATGAAGCACCACACGCTTTCCTGCATCCTTGGCCTCGCCTGCTCGAGCATGGCGCTCGGCCAGGTCGATCCCCCCCTTATCCCCCAGCCCGAACGACTGGAATGGACCCAAGGGCGTTTCGATCTCACCGGCACCACCATCGCCATCTACAAGCTGGAGCTCCGGGACGAGGCTGAGTTCCTGCAAGCGGGACTGCGATCTGTGGGCATTGATGCGGATATCGAGCAGGTGCACCGGGGCATGGGCAAGGTGGTCGCCCTTGGCCTCGCCCCGAACAAGGGCTTGAAGCCGGAGGGCTACGAACTGACCATCGTGCCCGAGGGCGCCGGCCTTTACGGAACGGATGAAGCCGGCGTGTTCCGCGGCATACAAACGTTCTTGCAACTCCTGCCCCCACCCGGCACCGCCAGCCCGGCCGTGCCGTGTGCCATGATCAGCGACCAACCGCGCTTTGGGTGGCGGGGCATGCACCTCGACGTGTGCAGGCATTTCATGCCGGCCGACTTCATCAAGAAGTACATCGACCTGCTCGCCCGCTACAAGATGAACACCTTCCACTGGCACCTGACCGATGACCAAGGCTGGCGCATCGAGATCAAGCGCTACCCGAGGCTCACCGAAGTAGGCGCTTGGCGCAACGGCAGCATGGTGGGCCACTACCGCGACCGGCAGTACGACACACTGCACTACGGCGGCTTCTACACGCAAGAGGAAGTGAAGGATATTGTGGCCTACGCAGCGAAGCGGCACATCACCGTGGTACCGGAAATAGAGATGCCGGGGCATGCCATGGCGGCGTTGGCGGCATACCCTGAGTTGAGCTGTACGGGTGGACCATTCGACGTGGAACGGGGCTGGGGCGTGTTCGACGATGTGTTCTGCGCCGGCAACGACAGCGTTTTCGCGATGCTGGAGAACGTGCTCACGGAAGTGATGACGCTGTTCCCGGGCCAGTACATCCACATCGGCGGCGATGAATGCCCCAAGGAACGCTGGAAGACCTGCACGAAATGCCAGGAGCGCATGAAGGCGAACGGGCTGAAAGACGAACACGAGCTGCAGAGCCATTTCATCCAGCGCATGGAGAAGTTCGTGAACGCGAGCGGCCGTAAGATCATCGGCTGGGACGAGATCCTGGAAGGCGGTCTGGCGCCGAACGCAGCCGTGATGAGCTGGCGCGGCACCGAAGGCGGCATTGCAGCAGCCAAGCAGAAACACAATGTGGTGATGACCCCTGGCTCGCACTGCTACTTCGACCATTACCAAGGCGACCCGGCCCAAGAGCCGCTGGCCATCGGCGGTCACACGACCGTGCAGAAGGTGTACAGCTTCGAGCCCATTCCAAGCGAACTGACGGCGGAAGAAGGACAGTACATCCTCGGCGCCCAAGGCAACGTTTGGACGGAGTACATCAACACACCGGAGCATGTGGAGTACATGGCCGTGCCGCGCATGCTGGCTTTGGCGGAAGTGTTGTGGAGCCCGAAGGAGAAACGCAACGAGAAGGATTTCATAGCCCGCTTGTTGCAAGAGTTCCCGCGTTTGGAGGCCATGGGCGTGAACGCGAGCAAGAGCATTTACCAAGTGGAAACGACCATCGTCCGCGGCAATGAACCAGGACGTTTGACAGTGGGCCTCTCCTCCCCCCTCGGCCTCGACCTTATGTACACCATAACACGACCTCCGTACTCGGAGCAAGGCCGCTTGGGGCGCTACAGCCAGCCGCTCACCATCGATGCGGATTGCGAAGTGCAGGGCTTCACCATGAACAACGGCAGCACTGGCCCAATTGCGCGCAAGCGCTTCGACTTCAACTGGGCAACTGCACAGGCGATCACCTGCAATCCGTTGCCGAACGAGCGCTACGACGATGGCGGCCCGTTGACCTTGGTGGACGGCATCCATGCGGGTGAACGCCGCGTGAACTACGAGTGGCTCGGCTGGCGCAGCGACGTCACCATTACGGTCCACTTGTCCTTGGGCAAGATGCTCACACATGTGGGCATCGGCGCCTTGGAGGAGCACTCATCGTGGATCCATCTGCCCGAGCAGGTCGTCATCAGCACGAGCTTGGACGGAAAGACGTTCGCGGTGCAAGGCACGGTGAAACCTGAAAAGGACGCCCAAGGCAACGTGCACCTCGGTATCGACCTGAAGGAAGTCGGGGCGGCGGCCGTGCGCTTCGAGGTGAAGAACACGGTGCGCATACCGGCGGGCATGGCCGGGGCAGGAAATCCGGCGTGGTTGTTCCTGGACGAGATCGAAGTGCGGTAGACAAGTTGACTGGATCGCTTCGCGCCTATGAAGGCGCTCGCGATGACGTGGGTGCGACCCGCCACCAGGGCCGATCGCACGTACGTCATCGCGAGGAAGCTCTGCGACGAAGCGATCCAGTAGGAAGGAATCGGGTTGAATAACTGATCCAAGCATGACATTTGCGTAGCCGCTTTACCATGAGAACCCTCCTCGCCTCCCTCCTGCTGCTGATGGCGACGGCCGCGCTCGCCCAGAAGCCCATCTACGCCTATGCGATCGGCAACTGGCGCAACGGCCCCACGGTGCAGATGACCGACGTGTTCGTGACGAGCGAGCGCTTCACCACCGAACAGATCATGGAACGCGTGATGAAGGAGTACGGCAGCTTCAAGCATGTGGCCGACCACGACCTCCTGCTCTTCACGGATTCGGCCGAGGCCATGAACAACCAGCGCGTGCTGGTGCACAAATACGCGCAACGCAAGCTCGGTGTGCAGGTGCGCAATGCTGATGGAACAATGGTGCAAGAGATCCCGCAACCGATGCCTTCGGCCGTGGAACCCAAGCCTGTGGCCCCGATCCCAGCAGCGCCCGCCAAGCCTTGAACCGTTCGTAGTGGCCTCGAGCGCACCCTTTAGGCAGGCGCCTACATTTCCAGCATGACTTCCACCATCAGGTACGCTGCTACCGCGGCGGCGATAGCCGCCTTCCTAAGCGCCAACGCCCAACTCGGCGATGGCAGCACGGTGTTCACGAAGGCCGATACGCTTCGCGGGAGCATCGGCCCTGGCCGTGCATGGTGGAACGCTACGCACTACGATGTGAGCGTTGCACCCGACTTCAAGAGCAAATCCATCCGCGGTACCACCATCATATCGTTCGCGGCCCTGGCCACGGGGAACCGCATGCAGATCGACCTGCAACAACCCTTGGTAGTGGACAGCATCACCACGAGTGTGGATGTCTTCCGCGACGGCGCGTTCCTGATCAGCGAGAAGCGCATCGCCAACGTGGCACGCGAGGGCAATGTGGTCTGGGTGGATCTTCCTGACACCATGAAGAGCGGCGATCTGTCATCCATCACCATCTACTACCACGGAACCCCGCGTGCCGCGAAAAACCCGCCTTGGGACGGCGGCTGGATCTGGAAAACGGACGCAGAAGGGAACCCGTGGATGAGCGTGGCGTGCCAGGGTCTGGGCGCCAGCGTGTGGTACCCGTGCAAAGACCACCAAAGCGACGAGCCCGATGCAGGAGCCATGCTGCACATCACCGTGCCCGACGGTTTGCAAGCAGTGGGCAATGGGCGCCTACAAAGCACATCCAAGCACAACAACGGCACCAGCACTTGGCATTGGGTGGTAACGAGCCCGATCAACCTCTACAACCTCGTGCCGTACATCGGCAAGTATGCGCACTTCGATGAGACGTACGACGGGTTGAACGGCAAGCTCGACTGCGACTACTGGGTGCTGGCCTACAATGAAAGGAAAGCCCGCGAACAGTTCAAACAAGTGAAGCCCATGCTGACCTGTTTCGAGGACTGGTTCGGCCCTTACCCGTTCTACCAGGACGGCTACAAACTGGTGGAATCGCCTCACCTCGGCATGGAGCACCAGAGCGCGGTGGCCTACGGAAACCAATACCTGAATGGCTACCTCGGCAGGGACCTGAGCGGCACCGGCCACGGGCTGAAGTGGGACTACATCATCATCCACGAGAGCGGCCACGAGTGGTTCGGCAACAACATCACCACGGCCGACATCGCCGACATGTGGGTGCACGAGGGCTTCACCATGTACAGCGAAGTGGTCTTCACGGAGTGCCTGCTGGGCAAGGACGCCGCGAACGCCTACGCCGCCGGGGTGCGGAAGAACATCGCCAACGACAGGCCCATCATTGGACCGTACGGCGTGAACCAGGAAGGCAGCGGTGACATGTACTACAAGGGTGCCGCGCTGGTGCACATGGTGCGCCAGGTCACCGGCGACAGCGTGTTCAAAGCGATGATGCGCGCCATGCACCAGCGCTTCCGCTTCGTGCCGGCCACCAGCGCTGCGGTGGAGGACTTCATCATCAACTACAACGAGGACACGCGCGCATTGCTCAACAAGAGCATCTTCGATCAGTACCTGCGTACCACGCAAGTGCCGGTGCTGGAGTACGGCGTGAAGAAGAAGGAACTCTGGGTCCGCTGGACGAACTGTGTTGAGGGCTTCACCATGCCCGTTGGATTGATCATCAACGGCGAACGCGGCTACGGAACGGTGAGTACGGAGTGGATCAAGCTGTACACCACCAAGGGCAAGAAAGCGAAAGTTGAGGTGGATGCGAACTGGTACGCGACCGCGAGGAAGGCGGACAAGGCTGCGGGCAGTTCGATACCATCGGGCAAGGTGAAAGTGAACAACCGCCCAACTCCGTACTTCTGAGCTCCAGAACGACCGCGGCCCCTCCTTCCGGAAGGGCCGCAGCCTTGTTCCTTGAGAGCAGCGCTTACTCTTCGCTGGCGCCTTCCTCTTCTTCCTTCTTCTTGCTCTTCTTGTCCTTGGCAGCCGACTCGCCGGCTTCCATCTTGCTCTTCAGGGCGCTGAGGACGCTGAGATCACCGAGGGTGCTCTTCTCCACTTTGTCGTTAACGCTCTTCACGCTCGGGCTCTGTCCGCCACCGGTATCGCCATCGGCACCGGCCTTGCGGCCGCGGCGCGGTGCGCTGGTTGCGGCTGCCACTTCGCTGTCGTCGCCGACCTCGAAGGTGCGTGTGTGGCTGAGCACGATGCGGCGTGCCTCTGCGTTGAACTCGAGCACCACGAAGGGCAGCTTGTCCTCCAAGGCGGCCTTGCTGCCGTCCTCTTTGCGCAGGTTCTTGGCGCTAACCATGCCTTCAACGCCGTAGGGCAGTGCCACCACGTAGTTCTGGCCAGCGCGGCCGATGATGGTGCCTTCATGCGTGCTGAGCGGTGTGAAGACGTTGGCGAACACCTCCCAGGGGTTCTCCTCCACCTGCTTGTGGCCGAGGCTCAAGCGGCGGTTCTCCTTGTCCACTTCCAGCACCTGCACTTCGATGGTGTCGCCCACGGCGCAGAACTCGCTCGGGTGCTTGATGCGCTTGGTCCAGCTGAGGTCGCTGATGTGGATGAGGCCGTCCACGCCATCCTCCAGCTCGGCGAAGATGCCGAAGTGGGTGAGGCTGCGGGCCTTGGCCTGGTGGCGGCTGCCCACAGGGTACTTGAACTCGATGTCCGACCAAGGGTCGGCCGTGAGCTGCTTCATGCCCAGGCTCATCTTGCGCGCGTCGCGGTCGATGTTCAGGATCACGCAATCGATCTCCTGCTGTTCCTTCAGGAAGTCCTTCGGGCTGCGCAGGTGCTGGCTCCAGCTCATCTCGCTCACGTGCAGCAGGCCTTCCACGCCCGGCTTCACTTCCACGAACGCGCCGTAGTCGGTGATCACCATCACCTTGCCCTTCACCTTGTCGCCCACGTTCATCTCGGCGCTCAGCGCATCCCACGGGTGGGGCTGCAGTTGCTTCATGCCGAGGGCGATACGCTTGCGCTCGTCGTCGAACTCCAGGATAACGACATTGATCTTGTCGTCGAGCTTCACGATCTCCTCCGGATGGTTCACGCGGCCCCAGCTGAGGTCCGTGATGTGCACCAGTCCGTCCACGCCACCGAGGTCCACGAACACACCGTAGGTGGTGATGTTCTTGACGGTGCCCTCGAGCACCTGGCCCTTCTCCAGGCCACCGATGATCTGCTTCTTCTGGGCTTCCAGTTCGGCTTCGATGAGCGCCTTGTGCGAGACCACCACGTTCTTGAACTCCTGGTTGATCTTCACCACCTTGAACTCCATGTTCTTGCCCACGAACTGGTCGTAGTCGCGGATCGGCTTCACGTCGATCTGGCTGCCGGGCAGGAACGCTTCGAGACCGAACACGTCCACGATGAGACCACCCTTGGTGCGGCACTTCACGAAACCGGTGATGATCTCGTCCTTCATCAGGGCATCGTTCACGCGGCCCCAGGCACGGTGCACACGCGCCGTCTTGTGGCTGATGACCATCTGGCCGCCCTTGTCCTCCTGCTTCTCGATGTACACCTCAACCTTGTCACCAATGGCGAGGTCGGGCTTGTAGCGGAACTCGCTCACGGGTACAACACCTTCGCTCTTGTAGCCGATGTTGATCACCACTTCCTTCTTGCCCACGGCCACCACGGTGCCTTCCAGCACGCTCTTCTCGGCGATGCTGCTGAGGCTTTCCTCGTAGCTCTTCTCCAGGGTCTCGCGCGCAACGCCACCGACGTTATCGTCGCCGAGGCTGTTCCAATCGAAATCCGCGGGTGGTTCGGCAAAGGAGATCTTGCCGTCGTTGATGGATGCGCTGCTGCGCGGCGCCATCGTCGCCTCTTTCTGTTCAGTAGCCATAGGGGCTCACTTCACTTGTATCCCTGGCCAGGGCGGCACGCCAGAGAGGGTTTTGGATGTTGGGCCCGGGGTGCCACTGCACGGACCTTCCCGAAAAGGGAGCGCGAATGTAGCCGGGGGGAAGCATGTGTTCATGTGGCCATGTGTGCATGTGCCCATGGAGGCTCGACTTCCGGGGTCGAAGAAGCCCGAACACGGATGCGCACTGAATTGCACGGCACAACAAGCGGAAGTGGACAGCCAGAGCGGCTTGCACCCCATGGACCCATGGCCACATGAACACATGGGCACAAGTGGTATGGTACTATGGCTCTCTACTTTCGCCCACCGATGCGCTCCTTCACCATCCCCACCCACTACCGCAGCAACCTCATCGGCCGGTTGAAGGCGTGGCGCAAGGCCCAAGACCCCAAGAAGAAAGACCTCAGCCCTACCGTCCTCGACCTGGGCCCTGTGCGGTTTGTGTTCGCAAGGCATTTCGGGTTCTGTTACGGGGTGGAGAACGCCATCGAGATCAGCTACAAGGCGCTTGAAGAAAACCCAGGCAAACGGATCTTCCTGCTGAGCCAGATGATCCACAACCCGGAGGTGAACGCCGATCTCGAAAGCCACGGCCTGCGCTTCATCCAAGACACCCACGGTCAGATGCTGATGGACTGGAACGAACTGACGGCGGAGGACATCGTCATCATTCCGGCGTTCGGCACCACGTTGGAAACGGAGGCCCGGCTGCGCGCCATCGGCATCGACCCATTGAAGCACAACACCACCTGCCCCTTCGTGGAGAAGGTGTGGAAACGCAGTGCCCAGCTCGGCACCCAGGACTATTCCGTGGTGATCCACGGCAAGGCCAGCCACGAGGAGACGCGCGCCACCTTCAGCCATACGGCCGCCGGGGCGCCAGCGGTGATCGTGAAGGACATGGCCGAGGCCGAAGAACTGGGTCGCATCATCCTCGGTGAACTGCCAGCAACGCACTTCGCGGAGCGTTTCGGGAAGAAGTGCACGCCCGGTTTCGACCCGGCGAAAGACCTCGCGCGCATCGGCGTGGTGAACCAGACCACCATGCTCGCCACGGAAACGCAGGCGATCGCCGACCACCTGAAACAAGTGATGGCGAAGAAACACGGTGAAGCCGACCTGAAGAACCACTTCGCCGACACGCGCGATACCCTCTGCTACGCCACCAACGACAACCAGGACGCCACCAACGAACTGCTGAAGCAAGAGGCCGACCTGGCCTTGGTGGTGGGCGGCTACAACAGCAGCAACACCAGTCACTTGGTGGAACTGTTGGAGCACAAGTTCCCGACGTACTTCATCAACGGCGAGAAGGAGATCCTGAGCGCCGACGAGATCGAACACTTCAACTATCCCGAGCAGAAACTGGAACGCACCGCGAATTGGCTACCTGCCAAACGACCGCTGACGATCATCCTCACCAGCGGCGCTAGCTGCCCGGATACGTTGTTGGACCGGGTGATGCTGAAGGGGGTGGGGTTTGTGGAGGGGGTGCGCGACCCTTTGGAGACCATTTCAGGTTTTTGCACCGCCTGACCATTCAACATGAAGGAACTCTACTGTTGGCGTTGCAAGATGGTCGTACCCATGCTGGATGACACCGAATTCGCGGAAGCAAAAAGATTATATGGGCTCATGTTCAAACCGACCGGCCCGGACTTTTCCCGTGAAGCGCGTGCCAAACCACTGCTGGACTACTACAACGCCCTGACCGGCTTCGCAGAAACAGAGCCCAATGCGATAATGCATCACGCGCTTTCGATGCATGGACCGCTTTGCAGCTCATGCGGGAAGCCTTACCGCACACCAGCCGCTAAGGTCTGTGCAGCTTGTGGCCACCTCCGCGCGGGCGATGAGTGAGCGTCCCGAAAAAAGGAGAATCCTCTTCGTCTGCACCGTGAACCGGTTGCGGTCGGCGACCGCGCACAAGATCTACGAGAACGACCCGCGCTTCGATGTGGACTCCGCCGGTACGGACCGCACTGCCACGGTGGTCCTCGAAGAATGGCATCTCGAGTGGGCCGATGCCGTTGTTGTCATGGAGAAGCGCCACCGGAACACCATCCGCGATCGCTTCCCTGAATGGTATGAGAAGAAACCGATCGTCTGCCTCTGCATCGAGGACATCTATGACTTCATGCAACCGGAGTTGGTCGCCATCCTGAAGGACAAGTTCGAGGATGTTCTCCGGCGCGGGCTTCTTGGAGCTTGACACTTGAGCCTTGACACTTGAAGCTTGCTACGCTTCCGTCACCACACCGATCACCTTCACTACACGGCCTAGTGCAATGTCGAACTGCTCTTCGGAGGTGAGGTCGCTGTTGTCGATGACGATGGCGTCCGGGGCCTGGATGAGCGGATCGGCGGCGCGGGTGGTATCGTCCAGATCGCGACGGGCGATGTTCTCCAGCACGTCCTCCAGCGTTACGGTGGCACCGCGTCCCTTCAGTTCCAAGTAGCGCCGCTGGGCCCTCACCTCCGGGCTGGCGGTCATGAAGAACTTCACCTCGGCCTGCGGGAAGACCACGGAGCCGATGTCGCGTCCGTCCATCACCACGCCCCCGCCCTGCCCCATGTGCTGCTGCAACTGCACCAGCTTGGCGCGCACCTCGGGCACGGGGCTCACCAATGTCACATGGTGGCTCACGTCCATTTCACGGATGCGGTGCTCCACGTTGCGGCCGTCCAACCAGGTCTCGCTGCGCTGCGTGCCATCATCGTGCTTGAAGCCGATGTGGATGTGTTTCAGCACCCGCAAAAGAGCCGTTGAATTCAGCTGACCTTCGGTCACCAGCCCGTTCTCGATGACGTACAGCGCCACTGCGCGGTACATGGCCCCGCTGTCGATGTAGGTGTAATGCAGGTGGTGCGCCAACTGCTTGGCCAGGGTACTCTTCCCGCAGGAGGAAAAGCCGTCGATGGCGATAGTGATGCGGCGCACGCGCTGGGGGTAGCGCGGCCAAGGTATTCCGGGATCAGCCCGCAGGCACCACCGTGGGCATGGCAACCGGCTGGCGACGGAAATCGTTGAGGCGAACGGCTACCGTGAAGCTATTGCTGGCGCCCGCCAGGTTGTACTGCGCGTAGCCGTAGCTCACGTGGATCTTCGCCACGCGGATGCCCGCCCCGAAGCTGATGCCCGCGATGCCCGGCTTGTCCTCCACCTTCAGTTCCTGCCTACGGCGATAATTGTAGCCGAAGCGCAGGTGGAAGTTCTTGCCGAGCATCACCTCCACGTTGCCGACCACATGCAACAAGGCCTTGTCCATGAAGGTCACCTTCTCCTCGATGACCTCGCCCGTTGTCGGGTCGATGTTCACGCGGGCATTGGGGTCGTCGTACGTGAGGTCCCACTTCTGGAGGTTCTCGAGCATGAGGCCCAGACGGAACGGTGCATGGCGGAACTTGTAGGTGGTCCCCAACTGCACTTGGAACGGCATGTCCTCGCGTTCGTCAGTGAAGGTGCTGGTCTGGTAGCCGATGTTGCGCAGCATGGCCGCAATGGTGAGCAGACCACCGGGCTTGTGGTAAACGCCGCCGACATCCATGGCTACTGCTGTGCTGGTGTATTCTTCCAATTGGCTGAAGAGCACCTTCGCGTTCACGCCTACGGTGAACAGGCTGTCGATGGGCCGCGCCGCGCCGATCTGTACGGCGTACTCACCAGCGGTGAACTCGCCCAGGTCGGTACCGGTATCGTCCGTGCGGCGGAACTTGCCGTAGTCCACGAACTGGAAGTTGCCGCTCACGGTGGTCTTCAAGCTATCGAAGTGGTGGGCATAACCGAAGTAGCCGATGTTGATGTCGGCCTTGTTGAACCAGCGCAGGTAGCTGAGCGCGAATTGCCGCTCCATCTCCTTGTTCAGCAGCGCGGGGTTATAGAACCCGAGGTTCACATCGGCATCCTGCACAGCGATGTTGTTGCCGCCCAGCGCTGCCACACGGGCGCTGCTCGGAATGTCCAACACGGCGAACGATGACTGGCCGCCCAACTGGGCGATGCCAGTGAGCGCGGCCAAGGAGAAAGTGGCTGAGATGAGGATTCGCATCAGGGTCTTGCGGGGTGCATGCCTAGGGTTGGCTGCTGGGCAACGAAGATATCGGCGCGGTATTGCCCGGGGCGGAGACCCTCGGCCGGTACTTTGGCAGCGATATGAGGAAACCCGACCTGCTCGTCCCTTTGCTCGTGTGCGGCCTCTTCCTCTCCGCTTGCAATGGCCCCATTGAAGAGTTCCAGCGCGTGAACAATTCCCTGGAGGATTCGCTTACGGCTTCGAAGGACATGCTGGAGCAGAAGTACGCCTACCTCCAACAAATGGCTTGCGCGGAAGGCCGCTTACTGTCCGACAGCGTGAACGTGCTGTATGAGCGTGCCAGTGAACGCCTTTTCGCACTGGATGAAGCCTTGACCGGTCCTGCGGTGAGCGAGGAAAAAGCGCAAGGGCCTTTTGAGGAAGGCGGCTTGGCATCCGAGGCACTGACCTACAGCCAGCAACTGTATGCACTGATGATCGCCATTTGCCCTGAGGACAGCGCGCGCGCAGGCATCGCTGCCTATGGTGAGGCCTTCACCGGGCTTACCGATGTGCAGGCTTGGCAAGTCCGGGACTTCCAACAAGCGCCACCGCCCGTTGTCACATCGAACGTTGAGCGCTGGGTGGCTGACATGGGTAGATCCAAGCGGCTTTGCACTAGTGCATTGCTGGCACCGTGCCGATGAAGATCCACGGCCATCGGGTAACATGGATCTAACACAGCCTTCATTTTCTGAACATTAGGCTAACGTTGAGCTAAGGATACTCTTGCGCCGCCTTAACACGACGGCACATGAAACTGAGCGCTACCCGCCGCTGCGCACTTCTGGTATTCCTGGTCCCACTGCTGTCCTTGGGGCAGTCGGACACCACCAAGGCAAGAACGCCGACCAAGAAGCCTTGGTACGAGAGCTTCGGCATCCGCGGCTACGGCCAGATCCGGTACAACCGCTTGCTTGAAACGAACGAGAAGTTCAAGTGCGAACAGTGCGACAAGAGCATTGGTGAAGGCGGTGGCTTCTTCATCCGGCGGGCCCGCATCATATTCCAAGGGTACGTTCACAAGCAGGTCTTCATCTACCTGCAGCCGGACTTCGCCAGCGCCGCAGGCACCACCAATAACATTACCCAACTGCGCGATTGGTACATGGATCTCGGTATGGATGCCGACAACGAATTCAGGTTCCGCCTGGGCCAAAGCAAGGTCCCCTTCGGCTTCGAGAACCTGCAGAGCAGCCAGAACCGCCTACCGCTCGACCGTGCGGATGCCACCAACAGCGCGCACAGCAACGAGCGCGATCTTGGCGTCTTCTTCATGTGGGCGCCAAAGAGGATCCGTGAGCGCTACCGGATGCTGGTAGCCGATGGCTTGAAGGGCAGCGGCGACTACGGCGTCTTCGCCGTCGGGGCCTACAATGGGCAAACCGCCAACCGCAGCGAAGCCGATGAGGAGCCGCACTTCGTGGCACGCCTCACGTGGCCGTTCGCCATCAAGAGCCAGATCCTGGAGGTGGCCGCAGCGGGTTATACCGGCAACTACTTGGTGGGCAGCGACCAGCGCAGCGCCAACGTGAAGGGCAGCGATGGCTTCGTGTACGAGGACACCCGTTTCGTGGGGAGCCTGAACCTCGCACCCAAACCGTTCGGCCTACTGGCCGAATACAATGTGGGCCGTGGGCCGGAGTTCAACACAGTTTCAGATAGCATCGAGACACGTGATCTGAGCGGCGGTTTCGCGACGGCCACGTACCGGGTGCAGATCGGCAAGCAGATCATATTCCCCTTCGTGCGTTACCAGGTTTACGAGGGCGGCAAGAAGCATGAACTCGACGCCCGCAGCTACTTCGTGAACGACATCGAATTCGGCATTGAATGGCAGCCGATCAAAAACTTCGAACTCGTCTGCGAGTACTACATCGGCGATCGCCGGTACGAAGACTTCGCCAAGCAGGACAACAAGCAAAAGGGACAGTTCCTGCGGTTACAGGCGCAGCTCAACTTCTGATCAGTTCCGGGATCTTCCATATGGACCCATGGTCACATGGACACATGGCCCCATGAACGCATGTCCCCCTGTCCTCACGCCACCTGCAGCGCGTGCTCCACTTTCTCCTTCAGCAGTGCGTGCTTCACCACTTCGATCATCTCGGTGACGTACGTAAAAGCGCATGCCCTTGGTGTAACGTGCGTCGATGTCCTCGATGTCTCCCGAAAGACCGGGACGCAAGCGCTTGCGGTTGTCGGCGCTGAGGATGAACACGGTCGTCGGTGCTCGCGGCCTTCAAAGGCGTGCCACTAAGCGCGCTTCACGCCTCCGCTCGACTTCCACCGCAAACGATGAACTCGGGCAGCACTCTGCCTCGAAATCGTGCCATCTTCACGAGGCCGGAATTCACCGGCGCCCAAAACCACCTCATCATGGAAACGACCAAACGACCAAACGACCAAACGACCAAGCGTCCGCTACGCTGAGGAAGGCCCGAAAGCACAACTTCGGAAATGCAAGTCGGTCCATTTTCGCGTGCGCAATAGCCGCGATCGCACTGTTATCATCCGTGTTGTCCTCCTCCTTCACATCTGCGCCCGACATGCCGCCGCCGATCTTCGGGTACGGGAACACATCCGGTGCGACGCTCAATGTTGTGGTCTGGTATAGCACTGGAGGAGGTTTCTCATCAGTCCCATACTCTGTTCCGCCGGGCAACGGCACCTACACACTTCCTGCGGCAGCCGTAAGCATCAACTCGGTAGTGCTTTGTGCTGGCATCACATTCGCTTGCCCAGGTTCCTATTCCGGTACGGCCTGTGGTGTGTGCTATGGTGCAGGTCCACTTCCGAACATGGCCTGTGGCGCTGGTTTCGGGATCAAGGTAGGTCCAACACCTTGCTGATCGGCCATGAGACGAACATTCCTGGCCTTGGCCCAAACGGTCCTCTTGGCGCCCCTGGTCCAAAGCCAGCAATGGCCTGATCACCGCTGGGACAATTGGTACCTTGACGTCGCTTACCAGCTCAATTTTTCCGGAGGGACCCCTCAAGCTCTGCCGTCCGGATTTCTGGGAGGTTCCTATCAACACTCCGCTTTGTCCGATCCCCTGAACGGCGATCTACTTCTCCGATGCGATGGCCAGCATGTCATCAATAGCCTGGGAGATACTATGCCGAATGGGCACAACATCGCTCCGCTCGGCACAGCCATCCAATCGCTCATCGTCACGGTCTCTGCGCACGTTCACTTACTAGTGACGCTCACTGCCACAAGCAATGGAGGGGAACTGCGGTACACGGAAGTGGACATGTCCCTGAGTTCAGGGTTCGGGGACGTTACCGCCAATAAAGGAGTTCTCATGGCAACCAATGTGCAAGGGGTCACTGCCTTCTCAGGATTTTCGGCGGATACGACATGGCTGCTTGCCTCCTTGCCTGGAACAAGCGAGATCCTCGGGTTCCGTATCGTTGCGGGGTCTACTCCTTTCCCATACACGGCGCACTATTCCCAAACGGCCTACCCATGGATGCCGAATTGGTCATGGGGCAAGACCGACCGCAATGCAACGTTCGTGACATTCAGGTCCAGCGAAACGTCGATTCGACTGTTCAGATGCAACCGTTCTTCGGGCACCTTGGACGATCCAGTGGATGTGCTCTTCACGCAAGAAATCCAGTCGTTTGAATTTTCCCCTAACGGTGAACTCTTGTACGTTCAACTGAACAATCCCTGGTTCGGGGACCCGGCGCTTGTGCAGTTGGAATTGGCACCCTATGATAGTGCTACTATTGCCCTTTCAGTCGATACGATCGCCGTGGATACAGGTGGGACGATATCGTACGGCTCGCATATGCAACTCTCGCCGGCGGGCACCATACTCTCCCATTCACGCTTGCCGTCGACGAACCCCGATAGTGCGTTCGCATCTGTGATCGCCCAGCCGAATTTGGCCGGAAGTAGTTGTGGATTTGCGAAGGATGCGGTTTACGTGGGCGTCCCTCCATTCCCGGGCTACGGCGTTCAAATGATGCCATCACTTTGGTGGCCTGCGCTGCCTCCGGACGTTGCGATCTCTGAGGGGGCTGCGGCTACGCTGTTCAACACCTACCCCAACCCAACCACAGGCGTCATAACGGTTTCCGTAGACGGGCCCGCGCGACCTGATGCGTGGCGGATCCATGACGCAGCCGGACGGGAAGTCCTGATGAAAGGTGGCTTCGCAGACCAGCGCGGCACATTGGATATCAGTACACTCACCTCTGGCATGTACGTGCTTTCCGCGTACAGCGATGGGCTGCGGCTCTGGAGTGAGCGCCTAGTGCGCCAGTAGGTCTTCATTGAAACCAGAAAGCCCCGGCAGTCCGGGGCTTTCTGGTTAGGGGGCACACGTTCAAGCCACCTGCAACGCGTGCTCCACCTTCTCTTTGAGCAACGCGTGCTTAACCACTTCGATCATCTCGGTGACGTAAGTGAAGCGCATGCCCTTGGTGTAGCGCGTGTCGATGTCCTCAATGTCCTTGCGGTTGTCGGCGCTGAGGATGATCTCCTTGATGCCCGCACGTTTTGCCGCAAGGATCTTCTCCTTGATGCCGCCTACGGGTAGCACCTTCCCACGCAGAGTGATCTCGCCCGTCATGGCCACGAACTTGCGCACCTTCTGTTGCGTGAACGCACTGGCAATGCTCGTGAGCATGGCGATGCCCGCTGACGGACCGTCCTTCGGTGTGGCGCCCTCAGGAACGTGCAAGTGGACGTTCCAGCGTTTGAAGACCTCGGCATCCAAACCGACGATGCTGCTGTGCGCCTTCAGGTATTCCAGCGCGAGCATGGCGCTTTCCTTCATCACATCACCTAGGCTACCGGTGAGGGTGAGCTTGCCTTCGCCCTTGGTGATGCTGGTTTCCAGGAAGAGGATGTCGCCACCGGTGGGCGTCCAAGCCAGGCCGGTGACCACCCCGGCCACGTCGTTGCCTTGATACTTGTCGCGAGCGTGGCTGGGGCCGAAGACTTTCACCAGTTCATCCTTCTGGATGGTGACGTCGTGCTTCTCGCGCAGGGCGATCTGCTTGGCGCGGTAGCGCACGAGCTTGGCTATGCGCTTGTCCAGCGTACGTACCCCGCTTTCGTCGGTGTATTCCTCGATGATGGCTTCCAACAGACCAGCGCCGAACTTGATCTGCTTCGCCTTCACGGCCGTTTCCTTGAGCTGCTTCGGGATGAGGTGCCGCTTGGCGATCTCGATCTTCTCCTCCTGTGTGTAGCCGTTCACCTCGATGATCTCCATGCGGTCGCGCAGGGCCGGGTGGATGGTGCTGAGGCTGTTGGCGGTGGCCACGAACATCACGCGGCTCAGGTCGTAGTCGATCTCCACGAAGTTGTCGTGGAAGTGATTGTTCTGTTCCGGGTCGAGCACTTCGAGCAGTGCGCTGGCAGGATCGCCGTGGTGGTCGCGGCCCACCTTGTCGATCTCGTCCAGTACGAAGAGCGGATTACTGGTGCCGGCCTTCTTCAAACTTTGGATGAGACGGCCCGGCATGGCCCCGATGTAGGTCTTGCGGTGGCCACGGATCTCGGCTTCGTCGTGCAGACCACCGAGGCTCATGCGCACGTACTTCCGCCCGAGCGCTTCGGCCATGCTCTTGCCAAGGCTCGTCTTACCAACCCCTGGAGGGCCATATAGGCAGATGATGGGTGCCTTCATGTCGCCCTTGAGCTTCAGCACGGCGAGATGCTCGATGATGCGCTCCTTCACCTTGTCCAGGCCGAAGTGATCGCGATCAAGGATCTTCTGCGCGTTCTTGAGGTCGAAGTGGTCCTGTGAGTATTCGCCCCACGGCAGCTCCAACAGCAACTGCACGTAGTTGTACTGAACACTGAACTCCGCGCCGGCCGGGTTCATCCGCTGCAACTTGGTCAGTTCCTTGTCGAAAGTCTCCCCTACTTTCCTCTCCCATCTCTTCTTCGCGGCCCTCGCGCGCATCTCCTCGATCTCCTGCTCGATGGGGTTGCCGCCCAGTTCGTCCTGGATGGTCTTCATCTGCTGGTGCAGGAAGTACTCGCGTTGCTGCTTGTCCACCTCGGTGCGCACCTTGCTCTGGATCTCGTTCTTCATCTCCAGCAACTGCAGCTCCTTGGTCAGGTGGGCCAAGAGCATTTTGGCACGTTCGCGCAGATCGGCCACCTCCAGCATGCGCTGCTTCTCGGCCACCTCGGCGTTCATGTTGCTGCTGATGAAGTTCACCAGGAAGCTGGGGCTATCGATGTTCTTCAGCGCGAACCCGGCCTCCGTGGGAATGTTCGGACTGGCCTTGATGATGTTGATCGCCAGGTCCTTTAGCGAACTGACCAAGGCGCCGAACTCCTTGTCGTTCTTCTCTGGCCGAAGCTCCGTGAACTCCTTCACCTTTGCCGTGAAGAAGGGCTCGGTCTTGGCCATCTCAAGGATCTCGAAGCGCTTCTTGCCTTGGATGATCGCAGTGGTGCTGCCATCGGGCATGCGCAACATGCGGATGATGGTCGCGATGGTGCCTACTTTGTTGAGGTCCTCGGGACGAGGGTCTTCGATCTGCGGGTCCTTCTGGCTGACCACGCCCAAGGTCTTCGTTCCGCGGTAAACGTCCTGGATGAGACGGATGCTGCGATCGCGACCTACCGTAATGGGAATAACCACGCCGGGAAAGAGCACGGTGTTGCGCAAAGGGAGTATGGGCAGTTCAGGCGGAGTGGACTCTGCGTTCATCTGCTCCTCATCCTCGGCGGTAATGAGGGGAATGAGTTCGGTCTCGCTCTCTATGTCGTCGCCTGCGAACAGGCGGGGCTCTTGTGGCATGCGGTCTTGCATGGGTGGTGTCAGGTTGGCAGCGCGAACGGCCGAAAGCCGGAAAAACCGCGCGGAGCGCAGGTGGTTCCAACGTTCATGCCGCCGGGAATACGCCGGAAAGATCGGCAGCCCAGCAAGGAAATGCGCCGTTGAGTTATCGACAGGTCAAGCCGACCGCTTCCGGTAGCGCTCCGTCTCCTTGTGCACATGCCCGAGGATGGCGGCTTCCTGCATGCTGAGTTCTTTGTGCCGTCGGGCCATCACACGCCCGGCGGTATCCAACGCCTTGGCAACGGAGTGTTCGATCATTCCCTCCGATCCGCCCCAAGCAAAGCTGGGGATGTGCTTGGGCGGAAAACCACCCCCGAACACGTTCGCGCACACACCCACGACGGTGCCGGTGTTGAACATGGTATTGATGCCGCTCTTGCTGTGATCGCCCATGATGAGGCCGCAGAACTGCAGGCCCGTCATCACGTTGGCTTCGTCAGCGTAGCTCCACGCGGCCACCTCGCCATAGGTGTTCTTCAGGTTGCTGTTGTTGGTGTCGGCGCCCAGGTTGCACCACTCGCCCAGGACGCTGTTGCCCAGGAAGCCATCGTGGCCCTTGTTGCTGTATCCGAGCAACACGCTGTTGTTCACCTCACCGCCCACACGGCATTCCGGGCCGAAGGAGGAAGGGCCGTAGACCTTGGCCCCCATCTTCAACTGCGCACCATCGCCCAGGGCGAACGGCCCGCGCACCATGCAGCCTTCCATGATCTCAGCGCCCTTGCCGATGTAGATGGGGCCTGCCGTTGTGTTCAGGATGGCCGCTTCACATTGCGCGCCTTCCTCCAGGAAGATCAACGATGCGTCGCCGATCACGGTGTTCTGCGCACTGAGGCGTCCGCTCCGTCTTCCGTCGGTGAGCAATACGAAGTCGTTGAGGATCGCTCGGCCACAATGCTGGAAGATGTGCCACGGGCGTTCAATGACGATCGCCTCACCGGCGAATTCAACGGGCTTGGGGAACGCAGGGATGGTCGTCCAGTCCAAGGCACTGCTGCGGCCCCTCCCCGCTTCGCAGATCGCCAGCAGCTTCCCGGCATGTACGAGTGCCTGGCCCGGTTCCAGGTCCAGCAAGGCACCCACCACATCCGGGGTCGGCAACAATCCGCCGTGAACCTCACGCACCACATCACCGTGCACATCGGTGTACTTGGCGCTGAGGTAGTGCTCCGTGCGGAAACCGACGGGCAATTCGGTCATGCGCCACCAGGCATCGGCGGTGGTGAGGATACCTGGGCGCAATGCGCCTAACGGTCGAGTGTGGGTGAGCGGCAGGAGATGGCGGTGCAGGCCAGCGTCGGAAAGCAGGATGGACATGAGCGTGATCTGGGCCGGGGAACGCCGGGCACCGCAAATGTGGAAATGGGAGCGCCGTTCGGTGCCCTTGGCCCCCACATTCTTCCCGCTCCCTCGTTTCCGGCTTACGCCAGGCCCACCATCCGGCAGATCCAATAGACCAGTCCTGCCAGCAACGCGCTCACGGGTATGGTGAGGATCCACGCCCACAGCAACTGGAACGTTACACCCCAGCGCACGGCGCTCAACCGCTTGGTGGCCCCTACGCCGATGATGCTGCCTGTGATGGTGTGCGTGGTACTGACGGGAATGCCCATCTGTTCGGTCAAGTACAAGGTCATGGCACCAGAGGTCTCCGCGCACACGCCTTCCAGCGGGGTCACCTTGGTGATACGGGTGCCCATGGTCTTCACGATCTTCCAGCCACCGCTCAGCGTGCCGAGACCGATCGCGGTGTAACATGCCAACGGGATCCAATTGGGCATGTTCTTGATGTCATCAAGCTGACCGCCCGCTATCATGGCGGCACAGATGATGCCCATCACCTTCTGCGCATCGTTGCCACCATGGCCGATGCTGAACGCCGCGCTGCTGAGCAACTGCAGCTTCTTGAACATGTTGGCCATGCTGTGCGCCGTGGGGCTCTTCACCTTCTCCACGTAGAGATAGGCAAGGATGAAGATCAACGAGCAGCCCATCAGGCTCCACTGGATGATGCTGTTGTCGGCTTTGCCGATGTCCTTCGTCAGTTTCGCCGCATCGGCCTTGGGGTCCACGTTCGCGACCACAAGTTCAGCCACGCCCGCAGCACCGAGCTCGTCGAACCGCGCCAGATAAGGCTTGCTCGCCTCCACCTTGGCCAGCACCGCGTCCACCTCGGCTTGTTTGGTGGGGTCTTCGCTCGCGGCCTTCTTCTTGTCCTCCAACTTCCAATGCTTGGTCACGTTCTCCTTCAGCTTTCTCTGCTCCAGATTGTTGAAGAGCACGAACGTGGCCACGGAGACCAGGATGATGACCCCGATGCGCGCCCAAGTGTTGCGCATGATGGTGACCAGTGTGATGAACATGCTGATGACCATGCCCACCAAGGGCGCCAAGAAGATGAACAGAAGGGTTTGCGAGATCTTCGTTTTCTCCACCACATCGCCCAGTTCGAAGGAACCGACGGTGACGAACGCATGCGCGATGGCAGCACCGGCGAACCCGCCGATGAGCGTATGGCTGCTGCTGCTCGGGATGCCGTACCACCATGTGAGGAGGTTCCAGGTGATGGCCGCCACCAGGCCGCTCAGGATCACGGGCAGCGTGATGAAGTCCTTCATCACCGTCTTGCTGATGGTGTTCGCCACCGCATGGTCCTTGAAGATGAAGAAGGCGATGAAGTTGAACGCTGCCGCCCAAAGCACCGCTTGGAACGGCGACAGCACCTTGGTGCTCACCACGGTAGCGATGGAATTGGCCGCATCGTGGAAGCCGTTGATGTAATCGAACACCAACGCCAGGATGATGATGACGATGAGCAGGGTCATCGGATCAGGCGTACTTCAGCATGATGGACTCGATGACGTTGGCCACATCCTCGCATTTGTCCGTGGCCAGCTCCAGATCGCGGTACATGAGGCGGTACTTCATCAGGCGGATGGGGTCCTTCTCCTCCTTGAACAGGCGTTGTATGCCGCGGTCGAACACCTTGTCCGCCTCGTTCTCCATGCTGTTGATCTTCACCACGAACTCACTGGCCATGGTGTCGATCTTGTGCATGTTGCGCAGTTCGCGAACCGCCATTTGCACAATGCGCGAACCTTCGTTCACCAAGCGGGCCAGCTCAACGATGGTGTCGTCCACCTCCCCGACGTCATACAGTTCAAGGTTCTTGCCGCTGGCAAGGATGTAGTCGGCAATATCGTCCAGGGCCGAGGCCAGCGTGTGGATGTCCTCCCGATCGATGGGTGTGATGAAGTTGCGTGCCAGATCGGTGAAAATGGTGTGCGTCAGATCATCGTTGGCATGCTCCGCCTGCTGCAAGCGCTCCAGGATGGCATCCCGCTGGGCACCAGGGCCGGTGTTCATGATGGCCATAAGGTCCTCGCTCATCTTCAGCACGTTCGCCGCGCTCGCCTCGAAGTGGTAGAAGAAGATGCGGTCCTTCGGTTTGAACATCTTGAAGAACGAGCCGATCATGGGGACGGATTTTTTGTGGCCGCGAAGCTATCCGGAGCCCTTATCCTGCTTGGCCCGCCATAGGTTGGTAACAATGACTTAACATTGGGTTCCCGATCCCTTATCGTGCGCACGGGCTTCCCTCTGGCCGCGTTGCGGACTAACCTTGCCCTTCACGCAAGCGTCATGATCTACTCGTTCAATGGTATTGTTCCCGTGGTCCATCCCACCGCTTTCGTGCACCCTCAAGCTGCCGTTACAGGCCATGTGACGATCGGTGCGCATGTGTACATCGGCCCCGGTGCAGCCTTACGCGGCGACTGGGGAGCCATCGTAGTGGAGAACGGATGCAACGTTCAGGAGAACTGCACTGTGCACATGTTCCCGGGCGTAACGGTGACGCTCATGGAAGGCGCCCATATCGGCCACGGCGCGATCGTTCACGGTGCCACAGTTGGCCGCAACTGCCTCGTGGGCATGAACGCGGTGCTCATGGACAACGTGGTGCTGGGCGATGAGTGCATCGTGGGTGCACTGGCATTCCTGCAGGCCGACAGCGTTTGGGAGCCCCGTAAAGTGATCGTGGGCAACCCGGCGAAGGCCGTCAAGGACGTGAGCAATGAAATGCTCGCTTGGAAAACGGAGGGCACCAAGCTCTACCAACAACTGCCTGCACAATTGCACGCCACGCTCAAGGCGGTTGAGCCCTTGCGCGAGGTTCCCTCCGACCAGCCAGACCTGTCAGCGACATACAAGACCTGGAAGGAGACCCGCTAGTCCTCGTCCTGCTCCACGTGCAGGGAGTGCAACAGCCGGTGCACAAGGGGTGCCAGCACTACACCTACCGTGGTCAGCAACGCAATTCCGCTATAGAGCGCATAGAAGGATGCGAAGAGCTTGGCCGCATCGTCCGGCAGCTCGCCCATGGGGCCCATGCCCGCCAGGATCATGCTGGCGTTCAATAGGGCATCCACTGCATCGAAGCCCCCGAAAAACATGTAGCCCCATACACCGATCCCCAACGAGACGCCGATGAAGCCCACGGCGAACAACGCGTACTTCACCTGCCGCTGGATGAAACGTTTCCGGCTCAAGAGCGGCTTGCTGCGATGCTCGAACATGGCGGGAAAGTAGCGGCCTTCCACAGTCAACAGTGCATGGAACACAGGCAACGGACGATCAGAGCGCGGATACGAAACCCACATTCGCGCGTCATCCCATGCGCGGTCTCCTCACCATTCTACTGCTCGTGGCCAGCAACGTGTTCATGACACTCGCCTGGTACGGTCATCTCAAGTTCCGGGAGTGGCATTGGGCCAAACAACTGGGTTTGTTCAGCATCATCCTCATCAGTTGGGGTTTGGCGTTCTTCGAGTACTGCCTGCAAGTGCCCGCCAACCGGCTCGGTCACGCCGAACATGGCGGCCCGTTCACGCTGGTCCAGTTGAAGGTGGTGCAGGAAGTGACCACGCTGGTGGTGTTCGCCGGGTTCATGCTCATAGCTTTCAAGCAGGAAGAGCTGCGATGGAACCATGCGCTGGCCGCAGTGCTTTTGGTGGTTGCGGTTTGGCTGGTGTTCAAGAAGTAGGAAAGGAACGCGGCGCCCGAAAGCGCCGCGCCCTGCCCCCAACCCTGCCGCCATCACACCGCTCCCACAGGCGATGGCGTTCTTGTCCGGAGGGCGTACCAAAGCCCGGCAAGCAGCGCACTGCCCATCAGCAACAACCTCCAGCCCGCTCCACCGCCTGGTGCCGATGGCCCACCGGGGAGCGGCACGACATCCAAGCTGTTGCGGCGTTCAGGGCTCAACTTGCCGCGCACTTCGTTCGTGTAGTTGCGGTGCATGCCCAGATCCCAGCCGGTGAGCGCGTAGAGTTCGTCCATCTCGCGCACGCGGCGGTAGTAGAGTTCTTCCAGGTAGCTCTGGCCTTCGCTGCATGTGAGATCGCCTTGAGCGGGGTGCGTAAGGATGTACCGCGCCTGGAACTGCTCGGTGTTCGGTGTCACTTGGAACATGAGGTCCTGCGGGAATTTGTCGCGGCCATAACGCACGTGCAACCGCGTGAAGAACACCTGCTGGCCATTGCCGCCGTTCGGACCGCTGGCCCAATCCACCCCGGCATCCACGAATTCCTGGTTCATCGGCGGCGGCCCCACGCACGGGTCGCACTTCATGCCGCCCCAGCTGGGCGTTACGTTCCAGGCGTACTCAAGGAAGATCGCGTTGCGGCCTTCGCGCTTCCATGCACGGGCGAAGAGGTCCTTGTACATAGGCCCGAACTTCTGCTGTGCGAACAGCGGGATGTTGCGATCAGTGGGCACCTTCACTGTCCGGTAGTTCACGCACTCCACACGACCGGTGCGGGTGAATGCGTACACGATCATGTCCTGCTGGCCCATGCTGTTGGCCATGCCCAAGCGGATGGGCAGCATGAACTTCTCGTGGCTGAACTGGATCTGCAACGGGCGCAGGTAATCGCCTTTCGTCTGTGGCTGGTCCAGGTCCACCTTCACGACAAAGAACTTGAGGTTGCTCTTGATGTACGGATCGAGCACCTCGTGTGCCGTTGCCGGGATCTTGTAGCCATTGATGGTCAGCCAATCCTTCAGCCCGGCACTTTCCGTGGCGCTAAGGATGAGGATGTCATATTCGCCGACGGTGTACTGGGCTTCGATGGTGACACCATAGTCCTTGTCCTCGTTCTGTTCCCTCTTCATGGTGGCTGCAGCACCATTGGCCACCATGTCCAGCATCGACCTTTCCTCCGCATACTGCCATTGCATGCATGGGTTCTGGTCCCAGTATTCCACCAGCCGAGGGCTGCTGTAGTTGTCCAGCTTCTGGAAGATGGTGCGGTCAACCACCCGGATGTCGCTCTCCTTCAGCACAACGGGCACGGGCACCACCATGGCGAAATCGCGCACGTCGCCCTTGAAGTCGTTGCTCATTGTGATGATGGTGCGCAGGCCGTCACGCACGAGGATCACCTCGCTCTTGTCGTTGAAGAGGGTGGCATCGGCCTTGGCCACGTAGAAGCCGCAGAAGGCGGAGGCCGTGGTGGCCATCACGGCCGCGGCTGAGAGGAAGAAAGGACGGAGCATGGGGTGTGTTGTTGGTTACGGGTTGATGGTTGCTTGGTGCGGAAGGCCTCGCGGCGTTCGACGGGCGTTGAGCCAATCGAAGCGCTCTCCTTTCCACAGCATGTCAATGAAGGGCGTGGTGGAGCTGATGAAGAAGAGCGCCCAGACCGGTGCGGCATTCACGAAGAACCTCCAACTGAGCAGGAACGCTAGCACCGCCACAACGATGCTCCAGCCGATGCGCGCGCGGGGTGCACTGGGCGTTGTGGCCGGATCGGTGATCATGAAAAAGGTGAAAAGCAGCAGCGACCCATTGGTCAATTGGTGCAGCCATACATCGATGCCCCAGCCCAGGTAGAGCACGTTGCGGACGAAGTGCAGCGCAGCGAACGCGAGCAGGAAGGTCAAGCTGGTGTCGATACGCCCCACACGCAGAACGACCATCAACCCGGCAACGCCCACCAGAAAGACCAGGGCCGCGCCACTACCCCACTGTCCCGGGCTCACCCACGCATCGCCGGTGAAAAGCATAGCGGCGACAATGCCCACGTTGGCCGGGTTGAACACATGTTTGCCCCTTACCCGCAGCACGAACTTGCTGGCAATGGCGACGAACGCACCCAGGACCAGCGTGATGGGGCTGCCGCTCTTGAACAGAAGGCAGAGCCCCAACGTGGTAACGGCTGCGCTCTTCAACGTGCGCCACTCCAGGCCGTGCAACCCGATGAAGATGGACTGCGTGCCAAGGCAGGTGGCGGCGATGATGGCATACCGCCCTAGCTCAGCGTCCCACTGGAGAGCTCCGATACCATAGCAGAGGAACGAGAGCAGGAACGCGATCTGGAAATGCCGGCCATCGCTCAGGAACCAATTGAGCAATGTTCGGCGTGCAGGTCCATCTGCCATTGGTGGGCGTTTGGGAAGGCGGTACACGGCAAGTCGTGCCGGGTTCGATCGGTGCCGGAACTTCCCAACGCCCATCACCGTTCCAACGGCCCATGACCATGGAGGGAGTGAGGGGTGGGGCGCTTGCGGCCGTTCGGCACGTGATGGTGATCGACGACGAGGACGATTGCATTTTCGTAACGCGCATGGTGCTCAAGCGCGCCGGCTTCGTGGGCCGTGTAACGACGCTCCGATCGGGCGCCGATGCATTGGCCTGGTACCGCGAACACAGCACCATCGATGCGCCGGACGTTCTCTTCGTGGACATCAACATGCCCGTGATGAACGGGTTCGCTTTCCTGGGCCATTGTTCCACCGAGGGATTGCTGCCCGATCAACGCACCACGGTGGTGATGTTCAGCAGCAGCGTTCTTCCGGCGGACATCGAACGGGCACGCTCCTTCCCGTTCGTGAACGGCTATGCCGAGAAAGCACTCGACGTGGACCGTTTCCTTAACATCTGCCATGAGCATGCGCAACGTACCGGCCTAACTTCACCGCCCCCCACCCCCTCACCATGAAAAAAGTATTGATCGTCGAAGACGAGAGCATCATCTCCTTCGGCTACCGCCTGCAGCTCGAACGTATGGGCCTTGAAGTGATCGGCAATGCACGAAGTAGCGAAGAAGCCGAAGAGATGATCGCTGCTGAGCGCCCCGATCTCATCATCATGGACATCTACCTGCGCGGCGAAAAGAACGGCCTGCAACTGGCCCAGGAACTGCACGCCAAGGATCCCATCCCGATCGTTTTCCTCACCGCCAGCACCAAGCCGGAGATCATCGAGGCCATCGGGCAGTTGAAGGGCTGCCACTACCTGAGCAAGCCCATCGACAGCGACCGCCTCACCGAGGTGCTGATGCGCGTGGCCTGAGCGATGGTCGGGAAAAAGCCCACTACCCGAGGTGACCTGCCACCTGCATCGCCGGAGCAGGCGGATGCCTTGCACAAGTATGCGCACGACCTGAAGAACCGGTTGGCCGGACTGCTCGAGGTAGTGCGCCAACTTCAAGTGAACGGTGATCAAGGTGAGCTGCTGGCCTTCGGGGAGAAGCAGGCGTTCGCCGTGCTGCAGATCACGGAACAGATGCTCGATGATCTTGGCGTGCCGCGAGGGCCCGGTGCATTCGTCCTCGAGGCCGTGCCATTGTCCGGGATCCTGGAAAAAGCCGTTGCGAACCAATCCTACCGGTTCAAGAACAAGGAACAGAAGATCGCCACCACCGGCCATGTTCCCGTGGTCTGCCATGCGGATGCGCGGCACGTGCTCAGTGCCGTTGAAGCCCTGCTCAGCAATGCGAGCAAGTTCTCGCAGGCGGGTTCCACCGTGGAAGTGAGCCTTTCCGCAACGTCCTCTTCCGGAAAGGTCACCGTGAAGGACCATGGCGTCGGGCTTTCGTCCATCGATCTCGAAAGTGTTTTCATCCGCTATGCATGGCTCGACTCCCGAACCACTGGTGGTGAGTCACAAGGGCGCAGCTCGCTCGCCGTGTGCAAACGCACCATTGAAGCGATGGGCGGCACGCTGTCCGGGCAAAGCGATGGACCGGGCAAAGGCAGCACGTTCACCCTCTCACTGCCGTTGCAGCACTAAGCTGGTAGCGCTCTTCTGATGTGTTTGGCCACACGCTGGCCTTTGTTGTTCAGCGCCACATTGAACTCCACCGGGTCGCCGAGCTGCAGATCCCCGAACAGCACACCCTCCAGATCGTCCTGCATGAAGAACAGGTTGTTGTCCGGGTAACGGATGAAACCGTAGCTGTGGAATTTGCTCATCACCGTGCTGGTGTGCCGCTCCTCATCAACCAACTGCGGCTCGGGCCGGGGCTCCTCGGTCCGGGTGTCGGCATTGCCGAAAAGGTCCATGCCGGCATCATCATGGCGAACGGATTCCTTCTGTACGAACAGGTCGAGCACCAGCGGATCCCCCTCCTTGAGCCCGTCGTCGATGATGGGGCACATCTCGAGCGGATAGCTCGCCATGTTCCACAGATCGCGGCTCACGCGGGTGGTGACCAGTTCGCCCGAAAGGTTGTCGGTGTATTCGAAGTCCCACGCGAGCAACATGGTCTTGCAGCCCAGCGCGTGCAGCTTGCGCACCAGCGGCACGTGGTCGCTATCGCTGGCAATGAGCACCACCACATCATACCGCTTGTGCATGGCCAGCTCGTAGGTCTCCAACGCCATCAGCACATCGATGCCTTTCTCCGCTTTGCGGCCGCGCATTTCCCGAACGGGCAGGTAATGCGTCTGCACCCCGTTGTACATCAACACCTCATCGAACACCCGGTCGTTGAAGATCTGGTTCGGCTTTTCATTGGCCTCTTTGGCGCTGAACCGGCCGCGGAAGAAGTGTGCATCGATGATGTGCGCAAGGCTCGGCCGTGTGCCTTCCAGCTCTGCCAGCTTGTGCTGCACCAGATCGTGCAAGCCGCCTATGTGGATGCGGCGGCGGTGCGGGTGCACGTAGTTGTAATAGTTGGTGACGTGCGTGAAGTAACCGCCGTCATAGAACACGCCGACTTTCAGGGCGCGATTGCGCAGTGCCATATGATCGTTCATGGTGCATTGGGGATAGCGGGCAAAAGTAGCCCGGATGCACCCCCTAGCTTTGCGCCATGCCCCGCCGCATCGCACTGCTGTGCTGTTGGTTACTGGCCGCTTCCATCAGCAGCGCGCAAGAAACCAGCGCTCCATTGCGCTTCAGCGGCACGGTAAGCGCACCGCTCAATGCCAAGCAGATGCTGTTGCACGTAATGCAGGCGTGGCGGTTCACGTTCGGTGCGGAGCCCGGGGCCCGCATGGAGCTCGATACGGCCACGGGGACTATGCACGGGTCGGCGCGCTTCAACTTCCGCAGCAGTGGGCTGAACGGCCGGGAGGAGACAATGGGCCCCATCGCCTACCGTGTGCGAATTGTGGTGCGCAACGGCGAGTGCCAGTGGATCGTGGAAGATCTGCGGCACACGGGCAACCGTGGTGCTCCGAAAGGTGGAGGCGATCTTGGACTGCTTACGACCCAGGAAAGCGCACCGCGCCGTATCCCTGGCATGAGCTCGCCCAGCACCAGCTCTGTTTGGAAGGACGCGAAGGCCCAAGTTACCGACCGCATAAGGGCTGTGGGCATGGCCTTCGAGGCCCGCATGAGGGGTGCGGTGGAGCCCTGAGGAACCCTTTGCCCTGCTTCCCGTTGAAGCGTGCGGCCGCATAGACCGCGGCTGTTCGATCAGTGAAAGCCCTCTCCTGGCGCATTTGGCCCATTATCGCGGGTGCCCTGGCCCTTCTGTTCATTACGGTCGGCCTTTTGGTGGTAGGCGAAGCACACACGGTGCAAGAGAACATCGGCCGACAGGTCGACCTGCTTGAAGAGGTGAGCGAACTGACCGAGGCCGCCAACCAGCTCGGGCTCACTCACCGGGTGGACCTCCACACGATGAACAACGGTGGTGGGGAGGCCGAAACCCGTTGGTCCAGGGAACTGGATCGGTTCAGCCAACGCTTGCGGAAACTCGGGGAACGGTACGCGCAAGAACCCGGTGTGGCGGAGCTGGTCGTTGCAACGCCCAAGTTGATCAACGACCTTGACAGCCTGCACCACGAAGTGCTTGCTCGCCGCACGCAACCCGAAGAAGCGGCAATGCCCGAAGCGGTGTTCCAGATCATGGTGCAGCGCACGGCCAAACAGGTGGACAAGGTGGAACGCTTCGTGCACGAGGACGGCCTCACCGTGAACGCCGCCATCCTGAACGACAAGTGGGACCAGGCCCAAGCACTGCTGTTCGCTGCCTGCTTCATGGCGGTAGTGTTCGCCATCATGGTGGGCATGAGCCGCCGATTGCTCGTCGAAAGCCGCGCCGCGGAGCAGGGCCTGTTGGAAACCAAGCAGCAACTGGAAGCCACCAACAGCGAGCTCCGCGAAACGATGCTGAGCAAAGAGGAGAAGGAGGTGATGATCAAAGAGATCCACCACCGCGTGAAAAACAACCTCCAGATCGTGAAGAGCCTCATCCGGTTCCAGCAGGACCAAGTACAGGACGAACGCACGCGGGAACTGTTCAACGAGTGCATCACCCGAGTGAGCGCCATGGCCTTGGTCCACGAACAGACCTACTTGACGAAAGACCTGGCCAACATCCCGGTGGACAGCTACCTCGACCATCTCGTTCGCGACCTGGTTCACGCCTACACGGTGAACATCAAGCTGCACATGGACATCGACATCCAGGTGAAGACCTTGAGCGTGGATGCGTTGGTGCCGCTCGGGCTCCTCATCAACGAAGTGATCAGCAACAGCTTCAAGTACGCTTTCCAAGGCCGCAGCAATGGCACGATCACCGTGCATTTGCATGGCAGCGAACAGGATGGCCTCCACATGCGCATCGGCGATGACGGCGTAGGCCTCAAGAGCCGCGACGGCTTCCACCGCCCCAACAGCCTCGGCATGGACCTCATCCACACGTTGGCCGGCCAGCTCGATGGTGACATGCACCTGCTGGAAGGCCCCGGTACGCAATACGAACTGGTGAGCCGCAAGCAGGCCAAGAGGAAAGTCGCATAAGCGTCCCGGAACGGCAATCACCGTTCGCCCCACATCGTGCCGGGTTGCCAACAAGCGCCGGGGTAGTTTCGCCCGCCCTTGTAAGCACCACACATGAAGCCCATCCATTCCTTCGCGCTCGTCGCACTGGCCGCATGCGGCACCGCACCTGAAACCACTGAGCAAAAGCCCGTGGAGAAACCCAACTACCCGGAAACCCGCAAAGACAGTGCTGCCGGGGATACCCTGCACGGGATGTTCGTGGCCGATCCCTATCGCTGGCTGGAGAACGATACGAGCACCGAGACCGCCGCTTGGGTGAAGTCGCAGAACGCCGTCACCAACGCCTTCCTGGAGAAGATCCCATACCGCAAGGACATCGCCAAGCGCTATGAGGAACTCTACAACTTCCCCAAGACTTCGGCCCCTTGGAAGGTCGGCGACCTGTACTTCATCAGCAAGAACAGCGGCCTTCAGAACCAGTTCGTCATCAACGTGCGCAAAGGCCTCGATGGGGAGGACAAGGTCTTCATCGATCCCAACGCCATCGATCCGGCGGGCACCACCACCTTCAACATGCTGGGCGCGAGCAAGGACGATCGTTACATGGCCATCGGCGTGAGCCGCGCAGGCAGCGATTGGCAGGAGATCGAAGTGTGGGACCTGAGCACGCTTTCAAAAACCACTGACCTGTTGAAGTGGTGCAAGTTCAGCGGCGCCGCGTGGTACAAGGACGGCTTCTTCTACAGCCGCTACCCTGAGCCGAAAAAAGGCACCGAATTCAGCAGCGCCAGCAAGTTCCAGAAGGTGTACTACCACCGGATCGGCGACCCACAGGAGAAGGATGCGCTTGTTTGGGAGAACACCGAGAACGGCGACCTCTACGTGGGCGTCGGTGTCACTGAGGGTGAGGAGTTCGCAACGCTGTACATCAGCACGGGAACCGATGGTTACGAAATGCATTTCCACGACTTGCGGAGCGGTGGCATGCCCACGCCCGCAACGAAGTGGGTCGCACTGCAGGAGGGCTTCGCGCACAAAACGAGCATCATCGAATACGTGGAGGCCACAGGCAAATTCCTGGTGATGACCGAGGTGGACGCCCCGAACTACCGCGTGGTGGAGGTGGACCCGAAGAACCCCGCACAAGCCAACTGGAAGAACGTGATCCCGCAGGAGAAGGAACTGCTGCAGAGCGCCTTCACCGGCGGCGGCATCCTGTTCGCCGAATACCTAAAGGACGCCACGAGCCGCTTCTACCGCATGAAGCTGGACGGCAGCGGCAAGCAGGAGATCGCCTTGCCCGACATCGGCAGTGCCGGTGGCTTCGGTGGCAAACGTGATGACACGTACAGCTTCTACAGCTTTACCTCTTTCACCGATCCCGGAACCATCTACAAGTACGACTACGCAACGGGCAAGAGCGAGCTGTACTTCCGCCCCGAGCTGAAGTTCGACCCAAGCCAGTACGAGACCGAGCAGGTGTTCTACACGAGCAAGGACGGCACGAAAGTGCCCATGTTCATCGTGCGCAAGAAGGGGCTTGAGAAGAACGGCAGGAACCCCACCCTGCTTTACGCGTACGGAGGATTCAACATCAGCCTTTCCCCCAGTTTCAGCACGAGCCGCATGCTGCTGCTGGAACAAGGCGGTGTGTTCGCACTGGCCAATCTGCGCGGCGGCGGCGAGTACGGCGAGGACTGGCACCGTGCCGGTATGAAGGAGAAGAAGCAGAACGTGTTCGACGACTTCATCGCGGCGGCCGAATACCTGATCAAGGAAAAGTGGACGGACAGCGCGCACTTGGGCGTGAACGGCGGCAGCAACGGCGGCCTGCTCATCGGCGCGGTGATGACGCAACGACCTGACCTGTTCGGCGTGTGCTTCCCTGAGGTAGGCGTGCTGGACATGCTGCGCTACCAGAAGTTCACCGCAGGCTTCGGCTGGGTGCCCGAGTACGGCAACGCGGAGAACAGCAAGGAGGAGTACGACTACCTCATCAAGTACTCGCCCGTGCACAACGTGAAGCCCGCGAAGTACCCGGCAACGATGGTGATGACGGCTGATCACGACGACCGTGTGGTGCCCGCGCACAGCTTCAAGTTCATCAGCACGTTGCAGCCCGCCCAGCAAGGCGATGCGCCCGTGCTGATCCGCGTGGAGGAACAGGCCGGCCATGGCGCAGGCAAGCCGACCAGCAAGATCATCGAGGAGCAAGCCGACAAGTGGAGCTTCTTCTTCCACAATGTGGGCGTGACGCCGCAGTTCAGCAACCTGAACAGCTTGCCGAAGTAGTCACGGCAGGAAAGGCACGAGGAAGCCCTGGCCGAACGCCGGGGCTTCTACATTCATCGTCACCCAACGACCATGAACAGACCGCTCCTGATCCTCGCCGCGTTCGCGACCGGCGCACCAACCTGCTCTGCCCAACTTACCTACACCCTCGACAGCACCGTGCTGCGCATTGATGTGGTGGTGGACAGCGACCGCGTGAACATCCCGTGGGAGATCGTTTGGGGACCTGACGACCGGTTGTGGATGACGGACGGCCCGCTGATCACGCGTTGGGACCCGGTGCTCGACGTGGTGGACACGATCCTGGACCGCGGCCACGGCAATGGCTTGGGCATGGCGCTGCATCCCGATTTTCCCACGGTGCCGGAGATCATCGCCGTCTTCGACACGAGCGCCTACTATGGCGGCAACATCTGGTGCGACGTGGTGCGATTGGACTACGATGCGAACACGGACGCGATCGTCAACGAAACCGTCCTGTTCGGCTACTACCATGCCGGCGAGCATGCTGGCGGCCGCGTGCTCTTCGACACCACCGGCAACGTGCTGCTCACCACTGCAGACTATTGGTTGAACGGACCTGACACGTTGTTCTCGCCGGTGGGAAAGACGTTGCGTTTCGCGACTGATGGCTCCGTGCCAGCAGGCAACCCGAGGCCCGACCACACGTGGACCTGGGGTCACCGCAACCCGCAAGGACTGGCCATGCTCCCCAACGGTGCCGTCGTGAACACCGAACACGGACAGATGCCGCAGAACAACGAGATCAACCTGTTGCAAGCCAACGAGGACCACGGGTATCCGTACTACGACGGCAACACGTGCTTCCTCATTCCCGACACCTGCAACTCCGCCACCTACGCCTACACGGAACCACTGCTCACTTTCAGCCAGCCACCGTCAGGCGCCGAATTCTATACTGGCACAGCGATCCCTGAATTCTCCGGCAAGCTCATCGCTGGCGTTCTCTGGCAACGGGGCATCAAGCTCTTCGACTTCAACGCAACGCTGGATTCCATCACTGGAGAGGAATGGCTGCAAGGCGGTGCGTTCGATGACATGTGGCGCAACCGCGACATTGCTGTCCGGCCCGACGGCTCGTTCTACCTCATCACCAACGACCGGGGCGATGCGCGCATACGCTGGTTGCGGCCTGACATCAGCACATCGACCGTTGGTGCCCGTGATACGGACAGCGCTCTGCAGGCGTGGCCGAACCCAACGACCGACCGCTTACTGGTCCGGTTCGAGGGTACCGTTCCAGCACGAGCCGCCACTGTCGATGCGCTCGGCCGGACCGTGGAAGTGCGAGCCGAACGGATGGGCGACCGCATCGCGTTGGATGTAGCCGCCCTCCGTCCGGGCATCTACAACACAGTGTTCGGTGATGGCCGCTCGGTCCGTTGGTTGAAGCGCTGACCTCAGTCCTCCAGTACGCCGAACTTCCCTGCGGCCACGTCCTTGAACGCCTGTTCGATCTCGTCGTAGGTGTTCATGAGGAAAGGCCCGTAGGCCGCGATGGGCTCGTTCAGCGGCTCTCCGCTGAGTATGAGCAACGTTGCTCCGCTCTGACTTGTAGCGTGCACCTCTTCCCCATCGTTGTGGAACACGACCAAATGATCGGCCGGTGCGTCGCTGCCGTTGATGGTCGCGCTGCCTTCCACCACCAGCGCCATACTGTTCCAGGTTGAAGGCAGGATGAAGTCGGCAGTGCCGCCTGCGCCAATGTGCACCACAGCTGCTGTGATCGGCGACCATGTCTTGCCGGGGCCACTTGCCCCGAACAGTTCACCGGCCACGATGCGCGCCTCGCTCTTGCCGTCCGGCAATTGCACCGTGGTCATCGCATCGCGCGTGATCGGTTGGTAGCGCGGTGCTTCCATCTTGTGCTTCTTGGGAAGGTTCACCCACAGCTGCACCATGTGGAACGGTCCACCGGTGCGCGAGAACTCCTGCTCGTGGTACTCCTTGTGCAGCACGCCGCTACCGGCGGTCATCCATTGCACGTCGCCCTCGCCGATCACACCGCTGTGCCCGGCGCTGTCGTGGTGTGCCACCTTGCCTTTGAAGGCGAAGGTCACCGTCTCGAAACCGCGATGCGGGTGCACGCCCACGCCACGAGGTTCTTCGCGCGCGGAGAAATCGATGGGCGCGTTGTAGTCGAGCAGGAAGAACGGGCTCAGCCGCTGCTTCGGCATGGTATAGCCCTGCGGGAAGAAGTTGCTCACGCGGAACCCATCGCCTACCATATGGGGCGCGGGCGGCGCCAGCACGGCCTCA
The DNA here is from genome assembly GCA_016699575.1 of Flavobacteriales bacterium. Taxonomy (NCBI): domain Bacteria; kingdom Pseudomonadati; phylum Bacteroidota; class Flavobacteriia; order Flavobacteriales; species Flavobacteriales bacterium. Next base: position 3,615,836 of record CP064979.1, on the reverse strand, counting down.
ACACTTCGCTTGGTCATCTGTTGCTGCCGTATCCTGGTGGAGCTGGGCAGCAAGACAAAAGTCAGGCGGAGAACGGCGCGAGAAAATGAACTGGGACAAGATGAGGGTATTGTCGGCCTCCACTGCAAAGAGCGCAAAGAAAAAAGCGTGGCTCAGCCTTGGCGCTCTTTGCGTCTTCGCGGTCCCAAGCACGGCCGCGCTATCCTTGTTGCATGCCGCGCCTTCTGATCATCACACTCCTTGGCGGGTTTGCCATGCTGGCCCGCTCGCAACCGGTTGACATCCTCCGATACGTGGACCCCATGATCGGCACGCAGCGCATGGGCCATGTGTACCCCGGCGCCACAGCACCGTTCGGCATGGTGCAGCTGAGCCCCGACACCGACACGATCCCCTATGCGGTGGACGGCAAGTACAATCCCAAGGTGTACGGAACATGTTCGGGCTACCAGTACGACGACAGCACCATCGTCGGCTTCAGCCACACGCACTTCAGCGGTACCGGCCACAGCGACCTCGGCGACATCCTCCTGATGCCTACGCAAGGGCCGTTGCAACTGATCCCCGGCACAGCGGCCGATCCCAAGAGCGGGTTCCGCTCGGTGTTCCACCACAAGAACGAGAAGGCCGTTCCCGGCAAGTACGAGGTGCTGTTGGAAGACCACGGCATCAAAGCAGAACTCACAGCGACCACGCGTGTCGGCATGCATCGCTACACCTTCCCCAAGTCCGACACTGCACACGTCATCCTCGACCTGGTGCACGGCATTTACAACCACGCTGACAAGAACGTGTGGACGTTCGTACGCGTCGAGAACGACACACTGGTGACGGGCTATCGGCAAACCAACGGCTGGGGCCGCACGCGCACAGTGTACTTCGCCATGGTGTTCAGCCAACCCATCGTGCAGTATGGCCAACAACCCGATGCACGGCCCACCGAATACCGCGGCTTCTGGCGGAAGTTCGACCAGACCAAGAACTTCCCAGAGATGGCCGGCAGGCAGTTGCGCGCGTGGTTCGACTTCACTCTTCCGATCGAGACGCCTCAGCTATGGGTGAAAGTTGCGCTGAGCGGTGTTAGTACGGATGGAGCCTTGAAGAACTTGAAGGCCGAAGTGCCCCATTGGGGCTTCGACCACATTGTGCACGGAACACAGGAGGCTTGGCGGAACGAACTGTCGCGCATCTGTATCGAGAGCAAGCGGCCCGAGGTGCTGACCAACTTCTACACGGCCATGTACCACGCCTGCCTCTCGCCCACCGTTTACCAGGATGTGGATGGTCAGTACCGCGGCCTCGACCAGAACATCCACACGGCGGAAGGCTTCACCAACCACGGCACGTTCTCGCTGTGGGACACCTACCGTGCATTGCACCCGCTCTTCAACGTCATCCAGCGGAAGCGCTCCAGCGACTTCGTGAATTCGATGCTCGCGCTTTGGGATCAGAGCGCACACAACATGCTGCCCATCTGGAGCCACCACGCCAACGAGAACTGGTGCATGATCGGCTATCATGCCGTGAGCGTGATCGCAGATGCGGACGTAAAGGGCGTCACTGGTTTCGATCGGAAGAAGGCCCTAGAAGCATGCTTGAGCACCTCGGAGGTCCCCTACTTCGATGGCCTCGGAGCCTATCACTCATACGACTATGTGCCTGAGGACTTGAGTGGGGCAAGCGTATCGAAGACCTTGGAGTATGCCTATGACGATTGGTGCATTGACCAATTCGCCACGCGCTGGACCAAGGCCGAAATTGAGCGCAATCCGTTCTTCGATCCTGACGAACCGTTCGGTTTCGCACAGCGTGCCCAGCTCTACCGCAACGTCTTCGACACCATCAGCGGTTTCATGCGCCCGCGGCTTTCCGATGGTTCGTTCCTAAAGGACTTCGACCCGCTGGACACCCACCAGAAAGGCTTCATTGAAGGCAACGCTTGGAACTACAGCCTGTACGTGCCGCATGAGCCTGAAGAGTTGGTGCAACTGATGGGCGGGAAGCAGCGCTTCGGCTTGCACCTCGATTCGCTCTTCACCATGAAGCTCGACGACAAGTACTTCGAAAAAACAGAGGACATCACGCGCGACGGCATCATGGGCAACTACGTGCATGGCAACGAACCCAGCCACCACGTGCCCTACCTCTACAATTACACCGACTGGCCTTGGATGACGGGCTTCCGCGTACGTCAGGTCATGGATGCGATGTACAAGCCCAAGCCCGACGGCCTGAGCGGCAACGACGACTGCGGACAAATGAGCGCTTGGTACATCTTCAGTGCATTGGGCTTCTACCCCATGTGCCCGGGCAGCGACCAATACGAGCTGGGTGCACCGATCGTGGACCGTGCAACGATCCCGCTGCCCGATGGCAAGACCTTCACGGTGGTGGCGAAGAACCAAAGCCCGAAGAACATGTACGTGCGCAGCGTTCTTCTCAACGGTCAACCGATCTACGGTCGCACCATCACTCATGCGGACGTCATGGCCGGTGGAATCTTGGAGTTCCGCATGGCCCCAACGCCACCGAAACGTTGAGCAAGACATCTGCAGCCATGACCTTCACGTTGCGTCCCTTCGAGCAAACCGACCTGCCTGCATTGGTGAAGCATGCCAACGACGCCACCATTGCGGCCTTCCTCTCCGACGCCTTCCCGCATCCGTACACCGAGGAGCACGGTCGCAATTTCCTGGAAGAGGCCATCAACAAGAACCCACCACTGAGGCGTTGCATCGACCTTGACGGTGAGTGCTGCGGCGCCATCGGCCTGCATCCTAAACCCGACCTCTGGCGCTCCAATCTTGAGCTCGGCTATTGGCTCGGAAAGCCGTACCGTGGCCAAGGCATCATGACGGAAGCCATCCGCCAGATGGTGCAGCTCGGTTTCAGGACCTTTCCCGACATCAACCGCATCTACGCCTCAACCTTCGTTGCGAACGTGGCGAGCCAGCGTGTGCTGGAAAAAGCCGGCCTCCAGCGCGAAGCGGAACTGAAAGGCACCATCGTGAAGAACGGTGTGGTGCACGATGAATTGATCTATTCGATCCGCAGAAGCTGAAGCTCAGGACCACTGGGGTTCACCGGCTTCGAACTCGCGCACGTTGAAGCGCACCACGTCCTCCACTTGTCCGTTGCGGGCGTATTCCGCACGTTGGCGATCGCTGCTGTTACCTTGGGTGCAGATGTCGCGCAGGCATTGCAGGTGGTGCTCCTCGCCTTGCGCCCGGAAGTGCGGTTCCAGTCGGGCGAGCCGTTCCACGATCGCGTCGCGAAGCGGCCGCACGCTCATGTCCGCCGGGTGGATCACCGCTGCATCGAGCCCGAAACGCAGGGCGCGCCACTTGTTCTCACGCAGCACCCAGCGCACGGGGATCCCGGGCGCGGGCCCATCTTCCACCTGTTGTTCATCGCGCATGTACGCAGCATTGGCCTGTATGTAGGCGGTGATGGCTCCGAGTTCGGCCATTGTAGCCGGTCCATCGCAAATGCGGATCTCCAAGGTGCCGTACCCGGGGCTGGGCCGCAGGTCCCACCAGATGTCCTTCATGCTGTTGATGGAACCGGTGCGCAGCATATCGTTGTACACCATGTTGAATTCTGACCAGTCGCGCACGAGCACCGGAAGCCCTGACGTGGGATGCGCCTCGTACACGGTGGGACGACTGGCGCACAGACCGGTATCCACCCCGCGCCAGAACGGGGAGCTGGCCGAGAGCGCGATGAGGTGCGGCACCAGGTGCAGGAAAGCGTTCATGTACCGGATGCAGGCATCGCCCGATGGCAGGCCCACGTGCACGTGAAGTCCGTAAACGGCCATGCGGCGGATGAGCCACTGGTTGCGATCGAGCAGTTGCTGGTAGCGCTCGCTGTCCATCACCAGTCGGTCGTTGTAATCGGCCAACGGGTGCGTGCCCGTGCCTGCGAAGCGCAAGCCCAACGCGTCGCTCACCTTTCTGACGTTCAGCAACGTTGCCGAAAGGTCGTCCACTGCTTCCCGGGCGGTGGTACAGATGCCGGTGATCAGTTCGATGGTACTGCGGAACATTTCCTTGGCCAGCCGGGCATCCTGCACCGAAGCAAGGATCTCCGGAGCACGCGGTGTCAATCGCATGGTGCGGCCATCGAGCACCTGCAGTTCAAGTTCAACGCCCAAGGTGTGCGGGCGCGCGCTCGGAATGAATGCCAAACTCACATCGTTCATCATTGTCGGACAATGTAAGTGCGACGGGATGAACCAATTCACCCCATGCAACGCACGCTGGGCGTGGCATCCCCGCCGTCCCGACCAATGGGAGTAGTTTCGCGCCGCGTCGCCTGCCATTCACACCGTGCTGATGCGCGGTGAGGTACGCCTTGTCGATCGGACCGGATGCCGCCTATCCGGCGGACCGGTCCCTGGGCCTAGGGCCCGGTGCCCAAGACCCCTTGTGGAACATGTGGACAGGTATTGACCTGCCCGCGCAATAATCCTGATCATGGATGACATCCTTCGCGGTTCGTTGATCATTTCCGGTTCGGCAGTGCTCGGTGCCGCAGCGGGTTGGACGTTCGCCACCACCCTGCTCGAACAAGCCCGCAGTCGCGCAGCCGCGCGCGGCTCGCGCACGGGCCTCGCGTTCGTGCAGGCTTTCCGGGGCCTGCTCCCGCTATGGGGCGCGCTCATACCGTTGCGGGTGGTACCACGGTACCTGGCGCATCCGATGGAACCCCTGCTTACCGATGCGGTCTTCATCGCGCTCGTGCTCTCGGTGTGCCTCTTCGTATCGCGCGCCATGATCGGATGGTTGCGCGCAGCATTCGGGGAATTGAACGGCCAGGGCCGGTCGGCCTCCATCCTCGGCATCATCGTGCGCGCCATAGTGTTCACCATAGGAGGACTGGTGATCCTGCACGACCTGGGCATCTCCATCACGCCCATCGTTACGGCCCTCGGTGTGGGCGGCCTGGCCGTGGCCCTCGCACTGCAAGGCACTCTGGCCAATCTATTCGCAGGCCTCCAGCTCCTCGCTTCGCGGCAACTGAGGGTGGGCGATTTCGTGAAGCTGGGTTCCGGGGACGAGGGGTTCGTTACGGACATTACTTGGCGCAACACCACCATAAGGGCCTTGCCCAACCATTTGGTGGTGGTGCCGAATGTGAAGCTGGCCGATTCCATCCTCCTGAACTACGACCAGCCTGACCCGGAGGTAGCGGTGCTTGTGCAGGTAGGCGTGAGCTACGACAGCGACCTGGAAAAAGTGGAATCGGCGACCGTGGGAGCGGCCCGGGAAGTGATGCGCGACCTGCAACCGGGCATCAAGGACTTCGATCCGTTCGTGCGGTTCCACACGTTCGGTCCTTCCAGCATCGACATGTCAGTGATCATGCGGGCAGTTCAATACACCGACCGTTACGAACTGATGCACGCGTTCATCAAGAAACTCCAACAGCGCTATCGCAGCGAGGGGATCACCATCCCCTTCCCCATCCGCACAGTACGTCTGGAGAACATTACACCCGAAGCACCATGAGCAGGACGATCATCGTTTCGAACCGATTGCCCTTCCGGTTCACCGAGCGCGAAGGCCGGATAACGGCCACCCCGAGCGCCGGTGGTCTGGTGAGCAGCATCGGCTCATACCTCGACCTGCGCGGCCAGAACGGCAAGGACGGCGGGGGGCGGCCCGTGTGGGCCGGTGCGACGGAACTGCGATCGCGCAAGGTTGCCCGGCACCTTGCCAATGGCGAACAATTCGTGAACGGGCACTACGACGTGGTGCCGATCACGATGCCCGACACCGTGCGCGACCGCCATTACAACGGGTTCTCGAACGATACCCTTTGGCCCCTCTTCCACTATTTCCCGTCGTTGGCCCAATATGACCAGGATTGGTTCGACCATTACCGCGCCGCCAACGAGCTCTTCGCAGAACAGCTGGCGGGCACGTTGCGGCCCGATGACCGTGTATGGGTCCACGACTACCACCTGATGCTGCTCCCCGCCCTGCTCCGCGAACGCTTCCCCGACCAGGCCATCGCGTTCTTCCTGCACATCCCGTTCCCTTCCTACGAGGTGTTCAGGTTGCTGCCCGATACGTGGCGCAAAGCACTGCTCGAAGGCCTGCTCGGTTCGGACCTTGTCGGGTTCCAAACGCACGATCACGTGAAGTACTTCCTGGAATCGGTGCAGCGATCATTAGGCCACGAGATCGATGTGCACACGGTGAGGAGCGCGGCACACACTGCCGAGGCTGAGGCCTTCCCCGTGAGCATCGATCCCGATCGGTTCAGCGGCATGTTCGATGATACCGCCGTGGTGAAGGAGAAGAACCTGCTGCGGAAGAACACGCAGGGACGCAAACTGGTCCTTTCCATCGATCGGCTCGATTACACGAAAGGCATCCTTCAACGGTTGGAGGCTTTCGAGAAGATGCTTGATCGCGCACCGGAGCACCGCGCACAGGTGACCTATCTGCTCAACATCGTTCCATCGCGCCACACCATCAGCCGCTATCGCGACCTCAAGGAACGGATCGAATCGTCCGTGAGCCGGATCAACGGGAAATACGGGAGCATGGACTGGCAGCCCGTGGTCTACCAATACCGCCACCTCGACCATAAGCTCCTCATCGCCATGTACAGCGCGGCCGACATTGCGCTGATCACGCCCATGCGCGATGGGATGAACCTGGTGGCCAAGGAATACGTGGCCACCCGGCGCGACAAGCGGGGCGTGCTCATTCTCAGCGAAACCGCCGGAGCAGCATACGAGCTGGGTGGCGCCCTCATCGTGAACCCGACCGACACCAACGCGATCGCCGACGCCATCGAAACCGCGATGACCATGCCCGCGGAAGAGCAGACCGAACGCATGCGCGGCATGCAGCAACGCTTGGTGCGCTACGATGTCACGAGATGGGCGGACGACCTGCTGAGCCAATTGGATTCGGCCGTGGCATTGCGCCGGCAACTGCAGGTGAAATTGATGACCGAGGACCAGCGGAACGCCGTTCTGCGCGATCTGAGCACCGCCCCTTCGCGTTGGTTGGTCCTGGACCACGATGGCACGCTGGTACCGTTCGCCCAACGGCCCGAGGACGCCAAACCGGGCCGCGCACTGCTCGCCGACCTGGCCGTGCTCTGTGCCGATGAACGCAACAATGTGGCCATTGTGAGCGGTCGTGGTCGCGACCGGCTCCAGGAATGGTACGGCGCACTGCCGGTGCATCTGATCGCCGAGCACGGGGCCTTCGTACGCGCACCGGGTGGGGCATGGACAGCCGCCCCGGCGCGCACCGAATGGAAAGAGAACCTGATCGAGATCTTCAACCAGTTCTGTGACCGGTGCCCGGGGGCCCTCGTGGAAACGAAGGAAACCGCAATGGCCTGGCACTACCGCGGCGCACAAGTGGAACTGGGCTTCCGCCGCTCGCGCGAACTCGTGGCCGTGCTCAGCGACCTGTCCCGCTCGTATGACTTCCAGGTCATTGAAGGCCACAAGGTCATCGAAGCTCGTTCGACCGGCATCGACAAGGGATCGGCCATGGGCGCGCTGCTCGCGCGCCACCCGGCACCGTTCATCATGGCCATTGGCGACGACCGCACGGATGAAGACCTCTTCAAAGCGCTACCCGTGGACGCGGTGAGCATTCGTGTGGGAATGGTCCCCAGCTTCGCACGGTTCAACGTCCGACGACATGATGATGTGCTGGCCCTCATCCGGCAAATGGTGGCTGTGCGCGACCCGATCGCACGCCAGGCCGTATGATCGCAGACCGTAATGATGATCCGATCCCTGCGCCGACGCCTCTTCGGTGAGCACACTTCGCTCATCCTGGCCAGTGTGGTCATCGGATTGCTTGCCGCGCTGGCGGCCGTGGCGCTGAAGAGCGGCGTGAACGAACTGACCCGGCTGCTGCACGGCTACCTCTTCGGTGACCGGCGTGAACTGCTCACCCTGGTCATCCCAACGTTGGGCATACTGCTCTGCGTGCTCTTCACGCACTACTGGCTCAAGGGCGATCTCGGACGGGGGCTCCCCAGCCTTCTGCGCAACATCAAGGAGAACGAAAGTGTGGTCCAAACGCACAAGCTCTACTCACAGGTCATTACCAGTATTCTCACCATGGGTGCCGGGGGATCGGCCGGGATGGAGGCGCCCATCGCTTCCACCGGCGCTGCGTTCGGCAGCAAGGTGGCCGTATGGCTCAAGTTCGACAAGGCCACGCGCACGCTGCTGCTGGCGTGCGGTTCTGCGGCAGGCATCTCGGCCATCTTCAACGCGCCCATCGCCGGGGCCATCTTCGCCATGGAGGTGCTGTTGGTGAACGTGGCCATTCCGCAGGTGGTGCCGGTGCTCATCAGTTCGGCTTCAGCCGCGTTCCTCTCCAGCCTCATCTACAAGGGTCAGCCGTTCGTGCTCATCAGCGATTCGTGGAGCGCGGCTGCGTTGCCGTGGTACATCGGGCTGGCTTTCTTCGGGGCCTTCGTGTCCATGTGGTGCATCCGCAGCTACTTCGTGGTGGGTGAACAACTGAACAGGGTGAAGTCGCCCTTCGCACGGGCGTTGACGGGCGGGGGACTGCTCGGAGCGCTCATCCTCTTCTTCCCACCGTTGCTCGGCGAAGGCTACGATAGCGTTGAACACCTGCTGCTGCGCACCACCGCACCGCTCACCGCCCATTCGCCGTTCATCCTTCCGTTGGGCCAATGGAGCCTTGAGGCACTGGCGCTGGGCCTGCTGCTGCTCAAGGCGATCGCAACTTCACTTACAGTGCACGCCGGTGGCAACGGTGGCATGTTCGGCAGTTCGCTTTTTACCGGTGCCATGACCGGTTTCGCCTTTGCGCACGGCGCGAACCTGCTCGGACTTGCCCACCTGAACGAGGTCAATTTCATCGTGGTGGGCATGGCCGCCGTGCTGAGCGGTACCATCCACGTTCCGCTCACGGCCATCTTCCTCATTGCCGAGATCACGGGCGGCTACGCGCTCTTTGTGCCCCTGATGATCGTATCCGCGTTGAGCTATTTCATCTCGCGGTCCTTGGTCGGTTATTCGGTGTACAACCGGCCCAAGTGAACATTCCATCCTCGCTAGGCAACGGCGCCCATGGCCGACGTGTCATGGCACCGATGCGTTCCTCCTCCCTCCTCGCCTGCTGCCTGACCGCAGCCGCCAGCGCCCAACAGACCTCCGTCCTCTTCCTCGGCAACAGCTACACTTCCGTCAACGACCTGCCCGGGTTGGTGCAGCAGTTGGCCCTCAGTATGGGCGACACCGTGAACGTGCAGATGGTGGCGCCCGGTGGTTTCACCTTGTATGAGCACAGCACCACGCTAGCATCGATCAACGCCATCAACGCGCAAGCGTGGGACTTCGTGGTGATGCAGGAGCAAAGCCAGTTGGGGGCGTTGCCTGATGCCGTGACCGGTTCGGCCGGTGATGCCACTGCTCTGGCCAATATCATCGCCGCCAACGACAGTTGCACCGTGCCGGTGTACTACATGACCTGGGGCCGGCAAACGGGCGACATGATGAACTGCGCCAATTTCCCCTTCATGTGCACCTACGAGGGCATGCAGCTCGGACTGCGCGACAATTACATCGGCTTTGCGGAGGACAACAACGGATGGACCGCACCCGTGGGCATGGCCTGGCGCGAGGTGCAGAACACGCATCCGTTCATTGAACTCTTCCAGACCGATGGCAGCCATCCCAACATCAACGGCAGTTACCTCGCGGCTGCGGTCATGTACTGCACGCTCTTCGGGCAGAGCTGCGCCGGAGCGTCGTTCAACAGCACCCTGCAACCCGATTCGGCCGCCATCCTCCGCAGCATTGCCAGCAGCATGGTGCTCGATAGCGCCAGCACCTGGAACCTCGACAACGGCAGCATGCCCAACGCCGCCCCCACCGGCAGCAGCAGCAATGGCGCCTATGACATCACCTGGCAACATTCCGGACTGGGCATCCACCTGTGGTCGTGCAGCAACGGCCAGACTTCCACCGCCCCCGATCCCACGTTCACCTTCGCCGGGCCGGGTATCTATTCATTCACGCACCAGTACACCGATGCATGCGGCAGAAGCGCCGAAGCCTCTTGGACCCTGGAGGTGTTCGGCATCGGCATCGATGAGACCGATGGCAAATCTTCTTACCAAGTACGGATGGATGCGGACGGGAACTTGACCGTCACCGGAGCCATAGGGCCGGAACGATTGCGCGTGTTCGATGCGCAGGGCCGCGTGCTGTTCGATGGTATGCTCACCAGCACCATCGCATTGCCCAAAGGGACCGCTCCGGGTTTGCTCTTGTGGACCATCACCCACCGCAACGTGTTCCGTTCCGGCAAAGTGGTGCGCTGAGCAGGTCACTCCTTCACAAAGCGCGTGCTCAGGCTTTCGTCATCGCCCGACAGTTCGAGCACGTAGAGGCCGGAGCGCAGGTGCTGCACATCGAGCTCACTCCCGTTCACGACGGTGCTCATCACCAAGCGGCCGCTGCTGTCGTGGATGCGGAGCTGACCGGTCGTTGGTTCGTTGAAGCGCAGCACATCCGCCACCGGGTTCATCAGCAGGATCCGTTCCTCCTCTTCAACAACGGGAACGCCAGTGCTGAAGTCGTCGAACACGCGCTCGTAGGTATCTGCATAACCATAGGTGCCACCGCACGCGCTCACAGCGTCCCAGTTGATGCTCCACGTCATCATGCCGCGCAGCGTGGGATAACCGCCGGGCTGTTGTAGCGTGTAGGCACCGGGCTGCGGTCCTTGTCCGAGGAGGTACTCCATCGCGGCACGCACGGTGGCAGTGTCCACGTAACCCCCACCAGCGGCCGCGTTGCATGCGGGTAAACCCACGGCGACCTTCTCCGGTGGAAGTCCCACGAAGTAGCCACCTGAAGTGTTGAAGCCTTGGATGACAGCTTCGGTCTGGCTCACGATGAAATCGGCTGTGCCTTGGCTGTAGATGTTGCCATCGATGCCGTACATGCTCCCGCTGTTGTACAGCTGCACGTGCAGGATGTCGAGCGAATCACGAAGCGCATCGATGATGGGCAGGTAGGCGCCCCAGATGCCGCCGAACGCGCTCTGCCCGCCCTGCACATAGGCGGTCTCCGGCGCCATCGTCAGGAACATCTTGTTACCTGTCGCCTGGCGATAGTCGACCATCACTTCCTGCATGGCGCCGATGAACCGGATGATGTTGCTGTCCACCGGCGCTGCGATGGTGCCGCCCGTGGTGGCCACCGACGCGCCCTCCAGGTCGATGTCCACGCCATCGAGGTGCCAGGTCTGCAACAGCGTGTGCATGAGGTAGATGAAGGTCTGCTTTTCCTGCTCGCTGTTCAGTTGCACTGTGGCGTTGGCGCCGCCGATGCTGGCCAATACCTTCTTGCCGTGTGCGCGCAGGGTGTCAACACGGGCGATAAAGTCAGCAGGCACATCTTGCGATGGCACGAACTCCATGGCGTAGGTGGTGCCGACTATCGGCTCGGCAAAGGCGAGGTTGATGATGGTGTAGCGCGGGTCCACCTGGTCGAGATGGAAGTACGGCGCATTGGCATCGTTCCAGTTGTGCCAGTAGCCGATGAGGTCGGGGCCTTGGGCATGGAGCGCAACGGTGCAGGCCGAGAGTTGAACGGCAACGAAGCAGCGTAAGGTCGATATCATGCGTCGAATGTAGAGCAGCACCTACGCGGCCTACCTTCGATGCATGCGGACAGCAGGTTTCCTCCTACCAACCCTCTTTCTCGTGCCGATGTGCGCCACGGCCACCATCTGGCAGGTGGGCCCGGGCCAGACCTACACCATGCCGAGCCAGGTGACGGGACTGGTCAACGACGGCGATACGGTGGACATTGAAGCGGGCACCTACCCCAGCGACGTGGCGCCATGGACAGCGGACAACCTGCTGCTGCGCGGCGTGGGCGGCTTCGCCCGCATGGAAAGCAACGGCTTCGCGTGGGCTGACAAGGCCATTTGGGTCATTTCCGGCAACAACACCACGGTGGAGTGGATCGAATTCAGCGAATGCAGCGTGCCCGACCAGAACGGGGCGGGCATCCGGCAGGAAGGCGCCAACCTCACCGTGCGCAACTGCTGGTTCCACCACAACGAGAACGGCATCCTGGCCAATGAGGTGCACCCGAGCACCATTCGCATCGAACACACCGAGTTCGGCTACAACGGCTACGGCGATGGGCAGAGCCACAACCTGTACATCAACAACGTGGACACGCTCATCTATCGCTACAACTACAGCCACCACGCGCACGTGGGCCACGAGCTGAAGAGCCGCGCCTGGGTGAACATCATCGAATACAGCCGCTTCAGCAACGAGGCCGATGGCGATGCCAGCCGCGAGCTGGACCTGCCCAACGGAGGACGCGCGTTCGTCATCGGCAACATCATCCAACAAGGGCCACTCGGCCAGAACAGCAATTTGGTGGGTTACGGCCTCGAAGTGCTCACCAACCCCGGCGCGCACCAGCTCTATGCCATCAACAACACGCTGGTGAACGAGAAGAACACCGGCACGTTCTTCCACACCCCGAGCGGCGTCCTCCTGAAGGCCTACAACAACATCATGGCCGGTGGCGGCACGTTCATGAACGCGTGGCCGCTGGGCGTTGACACGTTGGGCAACCTGTACAACATCCCCATCGCCTCGCTCCTCTTCGCAGACGCGGCACTGTACGACTACCACATCGATGCGGCATCACCTGCGCGCTACATCGGATATCCGGCCGGCATGGCGGGCACCTATCCGCTCGTGGCTTGGGACGAATACGTCCATCCCGTGAGCAGTGTTGTGCGGTGCCAGCACGCCACGCTCTGCGCAGGGGCTTATGAGTTCTGTCCGACTTCCGTGGTGGAACAGGGCGCCGATGAACTGCGCATCCGGCCGAACCCTGCCGGCGACCTCGTGTTCGTTGACCTGCCCGTGGGCACACAGCAACTGGAACTGTTGGACGCATGCGGCCGTCTGCTGCGTGCATGGAGCACCAACGGCGGCGCTACCCTGCGGATCGATCTGTCGGACTTCAGCCACGGTCCGCTGCTACTGCGTGTGCAAGGCGAGCGCTCCGTAAGCGTGCACACGTTGGTGAAGGAGTGAAGGAGCTTCAGCGCGGCTCACGTTCGGCCGTCCCCCACTCTTGCACGACAGCACGTGTGCGCGCATCGAGGTCGGCGAAGAGCGCTTCCTCCAAGCCTCCCGTGTTACCACGCTCGAAGACGCGCGTGAACCGACCATGCTGCAAGAGGTGGATGCGGTCGCACAAGGCCACCAACGGCCCCAGTACGTGCGAGGTGATGAGCACTGTGCGACCGCGCTCGGCCAAACGCTTGATGATGGCTTCGAGCACGCGCACCGAGGCTAGGTCAAGCCCGTTCATCGGTTCATCGAGCAACAGCACTTCGCGCTCCAAGCGCAGCACCCCCAGTAGGACGAGTTTGCGCTTCATGCCCGTTGAGTACGTGCTGATGAGCTGATCCAGCGGGACTTCCAGCAAGGTGTTCAACGCTTGTGCATCGCTTGAAGCGGTTGAAGGCATGAAGAGGTCGAGGTATTCGCCGCCGGTGATGCCGGGGTGGAAATAGCTCTCGGCTTCCTGGAAGGCGCTGTTGCCGTGGAACAGGTCTTCCTCTTTCCACTGCACGCTGGCCTCAGGGTTCCGACCGAAGCCGTAAAGCGCGTTGAGCAGCGTGGTCTTGCCCGCACCGTTGAGGCCCACGATGCCGTGCACGCCGGGCGCCATCGCGTGGTGCGGGATGTCGAGCACGGGCTTGTCGCCGTATGAGCAACGGAGGTCAGTGATGGTGAGCATCGAAATAGGTGTTGAGATTGGCCCGCGCGTTGCGCAGCTCACTCAGGAGCATCAAGAGCGGCACCAGTGAAAGCCCGGGAAGGATGGCGACGACCATGGCGATGCCGGTGTTGACGCCGTTGGCCGAGAGCCGTTCGTTGGGGCGGTAGTGCGCGTACTTCAGCACCGCGGCATAGGCCACCAGCACCGCCATGCCGATGGCGAAGAGCCCGTGGATCCACCACCACTCCGGCTTGAAGACCGTGGCACCAACGACCACCGGCAGCACGACCAAGGCCATGAGCCCCGCCGAGCCGAACAGTTTCCGCCGGAGAAAGTCGCGGGTGTTGGACGCCGTGGCCAGCAGCATTGCGCGCGGCTCGCACAGCTCTTGCGCACCAACGACCATCATCACCAAGATGCCTACCAAAAAGAGCGGCAGCAACGGCAGCCAGCAGAACGCCAATGCCGCGAGCCAAAGCACCAAGACCCACGGATGCGCGCCTTGCAGCATGCTCTTCCACTCGAACAGGTGCGCGGGAATACGCTTGCGCCACCACGCCCCGCGCACGCCACTGCTGCGCACCACAGGCAACCACGGCAGCGCGCACGCCAACAGCACGACGGCCGACCACACGATGGCCGGGGTGACCAGCAAAGCGAGCAACACCGGAAGCACCAATGCACCGTACTCCAGCAGCAGGGCCAGGCGGGCTTGTTGCACATGGCGGTGCAGGAACGGCAGGTCGGGACGGCGTTGGTGAAGGCCCCACACCACGAGCAACGTGCCCACGGCGATGTAGGGCGCGCGTGTGGCATCGGCCTGCACGGCATTACGCACCACGGTCCAAACGGAGAGCGCTGCCACTGCAACGAACCACATGCCATAGACCGGCCATGCGCGCCGCAGTTGCAACCAGCGCAGGTGCAAGAGCACCGTGGGCGATGGGGTGTGCGTGTTCACGAGGGCAAGATGGTGGATACATCATGTGCAGCTTCGGTCAACTACATGAGCGGCGTGGTGATCGATCCGCAGATGCCGCAGATGTCGCAGATAGCTCAGCCTATCCTGGTATTCATCTGTGCCATCTGCGACATCTGCTGATAGCCCATTCATCCCGATCTTCGCCGTATGCAACTCCAGAACTACGCCGCCGGCCAATGGTTCACCGGCTCCGGCAAGCAAAGTGAACTCCTCGACGCCATCACCGGCGAGCTCTTCCCTTAGCGACGGATCATTCGTACACGGACACCACGATCCAGGAGCCAACAGGTGTAAGCACCGGGAACCAAGCTGCGGAGGTCGATACCTTCTCCATAGCTGCCTCTGCACACCTCCTTGCCCATTGCGTCCATCATTACGAACTGTTCTTGCGATCCGACTTGTCCGGGAGTACCGATCCACACGATCCCTTCTGCTGGATTGGGTTGAACGGTCAACACTGGCTCTGAGGGTTGCGTGATGCCCGTACTTAGACATTCCGGGATCCAGCTCAATACCGGCGGGCGATCATCGTGTAACAAGGTGATCGTGCCAGGAACGAACGTGCTGTTCGTAACGGCCACATCCGTGATCGACGGGACATGCACCGCGTCCGCGATCGACGTGTTGCTCACGAAACCGCATCCGCTGCCGGTCGCGTCCAGTTCCATCAGCATGTCCTTCTCCATCAAAGCCAGCCCTCCCTGGTCATTGCGGAAGAAGTCCTCCGGCTGGGGGAACCCGATCGGCAATTGCTCTTGCGCGATGATCGAACCGGAGGGACTGAGCCGCAGAACGACCAGTGGCGCGAACAGATCTTTCAACCCGGCGACAAGCAGATCCCCGCCTGGGAGCTCCATGGCTCCTGTAAGCGCGAGCGCTCCACTCGCATCCATGTATTTCCTGCACCAGAGAAGCCCACCACCGGGATCGAGCTTCATCACGAACCCGTTCGCTCCGACCCCGGCATCCGCAGCATGACCCACCACCAACGTTCCACCATCGGCCAGCGCTTCCGTATCGCGCACGTACTCGTTGAACCCGCTCGCCCCGTCCATGTCGAAGAGCTTCAACCATTGCGCACCCAGGCTGTCCATCTTCGTCACGAACATCCTCCGGTTGCCTGGATCGGCAGCAACGACCCCCTGACCGAAAACGATATCCCCACCGTTCACCGCGGTCGCGCTGAAAGCCGTGAATCCGGTCGTTGCCTGCACCGAGACGGTTACGCCGGTGATCATGCCTCCCGCGCTGTCGCCGGCGATGCGTTGGAAACCGTTCGCGATGGACAACGGGGCACTGTATGCCCTGAACGAACCACCCTCGGCGATGACGCTCGCAAGTCGATCCTGGGAGAACGACAAGCCCGGAAAGCCAATGTGCCATTGAACATCACCATTGGGGTCGGTCTTCAGCAGGAAAGGGGGTGCGGCATCGGAAGAGCCGCAGACCAGGAAGCCATCATTCATGCGCACGGCATCATGCATGTAGGACATCAGCGTATTGAGCCGATGGGATCTAGCGTTGGTCACTTGCTGGTTCGCTGTGGTCCACAGCAACTCCACATGACTTGAGTCCCCGTAGTTGATCATGCTCGAATAGCATGTCTGTCCTCCCCCAAGATCGAGGGGCACCGTTCGATCCACTTGGCCTGCAGGATGGTCGAGGCTGTACCGGTTCTGTGCGACCACCGTTGTGCTGATCGCAGTGGAGAATGCCAGGAGCGCGGCGTATGGAGTGTTCATCGGACGGATGACGGCGTAAAGGTGCTTCGGTTGTGCCTCCCACGTGAGCGATAGGAGCAATTGGACCGCACCCCGAGGCCCTGCGAGGGGGACCCTCCCCCCACTCAGAGTTCAGATCGTCCACATATGGCGCAGATGTCACAGATAGCCCATCCCGGATCCGCATTCATCCCGCTAGGGCGGGACAGGTCCTGTGCCATCCGCGAAATCTGCGGATGACCTTCCGTACCGAACTTCGCCACATGCAATTAGAGAACTACGCCAACGGCCAGTGGGAGCCGCTGCGCGGAAGTCTCAAGTCACAAGTCCCAAGGCCCAACCTCAAAGGTGGACCAATACTGAGCATCGAACATTCGACCTTCGCACCATGCAATTAGAGAACTATATCGCGGGCACCTGGGTGAAAGGCTCCGGCAAGCAAGCAGAGCTCATCGATGCCATCACCGGCGACCTCATCGGCACCACCGATCTCAAGACTCAAGTCACAAGGCTCAAGGGTCAATGATCAAGGTGATCCAAACCTGAGCAACGAACACTCGACCTTCGTACCATGCAACTACAGAACTACGCCTGCGGAGAATGGGTCGCGGGCAGCGGCAAACAAGCCGAACTGCTCGACGCGAGCACGGGTGAATTGGTGGCCAGCACGTCAAGCGGCGGCCTCGACTTCGCCCACATGCTCCATTACGCCCGCACCGTCGGCGGCCCGCCCCTGCGCAAGATGACCTTCCCCGAGCGTGGGCGCATGCTGAAGGCCCTCGCCCAATACCTCTTCGACAGGAAGGAGAAATACTACGAGATCAGCTACCGCACGGGCGCCACCAAACAGGGTCCAGAACATACTTTCGGAACATGAAGTCACTCCCCTCCTTTACACTTGTCCTTGTTGGAGCGTTCTCAGCATCAACGTCTGCTGCTCAAGTTGTTGCTACGACAAAGTCGTTTGCCACGGTCAGTACGATCCACTACGAGAACAACACATCCTTTTTCGCAGGTCAGGGATCAACCGGCAACGTGTACAACCAACCGGCAGTTCCAAGGCAAGCCTATGAGATCAAGCAAGTTGAAGCGGTGATCCCAAAGGATGTGCTAGCACGGATCAAGCACATGCGAGAAACCAAGAAGTTGTTGCATGGGTATGGAATGTCCGCAATCAAGGTGACACCGGTTTTTCCTGCCAAGTCAAAGGGCTTCCTTGCCAGTTCATCTGGGCCGACCGAGGTACTCAGTTATCAAATCGCCTTTACAGCTAGTTGCTCCGACTCCCTGATGGCTCCTGAATTTCAGTGGGACCTGATCCTCGTCGAGTTCTCACCAGAGGAATTGGCCAAGATGAGTTGCGACATGAAAGGTGTCGTGTCAGCGGAGGGAAACTACCTAGTGATCTACTCCCGGCAGCAGGCAAAGGGTCTACTCGTGAGGCTTGACGATGGCACCAGCACCGCGACAGCAATGGCTGACAACACGCCCATAGCCGCAGTAGACCGCGACTATCTCCACTCAACAGCTTTCAGGTGCAAGGGATTGGCACTGGAGTGTATGGGGCAGAGGAGTGGGAGTTTCGCACTTGTCATCCCGAAAAAGCTTCAGGTACCAAGCCCTGTGCTCGTTGATCGCATACCAGTGACCGACTACAAACCGAAGGGTGGCGAATTGGTCAAGGATACTTTGAACAAGTGGTTCCTTCTCAAGTTCGACCCCGCCGTTGCGGAAAGAATCGAGCAAGCTGGAATTGCGCCGTACACGGGTCAGAGCTTCCTGGGATTCTCCAAACGCAATGGGTCAACTGATTCGCTGGTTCTCTTCGACATGAAGAGCGATGTCATGAGTTGGGAGTACTACAATTCCGTTCAACGGTTGATTGATTCCGGTCAAGGTGAACTTGTCGGCCCGACAACGTACTACCGGGTGAATGGCGAGTGTATTGAAGCCATGGGGAAAGCTGGCAAGACGAACGAAGTCAGTACATGCCTGGATTCCGTCAAGTTCATGGGTATCGACAAGATCGACCTGCGAACGAACCGAGGCACTGAGACATGGGTCCATCACGGAGATACAATGCACATTGAGGTCCAGGGCTTGACCGCACGCCTGAGAGAATCCGAGGAGCTCTCTATGTATTCATTGCGCACCCCTCGGCTGAATCTTGCTTCGATGAGCATGCAGTACGAGTCCTTGTCATTGGCGCATCTCTCGGACTTTTTCCAATCACCAATGGGTACGCTCTGGGCTGAATCGTACTACGATCATGACCCAAGCCGTGAGCTACGTGGGACGATCGAGCACGCTGCAAAGCGACGGAAGGAGGCGGAACAGAAATCAGAAGCTGTGCGTCAAGAACTCATTGGCAAATACGGTGCGCAGTTCGGCCAAGCCATCTTCAACGGTGATGTTCTGAAGGGCATGACCAAGGAAATGTTCGACTTGACAAGTCGCGGACTTTTCAGCGTTAAGGATGTTCGCACATCCGGTAATCGTGAGACGTACTACTTGACCAGCTCACTCAACAGCGACTATCACATGAAGGTCGTCTTCGTTTCGGGCAAGGTTGAGTCCTTTTCAACGTACTGAACCGTGTGAGCGATTGCAGCGAATGCCCCACAGGCCGGTAATCCGGCCGAGGAGCAGCAGCGGAAAGCGCGACCCGAGGCTTTGCGAGGGGCACACCCAAATACACCACACTCCTACTTTCACAGACATGCAACTACAGAACTACGCGTGCGGCGAATGGGTCGCCGGTGCAGGGAAGCAATCAGAACTGGTCGATGCGGTGAGCGGAGAACTGATCGGGACAACTTCCAGCACCGGGCTGGACTTCGGAAGGATGCTCACATACGGGCGCGAAGTCGGTGGGCCACCACTCAGGAAAATGACCTTCCCGGAAAGAGGCCGCATGCTGAAGGCCCTCGCCCAATACCTCTTCGACCGCAAGGACAAGTACTACGAGATCAGCTACCGCACCGGCGCCACCAAGGCCGACAGCTGGGTGGACATCGAGGGCGGCATCGGCAACCTCTTCGCCAATGCGAGCCTGCGCCGCGTGCTGGGCAACATGCCCTTCTACGTGGATGGCGACACCGTGAAGACCAGCAAGGGCGGCACCTTCATCGGCCACCACATCATGGTGCCCAAGGAGGGCGTGGCCGTACACATCAACGCGTTCAACTTCCCCATCTGGGGCATGCTGGAGAAGGTGGCCGTGAACTGGATGGCCGGCGTGCCCGCCGTGGTGAAGCCCGCCACCGTCACCAGCTACCTCACCGAAGCGATGGTGAAGGACATCGTCGCCAGCGGCATCGTGCCCGAGGGAGCGATCCAACTCATCGTGGGTAGCGCCGAAGGCTTGCTGGACCATGTGATGCACCAGGACGTCGTGACCTTCACCGGCAGCGCCACCACGGGCCGGATGCTGAAGAAGCACCCGCGCATCGTGGACGAGAGCGTGCCCTTCAACCTGGAGGCCGACAGCCTCAACGCCATCGTGCTCGGGCCTGACGCCACGCCCGGCACCGAGGAGTTCGACCTCTTCATCAAGGAGGTGGGCAAGGAAATGACGCTGAAGTGCGGCCAGCGCTGCACCGGCGCGCGACGAATCCTCGTTCCGCATAACGTGCTGGAGGATGTGCAGATCGCCTTGGGCAAACGCCTCGGCGGCACTGTGATCGGCGACCCGCGTGTGGACGGTGTGCGCATGGGCGCCCTCGCCGGACAGACGCAACGCAACGAGGTGAAACGCGCGCTGGACGAACTGCTCAAAGGCTCGCAGATCGTCTACGGCAGCGCCGACAGCGTGGACGTGAAGGGCGCCGACGCCAGCAAGGGCGCCTTCATGAGCCCCATCCTGCTGCTCAACGCCGACCCTTGGAAGAACCAGCAGAGCCACAACGTGGAGGCCTTCGGTCCGGTGAGCACACTGATGCCATACACCGACATCGATGACGCCGTTGCCCTCACCAAACTCGGCAAGGGCAGCCTCTGCGCCAGCATCGCCACGTACGATGAGCAGGTGGCGCAGCAATTCGTATGGGGCGCCGCCAGCCACCACGGCCGCATGCTCATCCTCAACCGCGAAATGGCGAAGGAGAACACCGGCCACGGCAGTCCGCTGGCCACCTTGGTACACGGCGGCCCCGGTCGGGCGGGCGGCGGCGAAGAGATGGGCGGCAAGCGCGGCGTGATGCACTACCTGCAGCGCACCGCCATCCAGGGCCACCCCAGCATGATCACCGCCCTCACCCAGCAATACCAGCAGGGCGCGCGCTACCACATCAGCGAGAAGCACCCCTTCCGCCTGCACTTCGAGGAGCTGAACATCGGCGACACGCTGATCAGCGAGACCCACCTGGTGACGCTGCAGAACATCGAGGACTTCGCCGAACTGAGCGGCGACCGCTTCTACGCGCACATGGACGCCAACAGCCTCGAGGGCACCATCTTCACGGGGCGCGTGGCGCACGGCTACTTCATCCTCAGTCGCGCGGCGGGTCTCTTCGTTGATCCACCCAAAGGACCGGTGCTGCTGAACTACGGCCTGGACGAATGCCGCTTCGTGAAACCGGTGTATCCGGGCATGACGATCCAGGTGCGCTTCACGGTGAAGGAGAAAGTGGATCAGGAGAAACGCACGCCGGAGGATGTGGCGAAGGGGATCGTGAAGTTCCTCGTGGATGTGTTCGATGAGACCGGGGAGACGGTGGCGATCGCGACTATCTTGACGATGGTGAAGAAGATCGATCAGGCATGAGGCACGCTTGTCACACTGAGCGAAGTCGAAGTGTGGGCGTGCCCCCGGCTCAAATGCAGCCGGGGTCGCGCTTTCCGCTACAACTCCGCGCCCTGATTACAGGGCTTGCGGGGTTTCCGCTGCAATCGCTCACGCGAAACGCCGATTTACTTGAGATTGTCGACGAAGATTGGAACATCTCACGCATTGCATCGATATGAATGTGAAAGAGTGGCTTGTTGCGGTGGTTGAAGGTCTAAGAGGAAATCCACCTAAAGATTTCGCCGGAATTGGACTTGTCCTGTGTGAGCCTGGTGTGCACCTACCGATAACATCGTTGGTACCACCAACTGCGCTTCCAAAGCTACCAGTATCTGGAATTCACGATGCCATCGAGTTTCTTGGCCAGGTTAGTAGCAGGCAGTCACCATTTCATGACGGGTTTCATTTGATAGATGCCCGCGATCCTCGTGTGATTGGCGTAAGCTACTTCCTCGCCCCACCAATCCCGGACAACACGGGAATAGAGCAGTTTCAGCATCCTATTGGTGCTAGGCAAATGGCTGCACTACTTGGATCAAGGATTAAGGGAGTAAGTCTGATACTCACTATTGACCCGAGCATGGTCACGTCTCTTTTCATCGGAGGATATCCGATGGACTTTCAAACATGGATCAACGGGAACTCTCCTCATGTACTCTAGTAGCGAGATACAACGATTCACGTATGTAACCGTTGCATTGGCTGCCATGGTCTTTGCGCTTATGGCTTGGCAACTCGACCATTGGATGATCACGAAGACTTGGCCAATGAGATTGTCGAGTTCAATCACGCTCGTTTTCTTCTTTTGGGTGTACTTCATCAATTATGGTTGGAGGCAGAAGGCCTTTTCCTGGATCGCACCAAGACCAAATCTCAGTGGCACCTGGGTGGGCCATCTTGAATCCAACTGGACACCCAAACAGCCAGTCTCTTATCAGAATGTCCTACCAATAGTGATGTCCATTCACCAGAACTTCTTTGGCCTTGTTATTAAGAGCTATACGGAACGAGCGGAGGGCACTTCAGTTCTTGCGCGCGCGTTTAGTCGGAAGGAAACCGCCGAAACTCTTCTTACATACATCTATTCACTACGCGACGAATTCACTGCTGGGTCCGGCAAACAGCAAGGAGCGGGCGTGTTGCGTGTCGTACGCGGGACGCACCTTGAAATGAACGGTGAGTATTGGACCAATACTAAGACACAAGGACGCCTGATACTTCGTCACGTATCCAGTAGTGAGGCGGTATCGTTTAGTTCGGTGAGGAAGGACTCCTCAATCTCGAACTGGCCTCGGTTCGTGTAAACCTTTGTAGCGGAGGTCACGATTTGCGTAGGCGATTCAAGTCGGCCGCATACGCCCTCCTTAGAACCGTTGATTTGAGAATCCTTGGACCATGGCACTTCGCCCATGGAAGATCACTGCCACAATAACACAACTCGTTCCGAGGAACGGTTACTTCGCCGGTAATTAGGCTGAGTCTGCGCAGCACTTCCGCTCGACTACAATTCCATTCACCTGCATAGTACTCCCATATGCCTTCAGTGTAGTGCTGGAACTCTCCGTTCTTGTATTCGGCCGTTCGTTCCTTGTGAAGATGATTTGCTAGGAAGGGTATGGCTGACCGGTCAAGCCAATCCTGCAAGTGGGCTGCGCCATCATACTTCTCCAATTCGCTCACCTCAGGGCCAATGCATAGACTATCGTCGCCGTTCACATGCCAATCTGGAGTTCGCTTGATACGTCCCTGGTCCTCATACAGGCGAGGGGGGATTTGCGGGTACGCCAAAGGAAACTCAATAGTCACCACGAATGCACCCCAGCGTTCGCCTAGTACATCACGAATCACTAATTCCGCATGAAGCTTAACGATGCCGCCGAGAGTGTATGGCAGACCAAGGCCGGGGTACTTTCGGTGAGCGACAAGCACATCCGTTAGGATCTGTCGGTTAACCCAAAAACTCACTGACAATAGGGCCTTGCTGAAGATCCTATGCTTGCGGCCAATGGTGCCACCTCAACCTTGACCTTTTCGGGGGGAGTACATTGGAATCGCCCCCCAAAGTGCCTCTGCCAGATGCCGCAAGCCTCACCACTTGAATCTGCCCTTAGAGCGATGCGACCGTCCTCAACTAGCGCTTGTAGTCGGGTCATGAAGTAATCGCGCTGAGCAACAGTGCATTTCGCGAACAAATCTTCACCTACTGGTGTGGTGGGTCGCAGACACTGGTACTTGTGAAGGAGTTTGGCATGTATGCGCTCGACAGTGCGATGGAAGGACACATCGTCGTTGATGTCGCGCACATAGCTCTCAGCCGCCAAGATTGTCAAGCAAATCCCGCCCGGCATCTCCTCTTTCCCTTGATACTCCGCCCAAGCCTTCAGAAACCTCACGATATGTCGCAACTGAACGTCCTTCTTCCGGACGTCCTCCTTCCATCTCTCAAAATCGGGTCGAAGCGCTTCGTTCAAGAGGTAGTCAATACGGAACCCAGAATCCGCCATCTTCTCGAACCAAGCGATGAACTCCAAAGGATCGCTCCATATCCAGCCATCCTTTTTGTGTGCAAGCTCAGGATGTGTGTAGCTGCGATAGTAGATAGGCAGGTCAATGTGGTACTTCTCCACATAGCGTACACGGACACACGCATCCTTGTCGTATACCTCGTGCGTCTGATCCTTCACCGCTTGCAAAACGGCCTCATGGAAGTCACGCGGACTGGGACGTTCATGAGGTGCAAGGTCGCCAATGAAATAGACACCAAGGTCCAAGTCATAGTCACTATCGATGGGGTTCACGATGGTGTCCATCACGAAGGAGCCCTGAGCCTTGAACTCGGGCATCACGGGAATGCCGTTGGTCTTGAACTGGTTTAGAATCGTATTGCGCACTGCATTGCGCGATTCACGGAGATTGGCGCGCGACGAATCGCTAAGCCGAATTGAAGTGTTGAACTTCCGAAACTCCCTGTCCGTAGATGCCATTGTCTATCTCGCTTTAGCCGTCCTGTGATGAATCATCGGCGTTTCAAAACCATGCTACCACGAGTTTTGCGCCCTGTGAAATAGTGCCCGTCTAAGGCCTTTCCGCCCTCCAGAACATCCAACACTGCGAATCCGTCATGTGCTGCGGTGCTTCCACGGACGCGCTCGCCCTCATTCTCATAGAGCATGCACAACTGCCAGTGACCTGAACGGTCGAACAAGTCAGCATGGATTGAACGCGACTTGGTTGTCTCGGTTCCTTCTGTGTCAGTTGAAAAGAACTTGCAGCAGACATGGACATGCGAGGCAGTCTGGGTTATCTCCGCCTCAATGCGCTTGACTTGGGGCACTTCTTCATAGACATACTCAATCTGACCACGATAGTTGCCGGCTATACACGGCACTCGGACAAGCAATCGGAGCACTGGAAGCCTCCAAAGCCACTGGTCGTACACCTTCAAAAAGCCAGCTGTTAAACTCACAACCGAAACACCACCGACCCAGCCGTGGTGCTCCAGACCATGGTCCTGGAGAACATCGGACAATTTGCCCAATGCGGCAGAAATTCCCAGAACAACCAGGATAAGAGGTGCTATGTGGTAGTGACGAAAATCAACCATGGGGTACAGCCATTTTGTGTCTGGGAGTATAACCTACTTCTTTCCCCGGTTGTATGGCGACTGGTTCGTCGGCTTCAGCGCGATGCTCTCCTCTGAGGCCTTGGTGTACACTGCACTAGGTGTGCGGCCGAGCTTCAGCCCGATCACGCGCGTCGGTGTGTTCTGAGACGCCAGCTTCTCAAGCTGTTTCACTTCGGTGTGGGTCCAGATCTTGCCAGAGTTCCGTGTTGACTTGCTCATGACATTGTAGTTATGGGTGTTCATCAGGGTAGGAAAGGACGTCAGGGATCACAGCCACGAAGACGCCTTGGATGCGCAGATTGGCCGATACGATGATTGGCTTCCACTTGGAGTTTCGCGATTTCGGGCGGAGAACAACGACTTGCCCTTGCGGATGGAAGAACTTGATTGTCGCCTCATCGTCCACGAGCGCTACGATCATGTCCCCAGGCTTCGCCGTCGCCTGTTGGCGCACAAGAACGAGGTCACCGTCGTCGATACCTGCATCATCCATCGAATCACCGACGGCGCGCAGCAGGAAGTGCTTGGCCCCGGGTCTTGCGATCTCGGTCGATATCCGGATCTCAGCTTCTACTTGTTGCTCCGCAAGCAACGGGGCGCCGCAGGCTACAGATCCAACCAACGGAACAGCGACGGTGTTCTCCCCAAAATCAGCTGCCTCGCGAACCAGAAGTATCTTCCCATTCTCGTAGCCAATGAGACCGCTGTCGACCAACCTTTCAATGAGAAGGCGGGCAGACCGAGAGGAGTTGTACCCTACCTCCCGCATGATTTCACGGAGGGAAGGCGAAATACCGTTCAGTCGTATCGACTTCTTGATGAAGGCTAGCCCTTCGAGGTCCCGCTGCTCTGTCTTGTTCACGGGGGTCGAAGATAACGCACCCTGCGTACAAGTGCGTACATTTCGCTGAACGGCCTACGATAAGCCGACGAAAACGGACTAGGCGCCTATCAGGATAAATCGCTTC
Organism: Flavobacteriales bacterium; assembly: GCA_016699575.1. Taxonomy (NCBI): domain Bacteria; kingdom Pseudomonadati; phylum Bacteroidota; class Flavobacteriia; order Flavobacteriales; species Flavobacteriales bacterium. The sequence continues at coordinate 3,589,959 of CP064979.1, read as the reverse complement.
ACCATCAGAATTTGCGCACCGCCAACCGGAGAGCTTTCAGCGGCGCTTTAGAACATGCTGGCCGGCCAATATCACTTCCTGAAACACAAAGGCCCGACCACCACCTTGGTCGGGCCTTCGTGTGTAAGAGTTTGGTTCAGTCGTCTTTGCGACTGACCACGTCGTCCGCGGCACTCGCACGGCTCAATTCACGTGCTGTGTCACATTCGCTCGAAGAATCCCTCGAAGCATCGCAGGCAGTTGCCGCGACGTCCGCCACTGCTCCAACGGCCGCAGCCGCAACTCCGAGCAGTGCACCAGCCCAACTGTTCTTGTCCATGAGTCCAAGTGTGACCAGCTGTAGAGTAACCCTGACTGAAGTCCAGCCCGTCACCGATACAACCTCCGCCAGAGCAACCACGCACCACCTCGTGGTTGAAGAGTTGACGAGCCCACTCCAACACCGGTTGCCTTGCGCCTTGGAATTATGAGCCATGGGACCGGTCATCCCAGCACTTCGCGTGAGCGATTGAAGCGGAAAGCCCGGAGCGAGGAACGAGCGAGGACTTATTCTATGACCTGAGCAAGCCAATGGGCAGGTTTTTTTTCAGGCATGAGGAACTCCAGGCATGGGTCAAGAGCTTTTGATGCCCTCGACCCATGTTATGCCTGTCGTACATCGGACCTATCCCTGGCAGGTTGCTCCTCAGCAGAGCCTGCTTCCGTTTCGGCCCGACGCACAAGTCTACGCAGCGGCCGGTTCCGTTCTGCGCACGAATGGCGTACCCCGTTCGATCACGGCGCAGATGCGGTGGATGAGCTTGTTGCGGATGGCGTTGAGCACGCTCATCTTGTGCTTGCCTTCGGCCACCTTGCGCTTCCAGTAGTCCTGCAATTCGCCTTTGCGTGCCGTGCATCCCACAGCCGCCATGTGCAGCAGGTACTTCAAAGTGGGCTGCGCTTGTTTGGAGACGCGCGTTTTGCCTCGGATGCTGGAGCCGGAGCTGTACTCGAAGGGTGCCACCCCGGCGTGGCAGGCCAGCTCGCGCGCGGTCTTGAAGCGCAGGAAGCCCTCGGTGAGTGCCAGCAGATGCGCTGCCAACACGGGGCCAACGCCATCGATGGACAAGAGCAGATCGTAGATGCGCTGGTGCTCTGGCTCAGCCGCGATCACCTCTTTGATCATGGTCTCGATCTGCCGATCGACTTGTCGAGCGCGGTGATCTGCGCCTTGTCGATGCGTGTGAAGGCCGCGCGCAACGACTGGTCCACGCAATGGTCCAGGTTGCGGATCTGGGTGTGGTGCATGGTCTTGCGACGCACCAGATTCTCACGCCGGGCGAGCAGTTGCTTGAGCTTGTTGGTGCGCAGGTGATCGGCGGTTACAAGCCTGGCCTTGTCGTGGAAGCGGCGTGCGTAATCCGCGATCCGAAGTGCATCGATGCGGTCGTTCTTGCCACGCGTGGTGCCGATGCTCTTGATGATGTCCGTGGGGTGCGCAAGCCAGGTGGGAACCTCCAACCGCACGAGTGTCTCCAGCGGAAGATGCGAGTAATGGCCGGTGGGCTCCAGGCACACCAGGCATTGGTCCTTCTTCAGCCCGTACATCTTGGTCCAGCGCTTCCACATGCTGCGTAGTCCCTTCTCCGTGTTGGCCACCTTCTCTTCGGCGGTGACCTTGCCTTGTTCGTCCAGCAAGGCCACATCCAAGGTCGCCTTGCTCACATCAATGCCGATCCAGTGTCTCATGTCCGTGTACCTTTGGGTTAGACAAGTGATCGCTGGAGGGACTGAGCAATGGGCCCTGTGCTCGACAACTCTACTAGGCCACTACGCCTGGAATTCTATCCGAGCCTCAGACCCGAGTGGATCACGGGTGCCAATAAGTCCTTTAGGCCCTTGCGCCTATGCAGCGGAATGGTTCACCCGCGATCCTGCTCAGTTTCCTTCAGTGATCGTTCGCTCCCCGAAGATCTCCATCTTCGAGGCGGGCAAGTCTAGAGTTGCAGCGGAAAGCGCGACCCGAGGCTCTGCGAGGGGCACGCCCACACTTCGAGGAGCTCAGTGTGACATCCCCCTATCGCCATCTGCAAGTACGATGGCACGTTCGGCAAGTGAGGCAGCCGCCTGTGCGCTAGTCGCACACGTAGTTTCGCCTCAGCCCGCGATCCACCATGCGATCCACCGAACGCTTTACGGGCCTGGCCAACGTCTACGGGCAGGCGCGGCCCACCTATCCACAGGAACTGGTGCGTTGGTGCTTGGAACAGGCCCCGGCCCCAGAAGCCATCTCAAAATGGTTTTTGGAAGCGAACCGGATGGATCTTTCGGCCAGCCAAGGCGCGAAACCCGCGCATAGCTGGACGCTCTGTAAGGGTTGAGCAACGCCGGATGGCCGAAAGAGGCGCCGGTGCAGCCCGAAGGATCATTTTGAGTTGGCTTCCAACTTGATCGTGGACCTGGGCTGCGGCACAGGCATCTCCACGCGCCTTTTCGCACCCACCGGCCACCCTGTGATCGGCATCGACCCCAACGCGGACATGTTGGCCACGGCACGCGCGGAGGGTGCGCAGGACTATCGCGTGGGCACCAGCGAGCACACCGGCCTGCCCGATGCGTGCGCCGACCTGATCATCGCCGCGCAGGCCTTCCATTGGTTCCACCTGGATCGCACCTTCGCCGAAGTGGAGCGCATCGGCACCCCGCGCTCCGTTTGCGTCGCCTTCTGGAACGTGCGCGTGGAGGACACGCCTTTCATGCAGGGCTATGAGACCTTATTGCGCACGTGGTCCACACAGTACGAGGTGAACGAGCGCGCAGGCCGGACGATCAACGCCATCCGTGAGCGAGCACCGCATGCGGAACTTCGGGAGTTCCTCCACTCCGTGCCCATGGACCGCGAGCGTGTGCGCAACCTGGCGCTGAGCAGCTCTTACGTGAAACACGGTGTGCCCGACATCCCGGCTTTCCTCCACGCGTTGGATGCGCTGTTGGATGCCACAAGCCCCCACGGGCCGGTGGAGATGCGCTACACCACGCGGGCCATCGCATGGCGGGTGCATGGGTGAGCGGATGGCGCTCTCGGCTTGTCGAAGGCATGGGTCCTTGAGTAAGGCCAGCAGTGCATCGCGCAGTTGTCATTGGCGGCGCTTTCCTGTGCCGTGGTCGTGGATCGTTGCCGCACTATATTGGGCTTGCGCGATCGACGGGAAAACAAGCGATCGGGCTTGTGCCGGTCGATCGCGCAGACTTGGACCATGAAGAAGGAACTCATCAACGAACTATGGCAGCGCTTCGAGGCGGCCAGCGGCACCATTGACGGAGTGGAGTGCTGGAGCGCACGCGACCTGCAAGCCATTTTCGGTTACGCGGACTGGCGCAATTTCCTGAACGCCCTGGAGAAGGCGCGCGAGGCCTGTGGCAACGCCGGGGAGTCTGTCGACGACCATTTCGTTGGCATCACCAAAATGGTCGATCTGGGCAGCGGTGCCCAGCGCCCGATCGACGACTTCGCCCTCACCCGTTACGCCTGCTACCTGATCGCCCAGAACGGCGACCCGGGCAAGGCGGAGATCGCATTCGCGCAGACCTACTTCGCCGTGCAGACACGCAAGCAGGAGGTGATCGAACTGCGGTTGCAAGAGGCCGACCGCATCGTTGCCCGCGAGAAGCTCAAGCAGACGGAGCGCAAGCTCTCCGGCCTCATCTTCGAGCGGGGCGTGGATGAGCGCAGCTTCGGCAACATCCGCCACGAAGGCGACCGCGCTCTCTTCGGCGGGCATGGCACCAACGCGATGAAGCAACGTCTTGGCGTGCCGGAGAACCGGCCCTTGGCCGACTTCCTGCCCACGCTCACCATCAAGGCCAAGGACTTCGCCGCCGAACTCACTAGCCACAACGTGCAGGAGAAGGACCTGAAAGGCGACCGCGCAATCACTCGCGAGCATATCGACAACAATTGGGAGGTGCGCAGCATGCTCATCAAACGCGGCGTGAAGCCCGAGGAACTTCCCGCTGCCGAAGACGTGGAGAAGGTTAGGCGCCGCTTGGCCAGTGAGCAGAAGCAGGTGTTGAAGGGCACGAAGAAGTTGAAGCCGAAGAAGTGATCGGCTATGAGCAGAACATCAACGCGAGAAGTCTTGGTAGTGGCGCTACGAAATGGGATCCTTCCACAACAGGTTCCCGTTGCGGAGGTTCTTTCGAGTGCAGAACTGGCACGCTTTGGCTTACCCACCGAGGCTCAGGTCAGGCTGCCGGACACGGTCGTCTACTCAACAGCACACAGCGCACTGTTTTTCATCGACATCGGTCCTATCGATAGCTCACGCCTTGCTGAACTCAAGGAGTGGTCGAACACGGCGTTATACCCTAGGGTCTATGTGTCGGTTTTCGCATCGCGCAAGGACTATGTCGCTCACATGGACGTGCAAGCCGTTGACACCTTCGTTTGGTTCGCGGATGAACCAAAGCATCATTTGTTCCTCAGCGGTTCGCCGCAAGCGTCAGCAGAGTTCTTGAGCGCACGGTTCGCGGCGAAGTAGAGATCATTCCCTTGGCTGGATCATCGGTTGTGCGTCAGCGCGTGACGGATTGAAGCGGCACCCCGCAGCACGGTAATCCGTGCGAGGAGTTATTCTATGACCTGAGCAAGCCAATGGGCAGGTTTTTTTTCAGGCATGAGGAACTCCAGGCATGGGTCAAGAGCTTTTGATGCCCTCGACCCATGTTATGCCTGTCGTACATCGGACCTATCCCTGGCAGGTTGCTCCTCAGCAGAGCCTGCTTCCGTTTCGGCCCGACGCACAAGTCTACGCAGCGGCCGGTTCCGTTCTGCGCACGAATGGCGTACCCCGTTCGATCACGGCGCAGATGCGGTGGATGAGCTTGTTGCGGATGGCGTTGAGCACGCTCATCTTGTGCTTGCCTTCGGCCACCTTGCGCTTCCAGTAGTCCTGCAATTCGCCTTTGCGTGCCGTGCATCCCACAGCCGCCATGTGCAGCAGGTACTTCAAAGTGGGCTGCGCTTGTTTGGAGACGCGCGTTTTGCCTCGGATGCTGGAGCCGGAGCTGTACTCGAAGGGTGCCACCCCGGCGTGGCAGGCCAGCTCGCGCGCGGTCTTGAAGCGCAGGAAGCCCTCGGTGAGTGCCAGCAGATGCGCTGCCAACACGGGGCCAACGCCATCGATGGACAAGAGCAGATCGTAGATGCGCTGGTGCTCTGGCTCAGCCGCGATCACCTCTTTGATCATGGTCTCGATCTGCTTGGAGCGCGGTGATCTGCGCCTTGTCGATGCGTGTGAAGGCCGCGCGCAACGACTGGTCCACGCAATGGTCCAGGTTGCGGATCTGGGTGTGGTGCATGGTCTTGCGACGCACCAGATTCTCACGCCGGGCGAGCAGTTGCTTGAGCTTGTTGGTGCGCAGGTGATCGGCGGTTACAAGCCTGGCCTTGTCGTGGAAGCGGCGTGCGTAATCCGCGATCCGAAGTGCATCGATGCGGTCGTTCTTGCCACGCGTGGTGCCGATGCTCTTGATGATGTCCGTGGGGTGCGCAAGCCAGGTGGGAACCTCCAACCGCACGAGTGTCTCCAGCGGAAGATGCGAGTAATGGCCGGTGGGCTCCAGGCACACCAGGCATTGGTCCTTCTTCAGCCCGTACATCTTGGTCCAGCGCTTCCACATGCTGCGTAGTCCCTTCTCCGTGTTGGCCACCTTCTCTTCGGCGGTGACCTTGCCTTGTTCGTCCAGCAAGGCCACATCCAAGGTCGCCTTGCTCACATCAATGCCGATCCAGTGTCTCATGTCCGTGTACCTTTGGGTTAGACAAGTGATCGCTGGAGGGACTGAGCAATGGGCCCTGTGCTCGACAACTCTACTAGGCCACTACGCCTGGAATTCTATCCGAGCCTCAGACCCGAGTGGATCACGGGTGCCAATAAGTCCTTTAGGCCCTTGCGCCTATGCAGCGGAATGGTTCACCCGCGATCCTGCTCAGTTTCCTTCAGTGATCGTTCGCTCCCCGAAGATCTCCATCTTCGAGGCGGGCAAGTCTAGAGTACAGCGGAAAGCCGGACCCCGAGGCTTTGCGAAGGGGGCACGCCCAACAACATCCGACCAAATCGATATCGCCTTCTTACTTCGTCGCCACGCCCTTCGCCTTTTCCACGGGGACTTAGCGGCGTTGGTCACCAGCTTCCGGCGCACGGCGGTTTCAAGGTCCACCGGTCTACGGCAGGCTGGCGCCTGTGCGCTAGTCGCGCGCGTAGCTTCGCCTCAGCCCGCGATCCACCATGCGATCCACCGAACGCTTCACCGGCCTGGCCACTATCTACGGGCAGGCGCGGCCCACCTATCCACAGGAACTGGTGCGTTGGTGCTTGGCACAGGCTCCGGCCCCCGGCTTGATCGTGGACCTGGGCTGCGGCACAGGCATCTCCACGCGCCTTTTCGCAAGCACCGGCCACCCGGTGATCGGCATCGACCCCAACGCGGACATGTTGGCCACGGCACGTGCGGAGGGTGCGCAGGACTATCATGTGGGGTCGAGCGAGCATACCGGCCTACCCGATGCGTGCGCCGATCTGATCATCGCCGCGCAGGCCTTCCATTGGTTCGACCTGGACCGCACCTTCGCCGAAGTGGAGCGCATCGGCACCCCGCGCTCCGCATGCGTGGCCTTCTGGAACGTGCGCCTGGAGGACACGCCTTTCATGCAAGGCTATGAGACCTTGCTGCGCACCTGGTCCACACAGTACGACGTGAACGAGCGCGCGGGCAGGACGATCAGCGCCATCCGTGAGCGAGCGCCGCATGCGGAACTACGTGCGTTCATGCACACCGTGCCCATGGACCGCGCCCGTGTGCGCAACCTGGCGCTGAGCAGCTCTTATGTAAAACATGGGGTGGCCGACATCCCTGCTTTCCTGCAAGCGTTAGAGGCGCTGTTGGATGCCACAAGTCCCTATGGGCCGGTGGACATGCGCTATACCACGCGGGCCATCGCCTGGCGGGTGCATGGGTGAGCGGATGGCCAGGCTGTCCAGTTTGGGGATCTCGGCGAGCGGTAGGTCGTGCACGTTCAAACCTTCATCTTCTGCGGATCCTGCCTGCTATCGAAGACGTCCACTATGCGCACCTCATCCTCTAGGACCCGGTACACCACCTTGTAGTTCCGGACCACCACGCGCCGATGACCAAGGTCTTGATCTTCCAGCCAAGGCTCTACTTGCCCACCATGTGGGAATTGCTCCAACAAGCGCGTGACGGCAAGGATGTCCTCAACGATGCGGTCGGCTACCGCCGCCGATGCCTGCTCGCGATACCATTCGTGGATCTCGTCCAACAGTTGGAGTGCCCATGCGGACCAAGCGACTCTCACTGCGCGCGCTTGGCCTTGAAATGCGCTTCCACTTGATCCTGTGTGAACACGCGCCCTGCTGCGAAGTCAGCTTCGGAGCGCAGTGCGCGAGCGGCGAGCACCTCTTTCCAACGCGCCTCATTGCTGCCATCCTGGAGTACGCCAAGCATGCGATCCAGCACGCGCACATCCTGCTGCTCGTCGATCATGCGTTTCAGCCGTGCTTGTAGCACCGGTAGTGGCTCAGGCTCTTTCAGCACCAGGCCACTGATGTCGGGCTCATCTTCACCGTATGCAGCTTGCCCGAAGATGGTGGAAGCTGTAATGAGCTCCTCTTCATGTTCATCCTTGCTGCCGGGTGCTTTCGTGCGCAACGGATCAAGCAATCTCTTCACCTTGGCAAGCACGGTGGCATCGTTGGTGGAGACCAGTTGCTGTACCAGTTCGAGCTTGATGGCTTGGATGTCCATGGTGAACCAAAGATAGTCGGACCGGTCCGCAGATGTTGTTGTCCTCGAGGTTTGCTCAATACCTTCGGACCATGCCCACCCAGCGTTCACCGAAGGCCGGCTTCAGCATCGAGAAGTTGCGACCGCTTTTCGTATCCGAGGCACATGGCAAGGTGGTCGCCGTACTGATCCCGATCGAGCACTGGATCGCCTTGTTGGAGAAGTTGGTCGACCATGAAGAACGATCGAGGCCCAAGTCCAAACTGGATGATCAGTTGGCTGAACTGGCGCGCGAACGCGTTGGCAAGAAGAAGACCATCGACCTGGACGATATCGGCTTCATCGGCACGGGTCGAGCGATGAGCGAAGCCGAAAGCTTGTTGGTGTCCGCGTACATCCAAGCGGCACCGGCAAAGCGTGTCGCCGGGATGAGAAAGGTGAAGCTATCGCGCGCAAAGCGCGCCACGCGTGCCGAAGCTTGATCCGGACTTTTCTCCGCGCCGCGCAGGCCTTCCATTGGTTCGACCTGGACCGCACCTTCGCCGAAGTGGGGCGCATCGGCACCCCGCGCTCCACGTGCGTGGCCTAGTTTGGGCAGCCGGGTACATCACCCAACTCGCTACTACCTTCGTCACATGCCATTGGAGAAACCGCGCGCCGGGCGCAATCGCACCATCGAACTCGGTGAAGTAGAACGCTCCGCGTACAGCGCAGGCTTGCTACGGCCATCAAGCCAACTGACCTCGGATGCGGTGCTGGATCAAGTGATCCACGCCGACATCTTCTCTACCCTCGACCTCCTCCCCGACGCCTTCGTGGACCTGCTCTTTGTTGATCCGCCCTACAACATGGACAAGGTGTTCGGCGAGGAACGATTCAAGGAAATGAACGATGCCCAGTACGCCGATTGGCTAGATGCTTGGGTAAACAAGTGTGTACGCCTGTTGAAGCCCAACGCCTCGGTGTACATCTGCGGCGATTGGAAGAGCAGTTCGGCCATTCAGCGCGTGGCAGAGAAGTACTTCGTGGTGCGCAACCGCATCACGTGGGAGCGCGAGAAGGGTCGCGGCGCGCTGAGCAATTGGAAGAACAGCAGCGAGGACATCTGGTTCTGCACCGTGGGCAAGGACTACCACTTCGGTGCGGAGGCCGTGAAGCTGAAACGCAAGGTGGTGGCACCCTACACCGACGAAAGTGGCGCACCCAAGGATTGGGAACGCAGCGATCAGGGTTCGTTCCGCCTAACGCACCCGAGCAATTTGTGGACGGACCTCACCGTGCCGTTCTGGAGCATGCCCGAGAACACGGACCACCCGACGCAGAAGCCGGAGAAGCTCGTAGCCAAAGCGATCCTCGCCAGCTCGCGCCCCGGCGATGTGGTCTTCGACCCTTTCCTCGGAAGTGGTACCACGGCCGTTGTCGCCAAGAAGCTCGGTCGGCGGTTCGTGGGTATCGAGATCGATGAGACCTACGCTTGCCTCGCCCTGAAACGACTCGACATGGCCAACGGCGATCCGAGTATTCAAGGGTACACGGATGGTGTTTTCTGGGAGCGCAACTCTGGGCCGCAACAGACCAAGGCTGCCGCGAAGGCCAAGCCCTTGCAAACGGAGGACCTCGAGTTGTTCGCCACGCAAGAGCAGGAAGGATGAGCACGAGTCCGCTCTTTCACACCGAGGACTTCAAGTCTGTTGAAGCCGAGATCAAACGCTTCCTGAACAGCCAGCCGGACTTCATCAGCAAAGCAAGTTCGAGCAGCACACGCGCTGTTGGCGATGCCATTCAAGGCGTCCTCGGTGAGCACTTCCAATCCATCATCGGAAAGCACGGTGGCAAGTACACCGCCGACTTTGCTCGTCGCGCCATGGCCGATCTGGCGTTCGAGGACAGCGCTGGGAACTATTGTGTCGTGGATGTAAAGACCCACCGGTTGGACACGCACTTCAACATGCCCAACCTGACCTCCGTAGAGCGTTTGGCGCGCTTTTACGAAGCGGACAACAACTACTTCGTGGTGCTGTCCATCGCCTACGATGTGGTCGGCACCAAAGTGGAAGTGAAGAATGTTCACTTCGTTCCCATCGAATTCTTGTCGTGGGACTGCCTGACGGTTGGCGCTTTGGGATGGGGCCAGATACAGATCGCCAACTCGAACAAGATCCAAGTGGTCCCCGGCAATCCGCGTAAGCAATGGATGTTGGACTTCTGCGACATCATGTTGGAGTTCTATCCCAAGGAGATCCTGAAGATCGACAAGCGCATCAATCACTTCAAGAAGGTGAAAGATGTGTGGTTGAAGAAGTGAGGTAGCCTCATCGCCTACAACCGATCATACTTCGTCGCCACGCCCTTCGCCTTTTCCACGGGGTACTTGGCGGCGTTGGTCACCAGCTTCTGGCGCACGGCGGTTTCGAGGTCCACGCGGAGGTCGTGTGCGAGGTACGTCTCGGCTCCGCTCGACGTGACAGTCCTGCGGCCTGCAATGTCGGCCATCTCCTCGGCCAGCCCCGGTTCGTGGACCGGGGTCGGTGCTCAGCGGCCAGGGCGGGCAGGTCGGCATCCTTCGCCCATTGGGTGCGCTCCAAGGGTGCCTCGGCCAACCTCGAACGGCTGGCACGAGCGGTGATCTTTCGGCCAGCCAAGGCGCGACGAGTGAGGATACTGGAGCGAAGTCTCCGATCGAGGAGCAACTGTTTCATCCCGCCACAGCGGGAGCCGGATGGCCGAACGAGGACGCTCGCCCGCAGGGTCGTCCCGACGCGCCTTGCTTCACCGACCTCGCTCCGCCGAAGCGGCTACGCGAAGGCGAAGAGCGGCTTCGCGAAGGCACAGTCGGGTCGATGCCGCCGGAACGAGGTTGGCCGTGGTACCCCGCGCTCGGTGGCTTCCCCAGGGTCGCCGCCCAGGGCAATGCTGATGCTCAAGGTCCTCAGGTTGTGGAAAGGCGCGGCTACTTCTTCTTCAGCATCGCCCTCACTTCCTCCGTAGAGAGCACCTGCTTGAATCCCTTCGCACGAAGCCCTTTGATGAGCTTCTTGTCGCCTGTCCAGAGCGGGCACTTGAGGTGCAGTGCTAGGGCAACATAGTGGTCGTCCTTCGGGTCGATGCCCGCGACCAGCTCATTTGCGCGTTCCCATTGCACACCGTCTATGCTGTCCGGTTGCACGCTGGTCATGCGCGACAGCAGCACCTCTTCCACTTCGGCAAGCAACTCCAGTGGTGCTCCTGTCAGCCGCGCGACTTTCGCACGATGGAGCGATGTCTCAACACGGATGAACTCGGGCACGAAGAACTCCGGGGCGGGCTTGGTCCTCAACAGCACATCTGCAACCGCTCCATCCGACTTGAGCAGCGTGCTGATGACGATGTTCGCATCGACGATGAACTTCACGAAGCCAGGCGTCGTTGGCGTTTCCGGTAAGCCGCCTCGTTGATCTCATCGGCGAGTTTGTCGGCATCGGCCTGCGACACTTTCTTGAAATCGCGCGTGAGGGACAGATAACGCAGGTAGCGGATGGTCTGGTCCAACTGGACCGGATCCAAGGTGCCGGAAACGGTGATCACCGTTTCCTTCTTGTTCTGTTTGACCGAGACTGGCATGGTTCACCAAAAGTAAGAGACCCGCGCACTACAAGTTCAAGTATGATCGCGGCAGCTTCCGGTATTCGCGGATCTTCCGGTCGAAGTCGCGGTTAGCCTGCCCCGGCCGACGAGCCGGGGTCGGGCATACCGTGCTTCTCCCCGAACGCATCCCACGCCATCTCCAGCGGCAGCGATGAATACTGCACGAAGAAGCCGCCACCCGCGATGTGGTTGTTCGGCGCCCAGGGTGCCTCGGAGTACTTCGAATGGATGGCACGCGTGGCTATCGTTCGATCAGACAAGGCGATACAAAAGGCAGCTACCTGGCGGTAGCTGACCGAGTAGCAACGCAGGATGATCGGACGAGAGACATGCGCCCGCAAGGGTCGGCGTCTTACGCCGATGCCGCCATGAGCAGGTGCTTCGAGGTACCCTAGAACTTGAACAGGAAGGGCGTGCCCGCAGGCAAGCCCGTGAAGTACGGCCCCGGCGATGGCCGCCAGAAGTTCACCTCGTCCAAGCCGCGCGCAGCGAGGAAGGGGAACCATTCGTTGTCGGTGACGCCGGCCCAGAATTTCATGCGGCGTGAAGCTATCGCGCGTTCGGTGAACCGGACACGTATCGCCTAACTTTGGATCATGAACGCAGATCCAGAACTGCTCAAGCGGATCACCGTCGATGACCGGATCTGCAACGGCAAGCCCGTTATCCGGGGCATGTGGATCACCGCGCAGACCGTGCTGGATTTCCTGATGGCCGGTACGCCCGAAGCTGAAGTGTTGAAGCAGTACCCGATGCTCGAGGCGGCGGACCTGGAAGCGTGCAGGCAATTCGCCAATTGAGCCCTTATTTTTGGGAGCATGAAAGTCCCGATGCGCTATGTGAACGATGCCGATGGCAACGTGCAGGCCGTTCAGGTCCCTGTGGAGGACTGGAATGACCTGTTGGATAAGCTGAGACATTATGAGCAGCTATTGAAACTCCGCTCCTCGCTGAGCAATGCGCTCACACAAGTAGCACGGATGCGCTCAGGAAAATTGAAGAAGCGGACCTTGAAGGACGTGCTGCGTGAAGCATAGGGTCATCCCCACGCCGGAGTTCGAGAAAGAGTTGCGGCCGTTGCTTAAGCGGCACCGCTTACTTGCAAAGGACTTGTTGAAACTGGAGAAGGAGCTGGAGCTTCAGCCAAACTCGGGCACCGGTCTTGGTCACGGCTTATACAAGGTCCGTCTGGCCATCACCAGCAAGGGCAAAGGAAAGAGCGGGGGCGCCCGTGTGATCACCTATGTGGTGACCGAGGATGCCGAAGTGTACCTGCTCAGCATCTACGACAAGAGCGAGTACGACACGGTGGATACCAAGGCCATGAAGCAGTTGGCGGCCGATCTGCGTTCCAAGAAAGGAACGTAAGGCAACCACACTACGTCCGTAGCAACCGGAGAATGAGCTTCCACGCCACGAGGTCGGAGACCTTTTCGGGATACACGTTCTTCGGCGTTTCCCGCTCGCAGGATCTTCTGTCCTTCCCATCTTCGTGCATGGCACAGCCCTCACCTCCCATCGCGCTGCCCTGCCAAGCCTTGCGGCCATTCGTGGAACGCTACGCCGTAGTGCGGTCCACCAGCAATGCGCCATATACGGTGCTGCCCGGCACGGGACTGGTCATGGGCTTCCAGTTCAGCGGTGCGGTAAAGCGAATGGAGCCGTATGGTTCGCGCAAGCTGCATCGGTCCGGCGTCACCGGTATGCAAGGCTCGGCCGTCACCTTCCAGAGCGAGGCTGGCACCGGCACCGTGCTCGTGTTCTTCCGCGAGGCGGGTGCTACGGCCTTCTTCCCCGAGCCCCTTAACGAACTCTTCGGCCAGAGCCTTTCGCTGGAGCAGTTCATGCTGCGGTCCGAGCTGGTGTTGTTGGAAGAACGCTTGGAAGAAGCCGCCACCGATGCGGGCCGGGTTTCGGTGGTGGAGGCCTTCCTAATTGAACGCCTGCGGCCAGCGAAGCCCGATGCGCTGGTGGTGGGCGCGCTGGCGCTCATACACCGGAGCAAGGGAAGCATCCGTATCGAACAGCTGGCCGAGCAATTGCACACCAGCCGCAGTCCCTTGGAGCGGCGCTTCCGCAAAGCGGTGGGTGCCACGGCCAAGCAGTACGCGGGTATTGTGCGAATGCGCGCAGTGCTGCAAGCGCATGTGCCCGGCACGGCCTTGCTCGACACCGCGCTGGAGGCCGGCTTCTACGACCAGGCGCATTTCATCAAGACCTTCCGTGCGTTCACCGGTGAGGCACCGCAGCGCTTCTTCGAACAAGCAGAGGAATAGGGCTCTTTGCGCCTGTGAACCGCGAAGCCGAGATCGATCAGGCAACCACACTTCCACCTTTTGCTTCGCCAAAAGGTGGAGCCAAAAGGCGCCCACGGCCAAAGCCACAACCCGGCTCGCGCATGGCCCGCAGCACGGGCTCCCCGAGCCGGGAGTGGCCGCGCTGGCCGTGGACATCCACCGCACGCGCCACCCGAGAGCGAGTAACCAGACTGCCATCATGTGCGGATCAACGAGGTCGTGAGCCATGGAATGTACTTTCTGCCCAATAGCCGACTTTTTACAAGGAGAAGGACCGGGTGCTGGCGCTGCTTTGCTGCCACAAACCAAACGACCATGTTCACCCTTGAGCAACTTTCCGAAGCACGCAGCCACGTGAAGAGCGGCGCCGATTTCCCCGCCCTTGTGCAGACCTTCATCCAGCTCGGTGTGCGCCGCTACACCACTTGGCTCACCGATGGCCATACGGACTACGAAGGCGCCGACCAGCTCCTCAGTTCCCCGCCCGGCCATGCCGAACACCCCATCGCCGACCGCGTGGACCGCGAGCACTTCATCGCCCGCATCAAGCATCATCAGCAAGGTTTGTCGGACTATCCGACCATCTGCGACGAAGCCCGCGCTGCAGGCGTGCAGCGCTGGGTGGTGGATACCGGTGCAATGACGTGCACGTATTTCGACAAGGTCGGGAACGCAGTGTTGGTGGAGGAGATACCCTCGGCTTGATGATAGCGAGCGCCCCCAGTCGCCACCCTAAGTCCGCAGCAAGCGCAGCATGAGCCTCCACGCCACGAGCTCCGAGTCCTTCTCCGGATACACGTTCTGCGAGGTCTCCCAGTCGTAGAACTTCCGCAGCGCGTCCATGAAGTGCGCCTCATTCGCGTAGGTGATGTGATCCGGATAGTCGCCGTAGTCGGAGCGCACGAAACGCTGTCCATCCCAACCGATGTTCGTGCCGCCCTCTTTGTGCGAGGTGGAGAACCGCGCGCCGCGCTTCATGCCTGCCACGATCGCTTGTTGCAGTGCGGGAACGGAATCGAGATGCGCTTCGGCGTTCAATGATGCGGCGCAGATCTTCTCGTAGCGGTCAGATGAACCTTCAGCAGCAGCGGGTGGATCGGCGGGCTGGAGATCGCGTGTCCAATGACTGAACCAGCTGTCCGAAGTCTTGCGGTAGTAGTCGTGGTGCGTGGTGGCCGCATCGGCCCATGAGGTCTCCACGCTCAGGGAGTAGCAATTGCCCTCCGGCATCGCCGCCTCAAAGCGCAGTTCGAAGTGATAGCGCGCGCCGACCACGTTGGCGCTGGCGGTCATGACCAAGCGCTCGTTCTGCATGGAGGTTGCGAAGAGGGTCATGAGGTCCCGTTCCAGCGCGAACTGGATCGCATGCGGTGGACGGTGGTCGCGGAAGTGCAGTAGGCGCTTCGCGCTGGTGGCGGTCTCCACGGAAGTCAGCGCGCCTTTCGGCGTGGAGCTGGGTCGTGTGTTCTCCGTCGCAACGCGCTCTTGAAGCATTGATCGGACGAGCTCCGGACCCGAGCGCGCTTCCCGCTGGGCGAGCTGCGCCAACGCATCCGGCTTCGGTTCGAGCGAGCGGCGGATGGCGTCCATGTCCGGCGGTGGTTCGGGCGGCAACGGCGGTTCGAGCACGAAGAAGTGCCGTTGTTCGGTAGTGAATTCTCCGGCGTAAGAAGAGTTGTTCCGCGCGTAGAACCTCACCTCCCCCATCGATCTGCGGCGTTCATCCTGTACCGCCTTCGCCAGCTTCACAGAAGCACCGCAGGGCGCAGCGGGAAAGCCGTTCTCGATGGCTGCGATGCTGTTGCCAGCCTTGATCTCGGCTTCAACCAGTTCGCGCAACGGCGCAGGGAACTCCGCGAGCTGCTGGCGGAAGGGATCGGGGATCGTCATCGGTCCGAACGTAGGAACCACTATTCTGTTGCCATCTTCTCCTTGTACCACCCCTCCAGCTCCGTGAAGTCCACACCGGTGCCAGCGAATTTTCCGGGGAGGACGCGGAACATCTCATCGCCCCACCGCCGTGTCCGCTTCAAGTGCTCCGACGTCGTGTAGTTGGGTGCGGGTGCACTGTTCACCCAGCGCCCGAGGGCGTTGAGCGCGGGTCGAGCAAAGCGGGCTTTCTCGGCGGGCGTCAGCTCAGCATCGCGCACGAACTGCAGTGCAGGTTCCGCATAACCGGAATCCAGCATGGCAGCCATGATCCCCAGAAAATCCGGATCAGCGCGCAGTCGCGCTGTAGCCGCCGCGCACACGGCCGGTTTCTCATCACGGCTCGCCCGCCTGACCAGTTTTTCGAGATCATTCTTTGGATCGAGCCGTTCGATCTCGGCGAGTTCTTCTTTGGTGGCTGGCAAGTGGACGATGATCCGCGTGGCGACGTCGGCCAGACCGCGACCGCCGTTGTTGATGATCCAGTTGCCAGCGAAGATCAGGCTGCCCACGAGGCTGATGGCGGTGAACCACGCCCATGGGCGAAGCATCCACTGCACGGACACTCCAGGCACGAGCTTCTGGTTCAAACTCACCACTACCAGCAGCACCGTTGAGAACAAGATGAGGTAGAGGAACGGGCTGTAGAGGCCGCGCGGCGTGAAACCCGGCCGCAGGTACAGGCCGACGAACAGGTAGGAGGCGCATGCCAGCGCGAACGCGGCGACTACGGCAAGCATGTAGAGCTTCCCACGGCCCAGTTTGATCCAGTCGAAACCGCCGCTGGCCGTCATGCACAGCAGCGCGATCATCATCAGCCCCCAGATGGACGCCAGGATGTTCACCGCGGGTGCCGCCCATCGATCGCTGCTCGTCTCCTTGTTGATCCATTCCGCCAGGAACGGCAGCAGGCGCACGAAGAAGAGGATGCTGGCGATACCGGCGCTGATGCTGCCGAGGATCTGTTGCAAGAAGGAGGGGTTCATTAGCGGGATAGATGGAGGGCGATGTGCTGGGTGATGCCTAAAGTAGAAGTATGGCGCGGCTCCTGTGGTGAAGGTGGTGTCATCCGGTCGTCCGCTGTCTTGGAGGGAGGGATCCCTTACGTTCCGTGACGCCTGGATCGCTCGCTACGGCCACGCGGGGAGTGGCGGGGTACCATGCGTCTTGGACCAGTCGCGGATCCAGAAGGCCCGTGGAACTTCCTTGACAGAACCCTGAACCGGATAGACACCCGGCATTCCTGGTTAACCGTCATGTATCCTTGAAAGGATGAAGTGGATGGAGCGTTCGGACGTGGGGATGGCCATGGCATTGGGCGCCTTGTTCCTTGCTGGCTTGCTCGCTTGGGGGACCGTTCTGCGCCGTGAAAGCGCCGACCTCATCGGTCATGCACAGGAGCGATTGGACAGCATTGCAGCACAAGTGCGGGACGATGCGCGCTGCGTGGAACTCTTCGCCGAGCGCGCCCTACCCGGCGGTTCCGAGTTCTACTTGATCGCGCCACCGAGCAGCGCGGGACCCATCGGCGATACCATTGCGCAGTATCGGGTACACACCGCCGGTCCGGATACCATGCTGCAGCGCAGCCGATTTCCTGTTGAGGTCCCAGCGGTCTTGCGGATGCACGTGCGCCTCAACTTCCTGCTGCCCATGGAGGCGAGCCCGAGCGATACAGGCGGCATCGGATCCGGAGGCGTGTTCGCCGACCGCGGGCTGCTCTGTGCCGAAGTGAACGGGCGGCGGATGGAATTGGTGGACCATGCGCGTTTCACCCGATCGGTGCGGGAGACCTTTGCACAAGCAGGGGATGCGGACTTTGTGGCGCTGATCATCGACACCCTTGCGAAGGACACCCTGTTCCGAACGCCAGAGCGCGGGCCGATCGCTGATGCCCCATCGGTGCGGTCGTCGGCCATCGTGCCACCTGATGTAGCGCCTTGGGTGGTGGTGTTGCAGCTGCCCGGTCTAACCGCTGCCGCCTTGCGTGAAACACTTCCCTACCTCTGGATCTTCCTGGCCCTGTTCATTGTGCTGGTATTCACCCTGTGGCGGAGCCGACGCGCGTGGGCGCAGGAGCGTCGGTTGGCGCAGATGCAAATGGACCTGGTGAGCAACATCACCCACGAGTTCAACACGCCCATCACCCACATTTCACTGGCCCTGGAAGCGTTGCGGCGGCCTGACCAGCATGCGCAGCACCATCACATGATGGAGGTGATCGCCGAGGAGAACGAACGCCTGCAGGCCAACGTGAAGAAGGTGATGTCCGTGAGCCTATTGGACCAGGAGGCACTGCCGTTGGAATTGGAGCTTCACGATGCGCATGAACTGCTCCAAGCGACCCTGCGCTCGCTCCGACCTGCGCTGGAACGGGATGCCGTGGCGGTGACCTGCGTCTTCGAGGCCGCCGATCCGTGGGTGCTGGTGGATGCGACCTACCTTACCAATGTGTTCCATTCCTTGTTGGACAACGCGATCCGCTACGGCCGTGCGCCCCGACAGGTGCACATCAGCACCCGCGACTCGTCGAGCGGTCTTCGGATCACCGTCGCGGACAACGGGCCCGGCATTCCCGCCAGCGAAGAACAGCTGGTGTTCACCAAGTTCTTCCGCGGCACCAACGCCCACGAAGGCTCAGTGAAAGGCACGGGCATCGGACTGTACTTCGCCCGGAAGGTGATGATGGCCCATGGCGGTACGATCACGTTGAACGCAAGCACCTTTGGCGGTGCCGAGGTGGAACTCGTTCTTCCAAAAACGGAACATGGCTGAGCGCACCATACTGATCGTCGAGGACGAAACGCACATGGCGGAACTGCTGCAAAGCAGGTTCCGGCAGGAGGGTTTCGTCGTGCACCACGCCGCGGATGGTCTGGAGGCCCTGGAGCGGTTCACCTCGGTGCGACCGGACCTGTGCATCCTGGACGTGATGCTGCCGAAGATGGATGGGTTCCAAGTGGCCCGCGAAGTGCGGAGGATCGATCCCCTGGCTGCCTTCATCTTCCTCACTGCCCGCAACACTTTGCCCGACAAGGAGGCCGGTTTCCGCAGCGGCTGCGACGACTATTTGACCAAGCCCTTCCAGTTCGAAGAGCTGCTCTTGCGTGTGAACGCCGTGCTCTACCGCACCCAAGGCCCCAAGGTGCACGCCAGCGGATCGCTGGTCTTCCCGGCCTTCACGCTGCACGTGCGGGAACGGCTCCTGGAGATGACGGGGCGCACAATCACGCTCACTGCGAAGGAGAACCGGATCCTCTACATCCTGCTTTCCAACGCGGGCAAGATGGTGGAGCGGAAATTCCTGGTGGAGCAGGTATGGGGCCGCATGGACGATTACCATTCGCGTTCGCTGGACGTTTACCTCACACGCTTGCGCAAGTACGTGCAGCTTGTTCCGGGCGTCTGCCTGTCCAATGTGTACGGCAAGGGCTTCGTGCTCAATGTGTCGGAGAGCCTCGTCGACATTGAGGAACAGCGTTCTTAGGTTTTCATTAAGCATCGGTCGGCCAACCGATCGGCGTCATCCACGCACGATCAACCTGCGAGGCAATGCACGCCTTTGCATCAAACACCGGCCCATGAGGATCACACGCCAAGACACACTGCTCGCATTCTTCCTCCTAGCTGTTCCATCCGCATCCGTCATCGCTCAATCTTCTTATTGCATACCGCAGCACGGCGGACAGATCGTGGCACCGATCCTCACGTCGGTCTCCCTCGGAAGCATCAACAACACGGGCACTATTGCGCCATTGGTGGCCTCGGGTTATTCCGACTACACCGCCATGCAGACGACGCTCGCCGTGGGCCCGTCCTACACGCTCACCATCGGATCGGACGATGCGTGGCCGCACAATTTCGCCGCTTGGATCGACATGGATCACGACCAACGCTTCAGTGATGGCGAGCGCATCGGCCTGGCCCAAATGGGTGCTGGAGCCTATACCATCAGCTTCACTTTCAGCCTGCCTCCCAACGCGTTGAACGGACCGGCACGTTTGCGCATCCGCGGTGTGGGGGAACCTTTCGGGCCATGGACGCTTTCCAATGATCCCTGCATTCCCTTCACGTACGGCGAAGCGGAGGACTACACCGTGGTGATCACGGGAGGAGGCGACGACGACGCGGCCGTGAGCACCTTCATTTCACCGATCAGCGCCGTGGGCCTTGGCGTGGAACCCGTGATCGTCCGCATCGAGAACAGAGGCACGGTCGCGCTCAGCAACCTTCAAGTGCAACTGACGGTGGACGGCTCGCTCGGTCCCGTGGAAGTCGTGCCCGGGCCCGTGCAACCCGGTGCAAGTGTGGACCACACGTTCCAGACCACCGTGGACCATTCGGGTACGGCGTGCCATGTCATCCTTGCGACGCTCCTCACACCGGACAGCCGGTCCGAGAACAATACGCTGACCATCGATGCCTGCAGACTGGATCCCATCACCGGTTCCGATGTGTGGTACATCCACTCCGACCAGTTCCAGTGGATGGAAACCTACGACGACGGCAGCACCAACGAGACCACCATGAACACCGTGTTCGGCCAAGGGAACTGGCAGCTCGGCCATTTCGAGACCATCGATGTGGGTCAGGTCTTCGGGCCGAACACTTGCACCATCTTCATCGATGGATCCTTCCTCGACGTGGATCCGATGCTGGACTTTCTGACCTTGCATGGGGCGGCGGTGGAGCGTTGGGTGGCGGCCGGTGGAAAGCTGTTCTTGAACAGCTCTCCAGATTCGCAGGACTTCACCGGGCACGTGCGTCTGGACCTAGGTTTCGGAGGTGTCTCCATTTCGCAGAGCTATTCGGTGAGCTACGCACGGCCTTTCGGTGCGCACCCGATCCATACCGGTCCGTATCAGCCTATCGGTTCGGAGTGGGCCGCGTTCTACTATGCCAATGGAGTGCTTCATGGCGACGGGCTCACCCCTGTGAACGTGGAGAACAACGATGACCATTTCGGAGGCCCCCCGGTGGACCTGCCCACCTTGGCGGAAAAAGACTGGGGTGCGGGAAAGGTGTTGTTCGGTACCATCGGCCCCAGCGAGCTGTTCGGGCCCGAGGCCATGAACGACCGGGCCAATATCCTGGATCACATCACCGAGTGCAGTTCCGGCTCCACGGGCATTGAATCACCAGGACTTAAGGCGGGACCGGTCGCATACCCCAATCCTACGCGCGGCGAACTGCGGATCGTATGCGCCAAGGGCTTGAAACCGATCAGCGCAAGCGTTCATGATCTGCTCGGCAACTGCGTAGCCGTGCCGGTCACGCTGCTCGAAGATCAAATGACCGTCGATGCGGAGGCATGCGCCGCTGGCACGTACATCGTATCGCTCGCGTTCCAGAACGGCGGCCAACAGCATCTTCGGTTCGTGCGGGAGTAGGACCTGAGGAAGATCGGATGGTGAGCGGACAGGATGTCCAGTCCGAGGTGCGCCCGGTTGGTTGCGCCGCCGCTGAATCACCAGCCCCCACCCCCTCCACCTCCACCTCCGCCGCCCGAGAAGCCACCACCACCGGAGCCGCCGCTCTTGCTGGGTTGTGTGCTGGCTGAACTCACACTGCTGCTGAAGGAGGAACTCATGCTGTGCGAGAACGCGCCGTAGTTCATGATGCGGCCGCCGTACCAGCTGGAGCGGTAGTTCGGCTCCACCAGCGCCTTGCTGATCATGTCCTGGAAACGGTCGCCCCAGATCTGCTCCACATTGAAGGCAATGGCGTACGGCAGGTACTTCTCAAAGACCTCGGGGGTCATCGCGGGCGGATTGAAGTGCTGCAGCTGCTTCTCCTCCGCCGCGCTCAGGTACATCTTGAAACCGCGCAGTTTGGAACGCAGGGCCAGCTTCTCCATGCTCGGCTTGCGGATGAGGTATTGGTAGATGAGGAACAGGAAAATGTTCACCGCTACGAAGGCCACGATGTAGGCCATGTCGTTGCCGCCGAGGAGGTAATAGTGCAGTACCACCATGAGCACCGCGCACGCGATGCCGGCGAGTATCGGCACCAGCCACAGCCGCAGATTGTTGCCCTTGCTGATGAAAGCCGACCATTGGCTGCGCAGCTCGCCCGCGAATTCGTCGGCCATGCTCTTCACGCTGGGGTTGTAGGTGCCTGTTATCGGAAAGCTCTTGCTGCCTGAACCGAACATGCTGTTCAGGAGGTCCTGCTCCTCGCGCGGTAGTCCACTGCCGTTCTTCAGCTTCACGATGGTGTACACCTGCTTTTTCCAAAGACCCAATAACTGGTCCTCGCTGGTCTCGTCGATGCGGATGTAGCCCTTCACTCCCAGGTTGATCATGGCCGGGGTGATGTGGTCGTTGCTGTACCCTCCCTTCATCACCATGGCCACCGAAGCCGGTGAGATGCCATCGGGCGCGTCGAAGAGCGGGATCACCGTGGGACTGTCCGGATCGCGACCGTGGCGCCACCATGTGATGAAGTAGTAAAGCAGCAACAGCACCGTGATGCCGCCGCCCACCAGCGGCACCGCGTACAGTTCGAAGAAGGTTGGCGGCGGCGGTTCGGCCACAATGCCCTTCTGGAAACCCACCGCCACGGTGAGACCTTCGTAGTAGCCCATGGCGCGGCCGCGGAAACGGACGGTGCGTTCATCCACCACTTCGGCAGTACAGGCGCGTTCCGTGCTGCCCATCTCGCCGGTGTAGCACGCGTGCTGCTTCACCTGCGCACCGGGCGGCAGGTGGATGAGCGCACTGACGCTGTCCGTGTAGAACGCCCAGCCGTTGCCGTTCACGTTCCAATAGATCTCGTCGAAGTCGGCGAAGAACCCCACCTGGCCTTTGGTCACGTAGGTGATGCGGTAGGGATAATCGCCGGGCGCCAGGAAGTTGCCCTCGCTGCCCACGTAGATCACCAGCTCGTCGTTCTCCGTCTTGGTATGGTGGGGCGATGGCGCGCCGAAGACTTCCACTGCCGTGAGGTCGTATGCGATGCAGTGCCGCCGACCGTTGTGATCGGTGAAGAGCAGTGGCAGACGACGAACGATGCCGCGCTGGAACTCGACGCCTTCGCAGTGGATGTTGATCTCCTCCGTCACCGTCAGTTGGCCATCGGCGGCCACGGTGAGGTCGGTGTGGAAGGAGTTGATCTTCTCGGTCTGGCCGTGGGCAAGCATCCCGCCCACCAGCGAAGCCAGCAGCAACCAGCGGCGCATCATCAGAACTTCACGGAAGGTGCCTGCTTCTCCGCCGGGTTCTCCAGTTCGAAGAACACCGACTTCGCAAAGCTGAACATGTTGGCGATGATGTTGCTCGGGAAGCTCTCGATGAGCGTGTTCTGCTCGCGCACGTTGCCGTTGTAATAGCGGCGTGCCTTCTCGATGTCGCCTTCGATCTCGCTCAAGGAACTCTGCAACTGTAGGAAGTTGGTGTTCGCCTTCAGGTCGGGGTAACGCTCGGCCACGGCTAGCAGGTTCATCAGCGCGCCGCTCAGGTTCTTCTCCGCCACTTGGTGGCCTTCCACGGTGGTGGCTTGCTGTGCGGCGGCGCGGGCGCGCGTCACGTTCTCCAGGGTTTCCTTCTCGTGCGCAGCGTAGCCCTTAACCGTCTCCACCAGGTTGGGGATCAGATCGTAGCGCTTCTTCAGTTGCACATCGATGCCGCTCCACGCTTCCTCCACAAGGTTCTTCAGCTTCACCAGCTTGTTGTAGATGCCGATGGCGTACAGCGCCAGGATCACGACAAGTCCTAGGACAACGAGAAGGGGGATCATCGGGGGTGTGTATGTGGTTGGGGCTCGAATGTAGTTGGCGGGGGCATGGACGGGTTGCTCCCATCGCCGATCTTCGCGGCCTCACGAACTTGAGCAAAGCCGCACCATGCGTTCGCTGCACTTCGTCGCGCTGGTGACGCTCGCGGGTTACGCGGGTGCCCAGACCCCACTTCCCGATCCCCCGAACGGAGTGCTGGACCGGAAGATGGCATGGACGGTCTCCGTAATACTCCCAGGCAATGAGGCCGCGCAGCCGCACCTTGTGACGACCATGAAGGAGGCACTCAACGTACTGGACGCTCATGAACTCGACGAAGCGGGGTCGGCGGCACTCATCGCGTTCATGGACAGTGCGGCCGTGGAGCTTCACCGGATCGGAACTCCCACCATGCTGTTCTGGTGTGATGAGGTGGCCAAGTGGAAGGAGAAGATCGCGAACGAAAAGGCCTGCGGCTGCAGCTATGTCTGTTTCCAGCAGTTCGGCCGCGCACTCATAGGGGTGATTGCATTCAATGAACGGACCCGTGCGCTGCTCGAGTTGTGAAACCAGAGTGCGCAGGAACTACCTGGCATGCTGGCATTGCTGAAGGAAGATGAACAAGGCCTGCAGTCGCCAACTTTACCGCAATACCCCCACTCCATGTCCTGGAAGATCGCTCTACTCGTTGCGCTGATCAGCGGCATCATCACCGCGGTTGTGACCGCACCGGTTGCGGACAGCGTCTCGGGCAAGATGGGCGTCAGCGACTTCGAGGGGAAGCGCGGCTTCGCGGTCGCCTTCCTTTTCATACCAGCGGGCTTCATCGGTGGGGCGCTGTTGGGCTTGCTCGGCACCAAGTTGGTGAACGCCGTGGAGTGGGCACACTTCTGGAAGGCGGCAGGACTATCGGTGCTGCTCGGCCAAGTGGGCCTCTTTTCCATCGCGGGCCTGTGCCTGCTCGGCCTACCGCGCCCGCCGCTCATTGGAGGCAAGGAGTTGACGTTGGAAGTGGAAGTGCACGTGCCGCTCGCGCGCGTAACACCGCGGTCGCGTGAGCCACAACAGATCCGCATGAGCCTCTACGCCGGTCCCGACGACAATAATTACCTCACCGTGGACACCAGCGCGTTCCGCGAAGAAGATGGCAAGCTCATCGTGCCCGCCAGTGGGCCGCTGAACAGCCGATCGATGGGACGCACGCTCAGTTTCCACATCCAAGAGCATACATGGCTGGCCTTCGACCTGAACGCGCTGCCCGCCTCACCCTCGGAAAAGGACTTCGCGTGGAGCACGCTGCAACCCTTGCGCGAAGCACGGCTCAACGGCACCAAGCCGGTCGCCACGGACGTGCTGCTGCGCTACCGGGTTGTGAAGGCCTCCTGACCGATCGGGCGCGCAGCACCATGCGCCACCATCGCGTACGGCGCGATGCTACCGCCACAGCGAATGCGCAGTGTGCCGCCCCGTCGCATTGTCCACCAGCACCACGAGCGGTTCGCTCAGCTTGCCCTCCACCGGCGGGCGAGTGCCCACGAAGGCGAAGGCGTCCGCACCAGGCAGGATCTGCGACACGTAATAACGGTCGAGACCGGTCTCCGTGCTCCAGAGCAAATGGCCTTGCGTGTCCGCGCGGCTCACGACGAGCTTACCGCCCAGGCCGGGCGCATCCGTGTGGATCATCAGCACGCTTTCCGGGTCCTTCAGGCGAAGGGGTTCGGCACTAGCGCCCATCCGCAAGAAGGCTGCATTGAGGTATTCGGTGGTGCCGATCGGTGCCATGTCCAGGATGCGGAAATGGTCGCCTTCGCTCGAAGCTTCGAGGTGGGCAGCGCAGAAGCGACGCAACTGCTTGGCATCGTCAGCTTGTTCAACCCGTTTGATCCAGCTCTTCACTTTGAACTCACCATCGAGCTCTTCCGGCGAATGCAGGCCGAGCCAAGTGCCTCCAGATGTGATCAGCCCCGCCGCCAGTTGGTCCGTGGGGGCTAGGCGGTCGAACCGCAACTTGGACGGTTTGGGGTCCACGGTGGTCGCTTTCCACGTGGTGGGTTCCACATCCAAGGCCGCACTGCGATCGTCGTTCATGATGTGCAGCTTGCCATCGATCACGGCCATGCCCCGGGTGTCAGCCCACCATCGTGGGTCGATCGCGGGGTTCGCACGTTGCAGGTCTTGCGCAGTGATGAGCTCATAGTCGCTCAACCGCACGCCGAACAACCCGGTGCAATCGAGCCAAAGCGTATGCCCGTCGCTGCCCATGATCCGGGCAAGTTCGTAGTGGACCCCATCGAGCTTCCGCACCACCGGTACGACGCGCGGCTCCGTGCCGTCCAACGGGATGAGCAGGATGCTGATGCTGGTGGTTTCGTTTCCGCCGCGCCCCGTAACGCGCGGCAGGTGCGGATCGGTGTACTGGATGAAGGACGCGATGTGGTGCTCGGTGCGCACGCACTCGTTCAAGGGCACACCGTTGGCCGGGGCCACCATCAGTACCTTCTTGCCCATCCACAGCACCGCTCCCGCAATGAGCACCAATGCCAGCACACCGATCCCCACCATGGCTTTGATCTTTGAGTATCGTTTGACGAACCCTGACGCCTTCATCTCCGCACCGTCCGCCGCTGTTGGGATCGCCCCCGGTGCTTTCAAGAGGATCGTTCCGCTCGCTTCATCGATCACAGCGGTGCACGTCGGTGCGCGCATGCGGATGACCTCATCGGCCACGAAGCGGAGGATCTCCGATCGTCGGTCCAGCGCCCACGGATAGCGGTTGCGCCATTCGTCGCGATCGCCCATGCTCACGATGGTGACCACATCGTTGCCGCCGAATTCCCAATAGCCGTTGATGGTGTGCGGTCCTTCGTGGTAGAGCACCTGGCCGTCGCGTCCGTTCTCGATGATGGTGACCTTGCCTGCCATTGTTGCTCCAACACTACGGATCCTTGGGGTATCCGCGCCCGTCGCCGGTTGCCAGGTCATGGGAAGTCGTGCGCGCAAGACCAGCGCTCGGGCCCAACAAGCAACTATGACCGGCACATTCCGATCGGCTGCTTCGATGCACAGTAAGGTTCCGCGCCATGGAACACACCCATCGCCTCGGAGGCACTACCTTGTTCGCATGAAGAACGGCTCAACCGTGCTGCGTTGCTTGGTCGGAACAGCTGTGGTGGCCGCCTGCGGAAGTCGCAGCGCGGATACCACGACCGAACGGCAACCGACCCCGCACCCATCGGACACCTTGCCCATTGCCCAATACGTGGTAAGCGCCCTCGAGGACAGCCGGGGCAACCTGTGGTTCGGCACCAATGGACAGGGCGTTGCACGTTGGGACGGCGAACAGCTGCGCTACTTCACGACTGCCGACGGGCTGATCGATGATGTGGTAACGGGTATCGCCCAAGACCCATCGGGCCGGTTGTGGTTCGGGACACAGGCCGGTATCACGCGCTATACCCCACCGACGCAACCGGAAGGAACGAATGCCACTTTCATCGGCTTTGGACCCAACGAAGGACTTCCCGGTGCGGGCTGCAAGGTGCTTTTGGACCGCTCCGGCACTGTCTGGGCCGGCACGAGCGCCGGTGTGTTCCGTTTCGCGGAGGGTCGCTTCGCCCCGTTCGAGCTACCAGAGCCGAAGCTCGATACGCTCAGCTGGAAGATGACGCCCGGTAAAGTGTGGGACCTGTTCGAGGACAGCAAGGGCAACATCTGGTTCGGGCTGGATGGGCATGGGGCGCTGAAATACGACGGCGCCACCTTCACGCGCTTCACCCGGAAGGACGGCTTGTGCAGCAACAACGTCGCGAGCATCATGGAGGACGCACAGGGCAACATCTGGTTCGGGTCCATCACTTCGGACCATCCGCAGTACATCGAAGAAGGCGGAGTGAGCATGTACAACGGTGTCGCCGTCACACGCTATCCTGAACTGCACGGCCTCGCGGACAACGACATCTACAACATCTACGCGGACCGTTCAGGCAACTTATGGATCGGGGCGGTGCGCGTAGGCGCGTACCGCTGGGATGGAACGACGTTCACACTGTTCGACAAGACCGACCGGCCGGATCTCACGCAGTACTTCGCCATACAAGCTTTCGTGGAGGATCGGCGCGGCACCCTCTGGTTCGGCTTCAGTGGCGGCTTGTTCCGCTTCGACGGCAAGGGTTTCGTGCACGTAGCACGCGGCGGGCCTTGGGAATGAACCGCGCTCAGTTGCGCGACCGGTCAGTGGTTGAACGCAACCTGCTACCGCTGCTTCGGCGCGGTCCCCTTCGCAGGATGGCGATGGAACGGATCCTCGCTCCGCAGCAATGGCGGTAACGCCGGCCAACGGACCTGTTCCCATAGGAAGTCCAGCACCTCGCGGGCCAGTTCTGCGTGCAGGGTGTTCTGCATCAGCAGGGCTTCCTCATCGGGAACGGGGAAGCGGCCCCTACCGAGCAAGCGAAGCAGGTAGGCGCTCGTGTAGCTCTCATGGCCGAAGGGCTGTTTGGGGTCCAAGTAGCGGATATCCCCGCGCACTCCCTTGAACAGTGGGAAGGGCGGCTCACCGTCGGTATCCGCCACCATCAGGATCGGCATTGGATAGCGGTGCGTGGTGATGGCATCGAGCACATGCGGCCACTTGTCGCGCACTTCCGCGGTGTCGGTCTTCCATTCCATGGTGGTCTCCAAACTCACGAAGGCGTCGGCCAGGCCGGGTTCATGCAACGTGCACCAACCTTCCTGCGCGCCCCAACTGTGACCGATGTAAAAGACCTTGTTGCCGCGGGCCAGTGCGCGTGCGAAGCGGAGCATGGTGCGGATGCTGTGCCGTTCCGGCTCCCAGGTCAGCGGATAGCCGTAGGGCCGGTCCGCGAGCGGCCAGTGGAAGTTGCTGGAGAGGACGACGAAGCCCAATTGGGCGAGGTCTTCGGCCAGCGTCACGTTCTCATCGCTGAAGCCTTGCGAGCCGTGGTGGTACACGACCACCGGCCTATCGGACCGCTCCGGCCAAGGTGCTGCGAAGGACCGGGGTCGCAGAGCGAAGAGGCTGTCCTTCACCTGCTGCTCGGTGAACGGTGCGTAGTTGATGGCACTGTCACTGTCGAAGGCATAGCGCAGGTCGTATTCAATGAAGGCCGAATCGGCACGCAGCACCAATTCATCGTACACGCACTGCAACGGTCCCTTCAGCCGACGTTCGCGGAGCTGCTTGTAGGTGAGCCGTCGTTCGGTCGGTGCCTGGATGGGGAACCAGGCTTGCACGAAGAGCGGCGCAGGACCATCGTAACCGAAGGCCGTGTACCGCAGGCTGTCGTTGAAGAGCAGCGTGTCCGCGAAGCCGATGGTGTAGCGCGGTGGCGACTGCGCGGCTATGGTGCAGGCCAACGGACCGGAGCACAAGGCCATGGCAACCAGCAGCGGTGAATGTCGAAAGCGGCGAACCATCTTGCGTTCCGGGTCCTAGGTGCGCCCCAACCTGAAGAGCAGGTTCTTGCGCACCGCCGGCCATTCGTGGGGCAGGATGGAGTACACGCAGGTGTCGCGTAGCGTGCCGTCCGGCATGTGCATGTGGTTGCGAAGGATGCCATCGGGCTTGGCACCGAGGCGCTCGATGGCGCGTCGGCTCGGGAAGTTGAAAAAGCTGGTGCGGAACTCCACGGCGATGCATCCCAGCGTTCCGAAAGCGTGGGTGAGCAGCAACAGCTTGCACTCGGTGTTCAACGCAGTGCGCTGCACGGAGCGTGCATACCAAGTGGAACCGATCTCCACGCGCGGTTTCTCCGCCTCGATGTTCATGAAGGTGGTCATGCCCACCACGCGGCCACTGCGCAGGTCGCGCACGGCCCACGGCACCATGCTGCAGCTCGCGAGCAGGGCGTTGCGCCGGTCGATCTCCGCGCGCATCTGTTCGGGTGCGGGTACGATGGTGTACCACAACTTCCACAGCTCGCCGTCGCGCGTGGCTTCGCAGAGGTCGTCGTGGTGCGCATGGGTGAGCGGCTCCAATGCGGCCACTTGGCCGGTGAGGGTGACGGGCGTGGTGACAGCGGACATGCGGCAAAGGTGCTGAACGCCGCCGTCCACGCCGCGCGGCATACTCCTTTCGCACGGGTACGATCAACGCTGTCGCTCCGCACAACGCTTGCGCTCCTGCTCCACGAAGCCAGCGCATTCCGCCGCTCTTAGGTACTTCAAGTGCTGGCGGTCCTTGCGCACGTGCGGCCGCCAGCCGAAAAGACGGATGCTGCCTGGCCTGCCCTCTTGCACCGACCAGCATCGTTCGATAGGCCGTCCCTCTATGGACCAACGCATGCCGATGGTCGTGTGCCCGGGCCAGATCATGATCTTGTTCATGCAGCGGTCCGTGGCGGCATCGTCAACCCCCGGCTGCCGACGTAGAAAGGCCACAAGCGTGTCGAAGGTCGCGTGGTGTGCGATGTAACTCGCTGATGGCGTGGTGATGACATGCCCTTTGCGCACACGGTGGATCTCGTGCTTCATCCAACGGTCCATGGCGCGCTCGGAGCGTAGGGCGCTTTGGAAGCGGGCTGCGTTCTGCGCGAGCAGGAGCATCGGCAAGAAGATCAAGACGGTCAGGGCGGTCCTCACTGCGCGAGCCAGTTGCGCCAGTCCTGCATGGCTTGTTGGATCCCGGCCCCGCTCCGGTTGATGCGCAGGTGCATCGCAGCACTGGTCTGGTGATCCTGTCCGGTGTACAGGTCCAGGGTGTGCATCACCTCCCGCATGTAGATATCATGGATGGTCGCGTTCTCGCTGCCCGGGATGCCCATGGGAGTGGTCTCCATCACCCGCAGCAGGTAGCGCACGGCCTCGCGGTCCTGGCGCTCGAGCTTCGCGTAGCCTTCCTTGGTGGTGCACACGAGCGGGCGCATTCGCCGGTATTCCTGGAGTTCGCGCAGCCCCTCGATGCGGGTATCGGCGAACCAATGTGCCGTGGCGGCCATGGCCAAGGTGAAGCTCAAGTGCCGGCGGATGTATGCATGCGTGAGCTGTGCGTGCGGATCCACGCTCCAGTACTTCCGGGAGAACCGATCGAAGCAGTAACGCGCACTGTCGTCCTTCAATTCCTCCTGAAGCATGCCGAGCAGCTCGCACGAAAGCGGGGGCACCGGCGGGAAGTCGTGCTTGAAAAGGCCCGTGCTGTCGGTGAGCACGCTGTGCACCTCGGCAAGGAAGCTGGCTGGCACATCGGAACAGGTGTCCAACTGGCCCGCATTGTCCTGTCCGCAGGCCAACAGGGGCAGCAGCAACAGGCTCGGAATGCTCCGCATGTGCTCCCGTACACGCATCGGGGAACGAAGTTCGAACGGAACTCCGCTTCCGGTGTACAGGCCGGCCATGAGGATCGTCCTTCCACTTGTGGCCCTTCTCCCAGCCCTGCTCCACGCGCAGCACTGTGCGTACGATTTCCGCTCCGTTATCGTCGTGCGTCCGCACTCGGCGAATGACAGCGCGGTGATCCCCGGTCTGCGCATTACCCTGTTGGACAGCAACAATGTGCCCGTTGTTCACCATGGAACACCGTGGTACCTTTTTCACCGGAATCAACGCGCGCCCTTCTGCGGGTACGTCCGGTACAAGGGCCCTTACGAACCGTACTTCCCCTTTGCCTCGGACAACTATCTGCTGGTCGTGCCCAACGGTTTCCGAACGGCGAGGATGAAGTTGCTGGTGCAGGACGAAGGGGACGCCGGTCCATTGGACCAACGAAGGGACCGGTGGCCGGCGCGGTATCACCAGGTGATCGTACCGC
Source organism: Flavobacteriales bacterium (assembly GCA_016699575.1). NCBI lineage: Bacteria > Pseudomonadati > Bacteroidota > Flavobacteriia > Flavobacteriales > Flavobacteriales bacterium. The sequence goes on along the minus strand of CP064979.1, from coordinate 3,558,845 downwards.
TCACCGCCTTCGATAGCCACCCACTTTGCGGGGTGTATGATGAGGCGGTCTATCCACCCATGGAAGGAAGGCCGAGCTTTGCCCCGGTCGACATCATCCTGTATCCGCGATGAAGAACGAGCTGATGATCGGTGCATGCGCGTTGCAGCTTGGCGCGATGGCCCAGCCCGACTTCGATCGGAACTACTGTGGTTTCGCGCCGAACGACAGCATCGACCTCACCAACGACGGCATCCCCGACCTGGTGGTGCAGGGCTTCCGCAGCGGCACCGACGACGAGCCGAGCAGTTCAGGTAGTTGCCACCTCCATGTGATGAACCTCCCCGGCACCACCCTACTGAACGCGCGCGATGAACGTGGCACTTGGCGAGCCAAGGTGTGTGCGCAGGGCGATCGCATTCCTGCCCTATCCACCCGACCTCAGGATGACTTCCAGATACCGGAGTTGCTCTATACGGATGGTCATGTACAAGTGGCTTACTGGGGCTACGGGCACCAGTCGGCGTTGCCCACGGTCACTCCGGGTCTGGCCGCGCAGCGCTACGTGTTCCGAACCTTGAGCAACGGCAAGCTGTGGCACGGTTCGTTCGCGATCGACCGATCCAACAGCACGGGCCAGGTGGTCATCCGCGTGGGTTTGCTGGTACCGGCCGATGAAGCCTTCGTGGTGCGATGAGCATGAAAACCCTGCTGATCGGTCTCGGCCTTTTCGCCTTGCAGGCGGATGCGCAGACCGACCGCATCATCCCCGGCCCTCCGCCGGATGAATACGTTGACGTGACCGGCGATGGCATAGCGGACCTCCTGATCACCACCAGCACGGTGCACATCACCGATCCGCAGCAACCCGGCTACCTAGGCAGGTACAAACACGGTGTGCGCACGCTCAGTGGCAACGCCATCTTGTTGTGGAGCACGCCCAGCACCCAACGCTGGTACACCTTGGAAGACAGCACACGACTGGACACCCATCTGATCGCCGAACGCATCCACTTCAAGCAAGTGAGCTGGACCGACGAAGATCAACCCACGGAGTTCTGGTTGCTGGAGCGCCCATTCGGCCCCGCCATCGGCCGGGACCAGGACGGTTGGTACGGTACGGGCGATCATCACGATGGGCATACGATGGTCCTGCGCAGCACCAACGAGCGCGGCACGAGCGTGGCGGCCTTTGCGTTCGAGCTGCCTTACCCCCATAGCCGGGTGATGATCAAGATCAGGCACGCGGTACGTGTGCCTAACGGCTATGGCAAGGAAGGCGATCCGCTATTGCCGCTGCGCGCACACAGGGAACCGCTCTTCGACTTCGGCCATGAACCTGTGCACCCGCAGACGATCATACCACCTGGCATTCCGCCTGATGAACGCGTGAACCTGAACGGCGACATGATGGATGACCTGGTGATCACCGCACAAGTGGAGTTCGATCAGGAGAACAACGCCTCCTATGTTAGCGGCATATCACCGCTACCGGGCACCGGGTTCTTGGTGACCATTGAGCGCTGGGGTGTGCCCGGTCTCTTCCGGCTGCGCGAGGGTGAAGTACTTGCACCGGAACGCCTTGCCGCAGGGCTCCGATCGAATCTATTCTCATGGGCCAATGCGGACTCAGCCGACGTGTTCTTTCCAGTTCTGCGTCATCCGGTAGGCACACCGGGATCAGCGCCTGATTGGATGCGGTCGGATGGGCCGTTCGATGGTGCCCTGGTCTATCGGACCATGGAGCACGATCGTCCGATCATCGGCACGCTCGAGATCATTGCCGAAACACCGGGGGGGCAGTTCGGTGTGCGGCCACAGACCTGGGTTGACGAAGGGCACGTGCTTGAGGTGCGGTGAAGGCCCAACGCCGCAACGAATGAGCGGTACGGCCCGATGACCATGGGTGGCACACCGCGGGTTGAAGTGATGGCCGCACAACCATGGGCAGTTGCAACCGCACGCTACCTGTGCAACGCGAACCCTGCCAGGGAGAGCCACCTTCGCGGCTACCTCTGCTCGATCAGGAAGCGCCCGGCCAAGGCTCCTTGATCCTTTGTGATCTGGTAAACGTAAATGCCCGATGACAGGTCGATGAGCGGAACGGCGGGATCCGTGAGTGGACCCATCCGTTGCACCACGCGGCCCTGCGGATCGATGATCGTTAGACTTTGAACTTCCTTGAAGCGCTCGATCACGAGGTTGCGCGACAGCGGATCAAAGCGGACGTCGATCGGCACCACCAGGTCTTCCATGGACAGCAATGCCTGGCAGTCCTGCACCATCTGGTACAGCTGCGCTTCGGTCTGCGAGGTGAACACACGCTCCACGATGCCGTTGGGGCAGATGCGGTAGATCAACGGGTAAAAGGTCATCATGTAGTCAGTGAAAACACCGCGGTCGGGATCCTCCACATTGAAGAGCGGGTATGGAGTTCCGGTCAACCAGTCACCGGCCGTCACCCAAGCGGGTCCGATGCCCATGAACTCGTTGGCCCCGTTCCATTGGTCGTGCTCCAACGCAAGCACCATCACCTCGTCCGTGCCGGAAGGCCCATACAGATCATGGATGTTCTTCAGCCGATGGGTCTGATGATAGCCCCAGCAGGTTGGGCAATGGGCGGCAAAGAACTCCAGGAACACGGTCTTGCCATCGTTCAAGTACGTGTACAGGTTGTGGGTAGTGCCGTAGTAGTCGGTCAGGGTGAAGTCCTGGGCGGTGCTGCCGTTCGGAAGTTGGCCGACCGCGCCAACGGCTGGTGCAAGAAAGACAAGTGCAAGCGCATGCTTCATGTGAACTGGTGTTTCGGCATTGGCGGTCCTAATGTTGCACCAGGATCGTCGTGGCCAACGCCCTGACATGACAGTGCTCCAACGAAAACCGCGGCCTGTTCATGTCCACCAGCGCTCATGCGCCGACGCAAGTCAAGGAGGCAGCGATCGGTGGCCCAGCTTGATGAGCGGGTTCTTGTGCATGGCGGGCCCGGGTCGCACACCACGCAGTCATTGTTCATGAGGGTGACAATTGGCGCCATGGCACACGACTACAGTGCGGTTCACCCTGCAAGCAGAACGCACCATGAGCTACGCGCAGGCCTGTCGCAGAGCCCGTGCCTTCACGGCATCGCGCAGCGCCCAGAACGGATCCTGTCCGCTCGGTTCCAAAGCGAGTAACCGTACACACCGCTCGCAGGCACGTGGAGCGTGGCATCCACCGCGCCGGCGGGAAGCACCACCCGCACAAGGTCACGGCCCAGCATATCATGCAGGACCAGCAACGCCTTGCCATCGCCAGTGTGCGATCCAATGAAACGGATGGTGCGTGCTTCCGGATCCACCAGCACATCCATTGGCACGTAGTAGACGGCTTCAGGCAGTGCGGTACCGTCACACAAGCCCGGCATGTTGGCATCGAGCCAATCCAAGCGGCGCATGATCCACGCCTTCAGCGTGTCGATCTCAGCGGCATAAGTGGTGGCCACCGGGTTCACCTCGGGTGCCGGTCCGCTGATCCCCAGTATGGGCCACTTCTGGAAGTGCCGTTGCTGGGCGTTCTGCACCCGCGCCGCCACGCTGTCGATGTAGTGGAAGATGTTCGCCGTGTCGAGCACGGTGGTCCGGTAGTCCAAGTAAGCGCACTGCAATTCGCGGGTAAACGTGGTGTCCTGCAGCATGCGCACGTACCAACCGCAGGAGTAATTGTCGGTGAAACAGTCGTTGATGAGATGCGCCCAGCCACTACCGTCCGTTGCTTCGAAGATGGGACAGCTGGCAATGTCCTTCCACGCCCAGTCGAAATCCCACACAGGCCCCGCCTTCAGCTTGCCGCCATTGCTGTACTTGTCCTTGTGCCAGAAGACGCTCTTCTTGAAGCCGTCGTTGCTGCGTGCAACCTCGTTCACCAGGAAGTAGTCAATGAACGACTTGGTGTCCAAGTAGCGCCGATAGCCATTGGTGGCGTCAGCGAAGCCAGCATCGTACAGTGCCGTCTCCAGGCTGTCCACATAGTCGGCGATGTAGGTGCGTTGTTGCGGCGTGATCTCGTCCGGCTTGGGATACTCGTACACGAAATGCACATCGAAGCCCGGATGATCGATCGGTGAATAGTTCGACTCGAAGCTGTTCGAGTTGTCCCAGTAGTTCTGTTGCAGGATGTAGCCGCCGGTGAGTTCATCGCCCGCGTTGTCGATGTCGGTGAGCTTGGCAATGTCCACACGCCCACCGTCGCGCTTGATCTTTTCGCCGAAGAGGTAAATGCCCCGGTACAGGCTGTCGATGAGCACTTCGCACAGGTGCGTGCGCGGCGCGTACTGGCCCATGCCGTCGAAGAGGTGGAAGGCCACCTGGTTGCGCATCAACGACCGGTCGTTGTAGTTGGAGAGCAGCACCCAATCGCTTTCCGCGGGCATGTCCAATAGCGGCACGTTCAAGTCTGCGCCGAACGCATCCCGCGTTTCCACTGCGAAGGGCCGTTGCGGGTATCCGGAAGAAGAAGCACCACGCACCTCGATACCGATGTGCCCGTCGTACACGTTCGCCGGGTCCGTGAGGTAGGTGATCGCGCCGGGCCCGTTGTATTTGATCTCCATCAGCGCATCGATCTTCGGCTCGTTGGGTATCGCTTGCCCCAGCGTGTTGATGAGCACGATGGGGATCTCCGAGCTGTCCAGTTGCACCGTGCCGGGATCCACCACGCATAAATCGAACGGACCGGTCGCGCCGCCGTAGCCGAAGGCTTGTATCCACAGTGTATCGCCGATGGGCAGCTCGTTGGCCAGCAGCAGCGACATGTAGTCGGGGCCGCTGTCGTCGTCGCAACCCACCAACTGGCGATTGAAGCAGTTGGGCCCTACCCATAGCGCGATCCCGGTATCGTTCAGTCCACCGATATCGGTGGTGCTCACCACCACGTTGCCCGAGGGCGGCACCGGCATGGTGAACCACACGTCCGTACCGCTGTAGTTCGCGCAACCGGGGTTGATGCCCGTGCCGGGTGCCGCCGTGTTGTCGATGGTGGCGCACGCAATGGTGTCGATGGACAGGGCCGTGCATGGCACATGGCCGGGGGCCGGCACCACGGAACAATCGGCGGTGCCGGTGAAGACCGCGCCCACGGCGGGCGTTGGGCCATCGGCGAACACCACGCCGCCCCACTCGTCGTACAGCACGTAGGCGTTCTCGTTCTCCCAGTCCAGCGGGGTGTAGAACAGGGCGATGGTGTCGCCCGTGCAGGCCGGGAACGACACTGAACTGGCGTAACCAGTTGCGGCGAAGGTGCCCACGGGCGTGCCGTTCAACGTGACTTGCAGCGTGCCACCGTTCCAACCATCACCGTAGCTGTCGGTCATCTGCAGGATATGATCGCAGCACTGGGCGTGGGCGGTGATATGCGCGGTGCAGAACGCGATGACGAAAACAAAAGACCTCCGTAGCATGGGATGAGATGGCCCGCCCAAGATGGTGCATCGGCAATGAACCACGGTTCGGCGGCAGGCGCTGACGGAAGTCGCAGACCCAGGATGACCGCCAACTACAACAACAAGCAACCCGGACTCGAAGCAAGCGTTCGTTGGGCAAAGCGGTAGCTTCAACCTCTACCCTGCTCACCCATGCGCATCATTGCACTCCTCGGTCTCATGATCTCGTTGACGTTGCGCGCGCAGGTGTGGGAGCCGCTTGGTGGGCCGTTGGCGGTGGAGGTCTGGGAAGTGAAGGTGAACTCGATCGACATGGTCTTCTTCATCACTGAAAAAGGCTTGTTCCGCTCATTGGACAATGGGAATACGTGGGAGCTTCTGGACAACGGGTTGCCTACCACTGGTTTGTCCGACTTGCTCGTTGCGCCGAACGATCACGTGTTCTTGTTCGGTCCGGGTAATCTGTTATACAAGAGCGTGGATGATGGGTTGTCATGGACGGTGCTCAACAATGGGCAGACATTCTTCGGTGGGCAGTGCCTTGCAGCCAATGCCTTGGGTGCATTGTTCATGGGCATGAACGGCATGCAGATCAAACGCTCGTATGACGACGGCGACACTTGGATATCGACTGCGATCCCGGCAATGGGAGTTGACGTCATTGCCATAGGCCAAGGTGACACTCTCTACGCCGCAGAAGACGCTTCTCCATTCACGGGTTCTGCATTACGATCGGTCGACGGCGGCAACTCATGGGCCGGGCTGAACTATGGGCTCCCATCAGTCAATACGCACAGCCTTTTCGTCAACGCCCTTGGTCACGTGTTCGCAGGTATCAGCCAAGGCAGCCGATTCATCCGGAGCATGGATGGGGGGATGACATGGGTTGAGCTGGATATCGGCCCGACCTTCATCGTATCCTCCATCGTTAGCACAAGCAATGGTGACTTATACATCGGTTCCCATTACGGCGGAGTGCTGCTTTCCACTGATAACGGTGATACGTGGACCAAGGTGAACGATGGAATGAACGCACTCGCGATTCAACTCGTTGTCAACTCATCAGACCATCTGTTCGCCGCTTCTGGCGTAGATCTGTTCCGCAGCACGAACGGCGGACTGAGCTGGAACGGTTTGAATGACACGTTCGTCCTGTCCAAGATCGGTGGACTACTTGCCAATAGCAGCAATCACTATTTCGCCATTGCTGGTTGGGGTGGACTCTATCGTTCTTTGGATGCAGGCGTCAGCTGGCAAGCGGTCGTGAATGGATTGCAAGGAACTCTGATCCGCGACATCGCCGAGAATTCCTCGAGCGATCTTTTTGTATCAACTGGGTACGGGGCTCCTTATATGGGCATTTACCGCTCCATGGACAACGGCAATTCATGGGACTTGGTCACCGACACTGGATCCATGATGGTGAACTCGTTGGCCGTCTCATCCAATGGCCATGTCTTTGGCGGGGTTGATTGGCCCGCTGGGATCACCAAGTCTGAGGACAATGGCAACACTTGGTTCACGGCTTTCGAGGGAGTGAATCCTTGTTACACGTTCGATGAAATGGCCATTGGGACCAATGGCCGAGTATTCGCCGGCGTGGCCGGTTGTGGCAACAAAGTGTATACGAGCGACGATAGTGGAACAACCTGGGTTGCTCGCTCCATCTCTTCTGAAATCGGAGGCGCATGGATACGTTCCTTGTCCACTCGACCTGACAGCACCGTTTTGGCGATGCGGAGCATGACCGCCGCGCCAAGGGTCTTCCGGTCACGTAACAACGGCCTAACATGGCAATCCGCAACTTTTGGCTTCCTGATACCATAATCAACGAGGTACTCTGCCACCCTACCCCAGGTCTCGCTCTGGCTGGAACTCGTTCTGGCGTGTACATCACGAACAACGACGGCGACGAGTGGTGGCCCTTCAGCGATGGGTTGACGAACATGAATGTTACCGCACTCGCCATTGATCAGAACGGCTTGGTGCTGGCTGGCACCAGCGGAGGCGGCGTGTTCCGCGCTTCGCTCCCCGTATCCGTACCGGAGCTTGCTACCAGCACGTTCACCCTAGAGCAGAACGTGCCCAACCCGTGCGACGGCACCACCACCATCGCCTACTCTTTGCGCACAGCAGCTCATGTGCAGCTCGCCTTGTTGGATGCACACGGCCGCACCGTAGCAGAGCTCGTTGATGCCACACAGCCTCCAGGTCGCAACACAGTTGCGGTGGCCACCGCTCGACTTGCACCGGGGCTGTACGCCTATACCCTCACCGTGGAAGGCCAGCGCATGACCAAGCGGATGATGGTGGTGCATTGAGCGTGCGGCCGGGCTCTTGATGCAAATTCGCGCCGCCTTGAACAGGCTCCAGTCCTGATGACCGACCTCGACCTGTCGCGCGGTTTGCGCACCCTGCGCCGCACCGTCCTCATGCTGCAGACCGAACTGCGCCACGGCCGTGTGGAAGTGGAACTCCTGACCGAGATCGACGCGCGGATGGAACGCGGCATCGCCTCCGACCCACGCTGCGCAGCGTTGGTGACCGACGTGGACGCACTGCGCGAGAGCATCATCACACCGCGGCCCGAACTGAAGGCCGATGCCATCAAAGCGTGCAGCAAGCTGATGGACGACATCGCGATGGTATTGGACAAGGTGGGCTAGGCTTGTCCGATCTACCGCTCGCGGGCCAGCATCCGCTCCAGCGCGAAGAGCAGCCCCAAGCCCACCACGAGCATCCCGCCGAAGAGGTACCACGTAGCCGAATACCCGAAGCGGTCCACGAGCTGCAGGCCCAACGTATGGCCGATGATGTGCGCCGCGCTCCAGCTCATGGTGTACAAGGCCATGTAGGCCCCGGGTTGTCCGCGATCGGCGCGTTCGTTGGCGAAACGGTTCATGAACGGGAAGTTGAGCATCTCCCCCACCGTCATGAACACCATGCCCACCCACAGGAAAGCGATGTTGGGGAACCAGTTCAGCACCAGGAAACTGAACACGAACAGCACGACGCTGGTGCGCAGGATGGCATGCAGGCCGATGCGCCGGTCCTCGCAGTAACGCACCAACGGCATCTCGGTGAGGAATATGAGCAGGCCGTTGGAGCCGAGCAGCAGTCCGATGTACTCTTCGCTCAGGTGGTGCACGTCGCTGTAGAAGAGCGGCACCGAACTGAAGTACTGCAGGAACGGAATGGTGATGAACACGACAGTGAGCAGGAAGAACAAGTACGGACGGTCAGCATAGGGTGATCCGTTCGCCCCAGTTCGCGCTGCATGGCCATCGCGCTTTGCCTGTTTGCGCCGAAGACCGCCCCACAACAGCGCGGCCGCTGCCAGACAGGTCAGGCCGTCGATCCAGAACAGGCCAGCGTAGCTCCACGCGGCGATGATGAAGCCGCCGATGGCCGGCCCCAGGCTGAAGCCGAGGTTGATGGCCAGCCGGATGAGCGTCACTGCGCGCGTTCGATCCTCGGGCTTGGCGTAGTTGCGTATGGCCACGAAGAGCGCCGGGCGGAACCCATCGGACAGCACCATGAGCACGAATACGCCGATGCAGAACGGCACGAAGCCGTGGACGTGCTGCAGACCGAAGAACGCCAGGCCCGATGTGGCCAGCGCACCGATCATCACATCGTAGAAGCCGAGCTTGTCCGTGAGCTTACCGCCGAGCCAGGAGCCCACCACCGAACCTGCACCGAAGCAGCTCATGATCCAGCCGACCTGCTCCAGTGACAGGCCCATGTCCTTGGTGAGGTACAACGACATGAACGGCACCACCATGGTGCCCGCACGGTTCACGAACGTAATGAGCGTGAGCAACCAGATCTCGCGGCTGAAGCCGGAGAAGGAGCCGATGTAGAAGCGCAGGGCCCTGCTGATCGCACCCATGGGTCATATCCCGCTTGCGCGGGGCGGCAAACCTATCCGACGGCGGCGGTCCATCTTTGCGCTGTCCATGGCAGCATCCGATCCACTTCCGTTCACAGGGCTTCTGGCGGTTGAAACCGCCGGTGTGCTGGCCGGTCCCGCCGTGGGCATGTTCTTCGCGGAGCTGGGTGCGCGCGTGGTGAAGCTCGAGAACGCCAAGGCAGGCGGCGACGTGACGCGGAAGTGGAAGCTGCCCAAGGAGGATCCCAAAAGCACCGTAAGCGCCTACTTCAGCAGCGTGAACTGGGGCAAGGAGCACCACCAGCAGGACCTGACTTCCACCGAGGGCCGCGCGTTACTGGACAAGCTCCTACGCACGGCCGATGTCCTCATCACCAACCACCTGGCGGAGGACGCGGACAAGCTCGGCTTGCAGCGCGAACGCATACGAGCACTGAACCCGCGCCTGGTGCACGGCCACATCAAGGGCTTCGCGGACAACGATGCGCGCACCGCTTACGACGTGGTGCTTCAAGCGGAAACCGGCTACCTGAGCATGACCGGCACCGATGCAGACCACTTGGCCAAGCTGCCCATCGCCATGATCGACGTGCTGGCTGCGCACCAGCTGAAGGAAGGGCTTCTCTTGGCACTTCTTCAACGCAACACCACCGGCAAGGGCGCGTACGTGGAGGTGTCGCTGGAAGAAGCAGCCCTCACGGCGCTCATCAATCAGGCCAGCAATGCGCTCATGACCGGCCAGGTGGCACAGCCCATCGGCACGCTGCATCCGAACATCGCTCCGTACGGCGAACTCTTCACCTGTGCTGATGGCAAGCGAGTGGTGTTGGCCGTTGGTAGCGATGCGCAGTTCAAAGCGCTCAACCAGGTGCTTGACCTCGACCTGCAGCACGACCAGCACTTCAATAGCAACGCCAAGCGCGTGCTGAACAGGAACGTGCTGGCGCAATTGCTTGCTCAACCGATCGCCCTGCGCACCAGTACCGACTTGATGGAAGCGCTCATCTCCGCTGGCGTTCCGTCGGGCATCGTCCGTTCCCTGGATGATGTGCTCGCCTCCCCTGCCGCTGAGCGCATGCTGCGCGAAAGCACTCTCGACGGTGTGGCCACTCGCCGCCTCAGTGGCAACGCCTTCCGCATCGAGCCTTACTGAGCCGCTTTGCGCTCTTGCGCGAACCGCTCCTTCAGGATGCGCAGCAACGCATCCGCTTCTTCATCGGTGAGGCCCTTGCCGAAGGCGACGCGCCTTTCGATGTGCTTGAAGCCGAGCCGTTCGCCGGCCATCGTCCAGAAGCTGTCGGTGAACTGAAAACGCCAGTCGCTGTGGTTGATGGTGAGCACGCCAAGCTCGCTGATGTTGGCGATGAACCAGTCGCGGGCCTTGCCATAACCGAAGATGCTGTCCTTGATGGTGATGACCCCGTTCTTGACACGCCAGAGCTCGAAGCCCTTCATGCGCCAGAGCAGCGTGCGGCCCACGCGTACTTCGTAGAACAACCAGAACACGCACACGCCGATCATGAACGCACGCGGCGCTCCGTTCTCCATCGTTGCCAGTTGGTGGATGAACGCAGCACCACATGCCGTCCACAGCAGCACCCACATGAGCAGCAGTCCTTCCTGGAACCTGGGCAGGCGCGCGCTGATCACCACCGTCATCTTGTCTTTCGAGCGTTCCACGCTCACCCGGTCGCTGATCCTCTCCATGCCTACTTACCGGTTACGACGCGTTCGTAGAGCGCCTCGTACAGGGGCAGTATGCGGTCCACATCAAAGCGCTTCGCCTCTTCCAATGCCCCGGTACGGTAGCGCGACAGGTCAGCGTCAGTCCGCAGGATCGTGAGCGCATTGGCGGCCATGGCCTCCACATCGCCCACAGGGCTGAGCAGGCCGCTGACGCCATGCTTGTTCACCTCGGGGGTGCCGCCGGTATTGGTGCTCACCACCGGTACTCCGCACGCCATTGCCTCCAACGCCGCCAGACCGAAGCTCTCGGTTTCGCTGGTGAGCAGGAAAAGATCGCAACCCACCAGCACATCCTCGGGTGCGGTGAGCTTGCCTAGGAACAGTACATCGGCGGAGATCCCGCTCTGCCGACAGGCGGTTTCGATGCGTTGCCGATCAGGTCCATCCCCTACGAGCAAGAGCTTGGCTGGCATCTGCTCGCGCACACGCTTGAACACTGCCACCACATCATCCACGCGCTTCACGGGCCTGAAGTTGCTCACGTGCACCAGCAAACGTTCGCCGTTCGGGGCGTAGCGCTGGCGCACGGCCGCCGCGTTCGCTGCACTGTACTGGTCGAGGCAAACGAAGTTGGGCACCACCTCGATGGCGCGCTTCACCCGGAAGTGCTCGTAGGTGTCCTTGCGCAGGCTTTCGGACACGGCCGTCACCGCATTGCTATGCTCAATGGCGAAGGAGATCACCGGTTCGAAGCTGGGGTCGCGGCCAACTAGTGTGATGTCCGTGCCGTGCAGCGTCGTGACGAACGGCAGCCGGATGCCTTCTGCTTCCAAAATGCGCTGCGCCATGTAGGCCGCTGAGGCGTGCGGGATGGCATAGTGCACGTGCAACAGGTCCAGTTTCTCGTACTTGGCCACGTCCACCAGCTTGCTGCTCAGCACCAGTTCGTAAGGCTGGTAATCGAACAGTGGGTAGTCGCTCACGCGCACCTCGTGGTAGTGCACACTGCCCACCTCGGGCCTCAGCCGCACGGGTTGCATGTAGGTGATGAAATGCACAACGTGGCCCTTGGCCGCCAGAGCATGGCCGAGTTCCGTGGCCACCACACCGCTCCCACCGAAAGTGGGGTAACAAACAATGCCTATCCGCATGCGCTCAGTCCCGGGGTTCCGGGAGGGCACGAAAGTCGGGATCGGAACGATCGTTAACGCACTGAACCACTGAAAAGACCGCGGGTACGGGCGGCCAAAACCAACGACCATGATCCACCGCACGCTCCTCCTCTCCCTGGGCATCGCCTTGGGCACCACTGCTCTGCCCCAAGCCATGGGCAACCTCATGTACGAGAGCAACAGCCGCATTTTCTTCCAGCAGGCCGAACAAGCCGTGAAAGCCACCATCCAAGGCAACGTGCTCACCCTGGAGGTGAACGCCATGATGAACATGAAGGCCGACAGCTACCTGGCCATCTTCCACGTGACCCAGCTCGGACAGACCGCCGAGGAAGCTGACAGCCTGATGAACCTCCGCGTGGGAAGCATGGTGAAAGCCGTGAAGAAGCACGGGGTGAAGGATGCGGACGTGTTCACGGACATGCTCTCGTTCGTTCCGGTGTACGAGCTGGAAGTGACGCGTAAGCTCTTCAGCAAGACCTACCAGGAAGTGCCAGCTGGCTTTGAGATCCAAAAGAACATCCACATCCGCTTCACCGACGCGCGCACATTGGACAAACTGGTGACCGCAGCAGCCAAGGAAGAGATCTACGATCTGGTGAAGGTGGACTTCTTCGTGGAGGACCAAAGCGCCTGCTACGACACCCTGCGCATGTTCGCCACCAAGCTCTTGCAACAGAAGCTGGCCAACTTCGAAAAGCTGGGCCTGAAGGTGGAAGAGAGCCATCGCACCGGTGCCGAGCAGAACGGCGCCTACTTCCCGCTGGACCGCTACACCAACTATCAATCGCGTGTGCAGACGAGCTTGAACAGCCGCCGTAAAGGGCAATTGGTGAACGACATACGGAAGTCACAGACGCTCTTCTACAACAAGGTGCCCTACGGCAACTTCGACATCGTGCTGCACGCCGAGATCACCGAACCGCCCGTGCAGTACACCTACAACCTGGTGGTGCAATGCCAGCTACCGGAAGCCTTCGCCGACAAGAAGAAGGAGGTGAAGGAGATCATCAAGCACATCTGGATCACGGACAAAGGCGAAGCCAAGACCCTGCAACTCCCCTGACCGCGGCAATGCTACCTTGGGGCCATGCACGGCGCATTGGCCCCAAGGTGGTCGGTCCTGTTCGCGGCGGTCTTGTGTGGCAGCCTCGTATCCGCGCAGATCATCACTGTCCCTCCGCCCAAGCCACGTGCGCCGCTACCGGCCTATGAGCAATCGCAATGGTCGTTGGTCATCGCTGCGGGATGGAGCCGTCGCACGGCTCGGCTGCCCGAAGGCCTCTCGAACGATCAACGCGATTTCATTGAGGCCCAGCGCAACGGTGCCCACGCAATGCTCGGGATCGAGCACTTCCGCAAGGCGACGTTCGGTTTCGGGCTCAACCTCGAAGGGGTGCAGTGGAGCCACAGCACGTCATCGCTCACCCTCGATGATACCGGGCAGGTCGCATCGCGGGCCGCGGCCTCCAGCACGGTGCGATTGCTATCGTTCGGTCCGAAGTTGTTCTGGCGACCGATCGATCCACGCGGACGCATCGCGTTCACTGTTGAGGCCGGTGGCGGCTACGTGAACTACCGCGATGCCTTCACCTTCGGCACGGACAACTACCGCATTATCGGACACAGCGTCTTCGGCAACGGCGCACTGCTGTTGGACGTGAAGGCCACGGAGAAGATCGCCATCGGGGCTCGCGTCGCCTATGTGCTGGCCTCGTTCAACAGCTTCGAGATCGAGTACGAGAGCGGCATCATCGGGGCCTTGCCCAGCGGGTACACGGAGGATGCCAAGCACATCGATATAGGGTTCCGGCTAGGGATTGCATTGGGTGATGGCCGACTTCGTTCAGACAGATAAGCACGGCCATGAGGATCACGATCGTATTCCTTGGCCTGCTGCTGGCGGTTGGAGGTCTCGCACAGGACCGTATCGTTACGATAGACAACGACACCATCGCCTGCACCATCACAATGGTCCGCACCAAACGCATCCACTATGTGGAGGAGCGCGACGGGAAAGAAAGCCATAGCAGTATCCTGAAAGACCAGGTTGCGAGCTACGTCCAACAAGGCTACGCGCCGGTCTTCCTGGACAAGCCAGCACCACCGGTCCAGCGCGCCGAGAAACGGGAGCCCGAGCGCTCGCCAAGGGCCGATTCGTTGCGGGCCGCGCGATCACCCGCATGGTCCATCTTCCTGGGTGCTTCGTACGTGAAGCTCATCGGTCCGTCCTTCGGTGGTGGCACCGCTGGATGGGATGGGCACTTCGACGCGTTCCGGAAAGGAGTGATGACCCATGTCGGCTTCAACTACTACCTGAACCAGCGGTTCGGGTTCGGCGTACGGATCTACTCCGCTGATCATCGCACGCACAGCACCGGGCTACAGGTCCGATACAACAGCGGTCATAATGTTGAAGACAGCGTCTCAACCCTCGACGTCTCGTCCCATGGTGAACTCCTGTCTTTCGGCCCGGCGATCACCCTGCGACTGTCCGAGCCCAACGCACCAGCGGTGTTCTCCACTGGCCTGTGCTTGGGCTACACCATATACTTGGAAGAACACGAGATCGGGGAGGAACGGCAGCTCTTCGCAGGCGAATCGGTTCATGCGGTGGTGCACGCAGCCTGCGACCTGCGCCTGAGCCGTTACATCACCCTCGGCGCCCTTGCCACTTATGGCGTCACCACCGTGAACGGCCTGCGGATAAGCGCGTACACCAATACGCAACAAGTGCTCGTTCGGGAGAGCAGCGCCGTCGACCTTCGCCGTTTCTCCATCGGTGCGCAGTTGGCCGTGGTGTTCTGAGCACCATCAACTACTTCACCGGTGCTGATGCCCGTCGCGCGGCGGGAACAACCGCCTGCGCCGCCCGCTCTGCTATCGCATCGTTCACCACTTCCTGTATCCGCGTGCGGATGTTCAACTCCGAGAGCTTCTTGTTGTTGGCGTTCGGATGCACGCGGTTGCTGAGGAAGACGTAGAGGCTCTTCGTTCCCGGATCGGCCCAGAGCATGGTGCCCGTGAAACCGGTATGCCCGAAGCTGGCCATGCTCACACATTCGCAGGTAGGGCCTTGCACTCCCGGACGAGTGGGCTTGTCCCAACCCAGCCCGCGACGATTGGCATCGGTGGGCAGCGGCGATGAACCGTTCGCGCAGAACTGGCACTTGGTGAACTCCTTCACCGTCGCCTCGCTCAAGTAACGGTGACCTGCGTACTCACCTCCGTTCAGCAGCATTTGAAGGATGATGGCCAGATCGTTCGCGCTGCCGAACAAACCAGCGTGACCGGCCACACCACCGGCCATGGCGGCTCCAGGGTCGTGCACCGTTCCCCACACCTGCCGACCACGGAAGTCGAGGTCCTGCTCCGTGGGCGCAATGCGATACTTGGGGAAGCGCAGCAACGGGCGGAACCCCAACGTACCGCAACCGAGCGGGCGATAGAACTCCTGCGCCACGTACTCATCGAGAGGCTGACCGCAGCGCCGCTCCACCACGCGTTGCAAGAGGTAGTAGCCCATGTCGCTGTAGAGGTACTCACCGCGCGCGTTCACGGGGGTGTCGAGCACCCAGTTCCACAAGCTGTCGCCGTAGCTCGTCAGCATCCAAAGGCTATCGGCCACCATCAGCGTGTGCTGTGCATCGGCCGTGGCGCTCATGATCCCGGGCTTGAACTTGCCCTCCTTCATCAGCCGCTTGTAGAACGGCACGAAGGCCACGAGCCCGGCCTGGTGAGTGAGCACATCGCGCAGCGCCATCGTTGCGTGGGCCGGTGAACGCGTTGCCAGTTCAGGCAGGTAGTCGCCCACGGTCTTGTTCAGGTCGACATGCCCTTCGTCGACGAGCTTCATCAACGCCAATGTGGTGGCCGCCACTTTGGTGATGCTCGCCAGGTCGTAGATGTCGTCGGTCTGCATGGCACGCGTGCCCGCATAGGTCGAATGGCCGTACGCCTTGTTGTGCACCACTTCGCCGTCCACGGCAACAACAACCTGGCAGCCCGGGAACGCCTGCGCCCTTATTCCTTCACGGGCAATGGCATCGATGCCGCCAAGGGTGCCGGAACGAAGACCGATCTCTTCCGGCAGGTCGTAGCGCAAGCGGTCCACCGTGCTGGTGCGTATGCCATCTCCCTGCGCGAAGTAGCTGCTTGCGGTAATGGGCAATGTGCCGGATGCACCCAGCCCACCGAAGAGCATCTGTGCGGCCATGTCGTGCGCATCGGCATCGTCCTCGTAAGCGACCACCAGACCGTCGAACCGCTGCGCACCATAGGCTCGTGTCAGTCGGTAAGGATTCGCGAAGTGGACGTACACTGTCTTCGTCCGTGCTGACAGGTCGCGCAGCAGTTCCAACGAAGCGTCCGGGATGCCGAATTCCTTTTCCACGCGGAAGGTGGTTTTGTGGATGCTCGCAATGACCAGATCGTACTCCGCAAGTTTGCGCATGAGCTTCGCCGCGCTGTCGCCTTTTAGTTCCTTGGCACAGGTGAAGCGGTCCATCACGGCGTAGCGTCCCAACGCCTTCTGGAAGGTGTTCTCACTATCGGCACCGATGGCCAACGTGGCGATGCGCAAGCTGTCCAGACCTTCTACGGGCAACACATTGTTGTTGCGGAGCACGGTAAGCGCCCCGCCGAAAAGCTCACGGCGCAGTTGCCGTGCAGCCGGGGTGCTCAGCTCACTGCCGATGTTCTTCACCGGTACGAACGTGCGGCGCTTGAGGCCGGCCCATTCCTTGGCGCGGAGCACTTTCAAACTGCGCTGTGCGATGACGGTGCGATCGATCTCGCCACTGTCCACCGCTTGGCGGATGCGCGCGATGGCCTTCACGGGATCCTGCGGGAAAAGGAGCACATCGTTGCCTGCCTGCAGCGCGCGCAATTCGATGTCGCCGGGCTTGTCGGCCTTGGCCACGCCCTGCATGTTCAACGCATCGGTGAAGACCAAACCGCTGAATCCGAGCTCTTGCGAGAGCACATGGTTCACCGGCCGGCTGAGGGTGCTCGGCAAACCACGGGTGGTATCAATGGCCGGTACTTCCAAGTGGGCCACCATCATAGCAGCAAGACCTTCATCCACCAAGCGCTGGAAGGGATAGAGCTCCAGCGAATCCAACCGTGCGCGTGTGTGTGCGATGAGCGGCAGGCCCAGGTGGCTGTCCACGTCGGTATCGCCATGCCCGGGAAAGTGCTTCGCTGTGGCGATAACGCCACCGTTCTGCAAGCCACGCATGTACGCGATGGCCTTGCGCGCCACGTTCTCGCGGTCCTCACCGAAGCTGCGGTCGTTGATGACGGGGTTCGCCGGGTTGTTGTTCACATCGGCCACCGGGCTGAAGCTCACGTGCACACCAAGGCGCTTCATCTGGCGCGCGATCTCTCCGCCCATGCGCTCAATGAGCGTGTCGTTCGCCAGTGCACCAAGCGTCATCTGCTTCGGGAAGCGTACGCTGCTGTCCAGTCGCATGGCCAGGCCCCACTCGAGGTCCATACCGATGAGCAGCGGCGTACGCGCAATGGCCTGGTAGTGGTTGGTGAGCGCAGCTTGGCGGGCCGGGCCTCCTTGGAAGAAGATGAGCCCGCCGATGTTCTTCTCCCTGATGAGCGTGGCGATCTCCTTTTCGTGTTTCGCGCCCTTGTTGCTCCAAGCCGCCACCATCATCAACTGCGCGATCTGCTGGTCGATATCGAGGGAGCCGTGCACACTGTCAGCCCATGGCGTGGGTTCGACGAGGAAAGGCGGTGGAAGTCCGTGGCTGCGGCGCGTGGGCTGGCTGCTACCGAGCAGCAGGAAGGCCGCAGCCGAGGCAGCGAGAATGAGAGGTGGGCGCATGTTCCGCGAACTTACCGGGGGCATAACGGGCCTTCAGGCGCATTCCGTGCCACTTGTGAACAGAACGATCGGGACAGTGCGTTACGCTATCCGGCATTGGCCAGTTTTGCCGCCCCGACGTATCGGGGGCTTTGAAGCATGCTTCGCTCCTTCGACATGACCGCCCAAACGCTCCACGGCCTGGAGCGCGAACTCGCCAAAGAACTGGAGGCCATCGGCGCTCAAGGCATTGAAGTGAGCAAGCGAGCTGTGCGTTTCACCGGCGATGAGGACGTGCTCTACCGGGCCAACCTGTGGCTGCGTACGGCGCTGCGCGTGCTGGTGCCCTTGCGCAGCTTCGTCATGCGGCACGAGGACGACCTCTACGACAGCGTGCGCGGCATCAGCTGGGAGAAGTTCTTGCGGCCCACCGGCACATTGGCGGTGCAATGCACACTGCGGTCGGAACTCTTCACCCACAGCAAGTACCTGGCGCAACTGACCAAGGACGCCATCGTGGACCGTTTCCGTGAACGCAACGGAAGGCGCCCTTCGGTGGATGTGGAACGACCGGATGTCAGTATCCACGTGCTCGTGATCGGCGACCGGTGCACGGTATCGCTGGACAGCAGCGGGGATCCGCTCTTCAAGCGCGGCTACCGCGACAGCACCAATGAAGCGCCGTTGAACGAAGCTTTGGCCGCGGGCATGGTGCTCTTGAGCGGATGGAACGGCGACCGCCCGTTCGTGGACCCCATGTGCGGCAGCGGCACCTTGCCCATCGAGGCGGCCATGATCGCCGGGAACATTCCGCCGGGCAGCTATCGCACGCACTTCGGCTTCATGGGCTGGAGCGATTTCGATCCGGCGCGTTGGGAACGGATCACCGAAGAAGCCCTGGACCGCCAGCGCGCGATCAATGCGATCATCATCGGTGCCGACCAGTCGCGCGCGACATTGATGAAGGCGGAGGAGAACATCGCGAACGCGCACCTGGGCTCACGCATCAAGCTGGAGCGTTCCGAGTTCCGTTCCTTGGCGCCGCCCCCCGAGGCTGGCGTGCTGATGATGAACCCGCCCTACGGCGAACGCATGGACGGCGGCGACGACATCAATGCCTTGTACAAGTCCATCGGCGACACGCTGAAGAAGAACTGGAGCGGCTGGGACGCGTGGATGATCACCAGCAACATGGAAGCCGCCGAGCATGTGCGGCTCACGGCCAAACCCCGCATCCAATTGTTCAATGGCTCCTTGGAGTGCCGCTTCATGCACTACGGCATGTACAGCGGTTCGCGCCGCGCGCCCGAGCCCGAAGGACCTACGGGCACCGATTGAACACCGGCTTGTGCCGAACCTGATGCAAGCGGTGGCGGCACGGCTGCATGGGCAGCTACTTTCAGCGCGTGGTGAAGCGCACAACGATCAGACAGGCCTGGCGAAGGATCGCGTACTTCTTCCCCGTGCAGTTGCTGGTGCTGCACTTCAAGAAGAACCACCTCCTGTTGCTGGTGTGGTTCCTGCTCTTCGCCTATGTCACCGGGAACCTTGGCGTGAAGTACGGCATCCCCTATCTGTTCCTCTACCCTGAGTACTTCGGCAGCAACGGCTTCTGGAGCTTCGCCATCACGGGGTTCTCCTTCGGGGGGTTCATGACGGCGTTCAACCTCTACACCTACACCACCCACGCGCACCGCTTCCCGTTCCTGGCCACCATCGCGCGCCCCTTCCTCAAGTTCAGCATCAACAATGCACTGATACCGCTGGCCTTCCTTCTCACCTACCTGTGGTGCAGCGCGGAAGTGCAGCATACCAAGGAACTGGTGCCCGCAGGCGACATCGCGCTCCACTTGGCCGCGTTCGTCATCGGTGTTTCGCTTTTCCTCCTGATGGCCTACCTGTATTTCACGCGCACCAATACCGACATCGAGAAGATGACCGGCAAGCGCGCCGAGGAGTACCAGCCCGAAACCCACGCCGACATCCTTGGTCCTATGCCCACGCCGCCCCCGTTGAAAGGGGCTGCGCGAAAGGAAGCAAGCCGCTGGCTCAAACCGGGCAATGCCGCGCGCCGCTGGCATGTGGAGACGTACATGACGCAACCGTGGAAAGTCGCGCTGGCAAGGAGCAGCGCACACTACGATCGCGAACTGTTGCGGCAGGTACTGTGGCAGAACCACATCAACGGGAGCATTTTCGAGGTGCTGCTGGTAGCCAGCTTCCTGGTGCTGGGTGCGTTCAGCGATACGGCCTTCTTCGCGATCCCGGCTGGCGCCAGCGGCTTCGTGCTCTTCACTATGCTGCTCATGATCCTCACGGCGCTGTTCAGCTGGCTGAAGGGATGGACGTTGAGCCTGGTCTTCGGCGCGGCGCTGCTGGTGAACACCATCAGCCGCCATGCGGATTTCTTCTACGACAGCTCCGCCTATGGCCTCGACTACTCGACCAAGGTGAACTACAACGTGGATGCCCTGTGCGATCTGGCGTACGACAAGGCGCAAGTGTCCAAGGACCTGAACGCGATGCGGGAGCGCATGGACCGGTGGCAGCGACGGAACATCCAACTGAAGAACGCAGCGGAAAAGCCGAAGCTGGTGATCGTTTGCGCCAGCGGTGGCGGACTGCGCAGCACGCTTTGGAGCTTCCGGTGCCTGCAGCATGCTGACAGTCTCCTGGGCGGCACACTGATGCAGCGCACCGCACTGCTCGCGGGCAGCTCGGGCGGCTCCATCGGTGTTACGTTCTTCCGCCAGTTGTACCACGACGCCATGGACACCGACACGGTGCGGACCAACGATCCGCGCTGGCTCGACGCCATCAGCAGTGATGTCCTCAACCCTGTCGCCTTCAACTTCGTAACGAACGACCTCTTCATCCGGTATCGTCGCGTGAGCGATGGCGTGCACAATTACACGCGCGACCGCGGTTCGGCGTTCGAACAACGGCTGAACGAGATCACCAACGGGCACTTGGACCTTCGGTTGCGCGACATGGCCCGCGCCGAAGCCGATGCGAGTGTGCCGGTCCTCGTCCTCGCTCCTACCATCATCAACGACGGCCGCCGATTGCTCATCAGTTCCTCCCGATTGTCCTTCCTCACCGACAACACGGCCGACAGTGGCACCGTGGCCCACCCGCTGCCCGAGACTGTTGAGCTACAGCACATGTTCGCAGCGCAGAACGCCAGCGACCTGAAGCTCACCAGCGCCTTGCGCATGAACAGTACGTTTCCCTACATCATGCCGATGGTGACGCTGCCGAGCGACCCGCCGATGCGCGTGATGGACGCAGGCATACGCGAGAACTTCGGCTATCGCACCACGTTCGAATTCCTGCGCGACATGCGCGAATGGATCGATACGAACACCAGTGGCGTGGTGATCCTGCAGTTGCGTGACAAGCAGAAACGATCCGCTGCTGAACCTGCCGAGGACGACCTCTTCGATCGGTTGCTGGGGCCCGCTGGCAATGTGTACCGCAACGTGATCGCGGTGCAGGACAACGATTATGACATGGCCGTGGCCAACGCCAGCAGTTGGGCTCCGTTCCCCATTGACATCGTGGACCTGGAGATCGAAAAACCGGAGACCGAAGAGATCAGCATGAGCTGGCACCTGACCGCAGTGGAAAAGCGCCATGTGCTGCGCGCCATCCGGAACCCGGCCAACCAGCAAGCGTTCCAGCGATTCAAAGACCTTATCGAGGGCTCCGCTCCATTGGCGACTACCGCCGTGGAAGACCATTCCGGTGCCATGCGATGAGACCATCCATCGGGTCGGCATCCGCACCTGCCAAGTGGAAACCCTGGACCTTCAGCGCACGCTCCAAGTCCTTGCGGAACGCACGTGCAATGCCTCCAACGGCATGGACGTCGTGCGCCTTCCGCTGGGCGAAGTACTTGCCGAGCAAGCCGGACATCGCTGAGAAGCGCGCGGCCAGCAGATCGTTGGTGTAGGTCGTCCTGTCGCACTGGCCCAACCGCCACGCCAAGCCGGCCAGCTCCGCGTTCGGACGTTCCGCGTTGAGCATCGCGGTCATCCTGGACCGGTCGATGCGCGTGCTTCCGAAAAGCCGACGTATCAACTCCCTCGGCACGAGCCCGTGCATGGCGTCGTGGAGCAGGTGCTTACCGATATCAGCGCCGCTGCCTTCATCTCCGATCATCCAACCCAACGATGGCATCGGCGTGTGCAAGCGGCCGTGATGGAACCAACCAGCGTTCATGCCGGTTCCCAGGATGAGCACCAGTCCTGACTTGCTGCCCAATGTGCTGCGCGCCGCCCCCATCAGATCGGTCTCGACGTACACCTTGCGCGTGCCCAGCATCCGCGAGACGACCGCTTTCATGCGCCCGGCACGCTCCGGACTTCCGCAGCCCGCGCCGTACACAACGACCCGCTTCGGCTTTCCCGCATCAGCGAACGCCTGCCGAAGGATATGCCCCACTTCCTTTTCGAAGGCTGTCGATGGCCCTACGGCCGGGTTGAAACCGACCAGGCGATCCCGGTCCGTACCGTAACGACGCACGCTGCCGTCATCCAAGAGCAACGCCCAACGCGAAGAACTGCCACCGACATCGCCGATGAGCTCAATGGGCTTGGGCATGGGGCCAAAATAGCCGCCTCAACCGCGCGTATTGAAGAGGTACTTGTTCGGGCTCACGATCCCTTCCTTCACTGCGAACATCACCACACCGGCCGTGCTGTTCACACCGAGCTTCACCATGATGTTGCGCCGGTGCGTGTTCACCGTATTGGGGCTCAACCCGAGCTTATCAGCGATGCGCGTGTAGCTCTGGCCTTCGGCGATGAGCAGGATGATCTCCACCTCGCGCTCACTCAGCGTCACCGGTCCGCAGGAAAGATCCGCACCGTCCATGCGCTCGATCCGAAGACCCTCGCGCTCCATCGTCTTCACGATCTCGCCGCAGAAGAACTTGCTGCCGTCGGCGGTCTGCAGCACGGCGTCGATGATCTCCTCGATTCCGCAGTCCTTCTTGATGTAGCTGGTAACGCCCGCGCGCAAAGCGTTGGCAAGCGTCACGGCCGACGGGTCGGGCGTGATCGATACGAAGCGCGTGCGTTTGTTCCGCTTCAGTCCCTCGCGGATACTGTCCGCCCGGAAGCCTTGGGCCGTGTGGTCGATGAGCACCACATGGGGCCGGTCGCGTTCCACGGCGGTGAGCATCTCTGCTTCCGATCGCACATCCCCCAACAAGTCCACGCGCGGGATGTTGGCGAAGACGGTTTTCAAGCCTAGCAATGCCAACTCCCCACTATCCGCCAACAACGTTCGTACGATCATATCCTATTTGGAATCGTTCTTAACAGGGGCGAAGCTAGGCGCCGATGGGCTCAGCGGCCCTCCTTCTTTCCAACACCTGTTGGTGGCCCTATCGGATAGCAGCCGCCTTCCACGCTGGCCGTGGTGTTCGGGAAGATGGCCAATGCTTCCTTCAACAGCGGCTCCACCGACTTGTAGCGCGAGCTGAAGTGACCGAGCAGCAGCTCCCCCACCGCTGCGTCACGGGCCAGCGTTGCGGCTTGGGCTGCGGTGCTGTGCATGGTCTCCTTCGCCCGACCAGCGAGATGCTCCGTGAACGTCGCTTCGTGGTAGAGCAGGTCCACACCGCGCAACGCTTCCACCAATGCGGGACGGTAGGCTGTGTCGCTGCAGTAGGCATAGGTGCGCGGCTTCCCGTGCGGGACGGTCAATTCGGCGTTCCGCACAACGGTACCGTCGGCGAGGACCAGGTCTTCACCATCCTTCACCGCATTGCGCTGGTAATGGGGTATGCGGTCCACCGCGTCCGGGCGCAGGCGGAGCGCTCCGTGTTTCTCGCGGAACAGAAAGCCGGTGCATGGTATGCGGTGCTGCAGCTCTAGCGCGGTCACTTCCACCCGTTCGTCCTGCATCACCACTACCCCTGTGTTGGTCGGGGTGACATGGATGCGCAATGGATAGCGCAGCCAGGTCTGCGAGGCGCGCAACTGCACATGGATGATCTCGCCGAGCTGCTCGGGGCCGTGCACATGGAGTTCTTCCGTGCGGCCCAGCAGGTGCAACGTGCTGAGCAGGCCCATCAACCCGAGGTAGTGGTCGCCGTGCAGATGGCTGATGAAGATGTGCCTGAGGTGCGGCATCCTAATACCGTGGCGCCTCAGTTGCTCCTGCGTTCCCTCGCCGCAATCCACCAGATAAAGGCGGTCGCCGAGGTTCACCACTTGAGCGCTCGGCTGCCGCCCGGCGGCAGGCAGCGCAGCACCCGTACCGATGGTGGTGACCTCGAACCTGTACATACCGGGCAAGGCTACGAACGAAGAAGCCCCGACATGTCGGGGCTTCTCAATGCGGGTGGAGCGGGGATCAGCGGTGCAGGATCATGCGCCCGGTGAACTTCCGGTCGCCGGCCTGCACTTCGTAGAGGTAGATGCCAGCCTCCAAGAGGCTACCATCGAACTGCAGCTTGTTCGCACCTGCCTTGGCTTGAACGGTTTGTGACCAGAGCTTCTCGCCGAGCAGGTTGAACACCTTTACCTGGGTATCCGCTGCCTTTGAAAGGTTCCATTCGATGGAGGTGCGGTCGCGGAAAGGATTCGGGGTGTTCAGCGCACCATTGATGGCCACGGGCAGTTCGTTCACGCTGGCCGCACCGATGGTGATCTCATAGCCGGTGAACGTGTAGGGGAAGGAGATCGGGAAGCCGAACAAGACACTGTACCCGGTGACGTAAATGGTCATGGGATAGGAACCCACGGCCGTTGGCGTCCCTTGGATGACACCACAACCCTGCACGCCGCTCAAATAGGTGCACGCAGCGCCAGTGTGGCTGTTGCACGCAATGGCCAGGCCCGGGGGCAGACCCTCGATGCTGTCCAATGCCACGCTATCGATCATTGTCCCGGCCAGGTTCGGGTCGATGTCGCCGGCGTCGGTCGGGATGATCAGATCAAGCTGGTCGCTGTAGGGAACGTTGATCACGCCCGACGCAAAATCCTCGATGGTGTCAGGCCACACACCGAAGATGCTGTCGGCGTAGAGCGGGTCAGGGGTGCACTGGGCGGAAGCTGCACTGGCAGCAACGACGAACAGGGCGGCGAGTAGTGTCTTCTTCATGGGGTTCATTGATCGTTCTTCACGTCCTTCTCGATCTCTTCCATGTACAGGAGGTCGGAGGCTTCGCTCAGGGTTGGGGTAATGGAGAGCACGCTTTCGAGCTGGCTGATCTGCACCAGCTTCTGCACAGGCTCCTGCAGGCCGCATACAACAAGCGAGCCGCCCACGCTCTTGCAGAGGCGGTTGGCCACCAGCAGGGCGCTCAGTCCACTGCTGTCGCAGTAGCGCGTGTTGGTAAGGTCGATGATGGCGTTGCGTACGCCGGTCTTGTTCAGGTACACCAGCTCGCTCTTCAGTTCGGGCGCACAGGTGGTGTCGAGCTTGTCCACGTTGCTGCGTATCAACGTGTATTTGCCCTTGTCCTCGATGGTGAAGTTCATGTGCTCAGGTCAGGTATCCGGCCAAATATAGCCTTCGGCTCAACTTGCCTTCCCCAGGCGCCCGGCCAGCAGGTAAAGCACGGCCATCCTAATGGCCACGCCGTTTTCCACCTGGTCCAGGATGATGCTGTCCGCATGGTCGGCCACTTCTGAAGTTATCTCCACCCCTCGGTTGATAGGTCCCGGGTGCATGATGACCAAAGGCTTGCCTTTCGCTGCCTGACGGGTGCGGTCGTAGCGCGCTTTGTCGAGACCGAAGAGCATCGCGTACTCCCGCAGGCTTGGGAAGTTGGCGATGCCGTCGCTCCCCTGCCGCTCCAGTTGGATGCGGAGCATGTTGGCCACGTCGCACCAGATCAGCGCCTTGTCCAGATCGTGCTCCACCCGCACCCCGAGGCTATCCACGTGTTTGGGCATCAAGGTGGTTGGGCCACAGAGCATCACTTCGGCACCCAGTTTCTTCAGGCAGTGGATGTTGCTGAGGGCCACCCGGCTGTGGAGGATGTCGCCCACGATGAGGACCTTCACGCCTTTCACCTTCCCCAGTTTCTCGCGGATGCTGTAGGCATCGAGCAGTGCCTGCGTGGGATGCTCGTGGGTGCCGTCGCCGGCGTTCACGATGCTGGCTTCCACATGGCGGCTCAGGAACTGGGCGGCGCCGGGGTCGGGATGGCGCATCACCACCATGTCCACCTTCATCGCCAGGATGTTGTTCACCGTGTCGATGAGGGTTTCGCCTTTCTTGGTGCTGCTGCTGCTGCTGCTGAAGTTGATGACATCCGCACTGAGGCGCTTCTCGGCGAGTTCGAAGCTGATGCGCGTGCGCGTGCTGTTCTCGAAGAAAAGGTTGGCGATGGTGATGTCGCGCAGCGAAGGCACCTTCTTGATGGGCCGCGCCAGCACCTCCTTGAACCCGTCGGCCGTGCGGAAAATGAGGTCGATGTCCTCGGCCGTCAGGTCGGTGATGCCCAGCAGATGGCGGGTGCTCAGTTGCTCGGTCACGGGTCGTTGACGGGGGCTTTGGGTGCGTGGCGTTCGCTGGCCGAAGATGCGTTCTCATGGATGAGCACGCGGTCCTTTCCATCGGTTTCCTTCCACTCCACGCTCACCCGCTGGTCGGCGATGCTGTCCACCCAGCGGCCCACGTAGTCGGGTTGTATGGGCAGCTCACGGCTGAAGCGGCGGTCGATGAGCACCAGCAGTTGCACGCTGGCCGGGCGGCCGAACGAGAGCAGGGCGTCGAGCCCGGCACGGATGGTGCGGCCGGTGAAGAGCACATCATCCACCAGCACCACATGGCGGCCATCGAGGCTGAAGTTGATGTTGGTGCTGCTGGGCGTGGCCGTCACCGCGCGTTGGCGGAAGTCGTCGCGGTGGAAGGTGATGTCCAGCTCGCCGCAGAGCAGTTCGCGCTTGGTGATCACTTGCAGCTCTTTCCGCAACCGCTGGCACAACAGCACACCGCGCGGCTGCAGACCGATAAGGGCCGTATTGCGCAGGTCGCCGTGGTCTTCGATGAGCTGGTGGCACAACCGCGTCACCGTAAGCCCGAAGGCATGGCTGTCCAGCAGGGTGACGGGGCGCATGTGCGGCGAAGATATCGGTGGGCGGGTGCAGGGCAGGCACACCACCGGAAAGCGCCACATGCTCGGGGCCATAGGCCCGCGACCGAGGGACACCCTGTAGCCAAGTGTCAGCCTAAAGCGTTCCTAGGTTCAAGCGCACTAGGCGAGCACTTGCGGGCAAGCTCCGTAAATACTCGCTGAACAACAGGCCATGAGGCCAGAAACTCACTGAAGCACTCGGCGAAAAGCCGAGCGCTTGCATCCGATTTACACCCAAGGTGCTGCGGGGCCGATCCGAGCGCGTGCATCCGCGCTACACCCGAGGCGGTGCGGGGGTTGTACGGGCGTGCGCACCTAGGCTACTACATGCTGTGGGCGGACGGTGAGCCGGACCAAGCCTTCGACATTGAGACCGGTCTGACAGGCGGCCTCACCTACCACTTCGGCTGGCGTGCGGGCGCCGGGTACCAACTGCGCAACTTCGACTTCGCCTTGCACAACAACATGGTCATACCCAAGGGGGGCGTCAAAGGCGTGCCCATGCAGCATTTCATCATGCTGAGGGCAGCGTACTTGATCAACCTGGATTGAGCGCGGCCCTATTTGGGCTCCTTCTTCAACACGAATGTGACATCGTTCTACCACAAGGTGTTCTTGCGCTCGCCTTCCTTGTAGATCAGCGCGCACTCGTAGGGGTGCTTCTTGCACTCCTTCAACGTGGGGCTATCACTGCTGAGCACGACAGCCGGGTGGTTGGCGATGTCCACGCCGATGGTCCATGTTCCTTCCTCATAGACTTCCGTCGTCTTGTCGCAGTCCAGGTAGCGTTGGAACGTGCCATCCGCATTCAACTTCATGCAGTGGTTGGGGCCACGCTCCTTGCTGTAGTAAGTGCCGCACAGGGTACAGGCATCGCCTTGGGCGTTGGCCAAAAGCGATGCAAGCAAAAAACATGGGGCGACGAGCGCCAGCCGAAGGGAAAGGTGCATGGTATCGGGATTTGAAGCGAATCTACACCACACCAGCATTCTGCCTCTTTAGGCCTCCAGTTATCGCTGACACGACTTCAGGCAAAGCTTACAACCGGCCGCCAGTGCTAATCCAACCACAACCCAAATGCCCCTGAGACCTCCAGTTATCGCTGGCCCGACTTTAGGGGAAGCTTACACAGCCCTAAGCGCTTCGGCAAAGTACAAGCGTGATGAAATACGCCGCGCCCTGCACATTGGCCGCGTTTCGCTCATGTGGGCAACCCAGGCCTTGAATAATGCTGAGACGAGCGGCACGCCCTAGACAGAACCGCACTCGGCACCCGCAAGCTCACCCCTCGCACGGGCTAGAGCCAAGCGCGTGCACCGCGTTACACCCGAGGCGCTGCGGGGGATCACACGCGAGCGGCAACGGGGCGCGTGCATCGCGGTACGCCCGAGGCGGTGCAGGGCAGGTTGCTTGGCGCCATAGGCGCGCGACCCATGGACACTCGGCGAAGCCGAGCGTCGGCCCAGTGCGATCCGCTCGCTGCTCACATCACGCGAGCACGCAATGTCATTAAGTTAAGGGTTCTCACAGGGCCGGTTTGGAGTTGGTGAGATAGACGGGCTTGTCGCGTGTGCGGTACTTGTCGCGATCGCGTGGGAAAGTGCGGCCTGGGCGGATGGGCACGGTGGTGGAGAGGAACAGCTCGGACAGGTCGCGCATGGTCTGCTCATCGTCCTCTTGGGCCATGATGCGCATCACCTCCTGCTTCATGTAGCCGAAGGACACGTTGTTGTTGATCTTGTAGGAGAGCTTGCGCGCGGGGTGCTCGGCGGGCAACTGGTCCTGCGCCTCGTCGAGGAGCAGGGCGTGCAGGTTGCACATGAAAAGCGCTGCATGGAAATCCTGCTGGATGACCACATCGGTGTGTCCGGTGAAGTGCTCCACACGGGCGATGTTCTTGATGGTGTTGTAGAAGCGCTCCACGCCCCAGCGCTTGGCGTACAACTCTTTGAAGACGGCCGTCGCATAGCGCTGTTCATCGGTCAAGGATGTGAGCAGCACTTCCAGTTCGCCATTGTCCAGCAACACCTTCACCATGCGTACGTTGATGCGATCATTGCTCTGCGGACCACGACCGTGCTGGGTGTTCTTGCCAGCGCCCATGGGCACGGTGTGCGAGTGCAGGCCACCGGCCACGAAGTCGATCACCTGCTGGTTGAACTTGTGGGTGCAACGGATCAGGAAATGCGCTCCGCGCTCCAGCACCGCCGACATGAGCGCATAGCTGGGATAGCCGCGGTCGTAGATCATCAGGTCGCCCTCTTGGCACATGTGCAAGTGCTGCAAGGCCAGTTCACGTTCGCCCACCGCCCAGGGCGATAGCGTGCCATGGAGCACCATGTTGTTGAGCACATCGTAGAGCACCGAGCAACGCGCCTGCACCGTGCGGTTGCCGTGCTGGTTGCTCGCGCCGCCGTAGTGCTCGCCCAGTTCCTTGGTATGCGGCAGGTTGATGATGGACCCGTCGGTGGCCAGGAGCCGAAAGCCTTGCCAGCGCTTCACACGCTCGTCGTTGTCGGTGTAGAACTCTTGGTTCATCACTCGCATGAGTTCCTTGAACACCCCGGGCTCCACCTTCCTTCTGCTCTGGTTGAAGGCACTGCCCGATACGTTGCGCACCCCGTCGGCGAAGGCGCGCACGAAGCCCGTGAGTTCCAGCTGCGGGCTGCGCCGCGAGAGGCTCAGCATGAAGAGCACCACCTTCTTGAAGGGCATCTTGCGTTGGCGTGTGAAGTCTTTGGGCGAGCGCCTGAAGGTCTCCCTCAATGCGTCGCTGGCCAAACATCTTCTCACTGTTACGAGGATCCCACGGTTGGTCTTGCGCTTCGCTCTTGGTGCCATGGGCCAAAGAGCCTCCCCGCCGATCACCGTTGATCCCTCGACACCGCGACTTTTCAACCGCGTTGATCACAGCACAAGGCACTCCTTAACTTAATGACATTGCGCGAGCACGTGCTGGGGGTTGTATTTCATACTTTGTTGTATCCAACTCATTCTCAATCGCATATATTCTGGCAGCCCCGCTATCCAATAAACAATCCCTTAGGGTAACGTATCGGTTCCATACACAAGCTTCAATCACAGCATCTGTTGCGCCTTGCAGCATTTCAATGCTATCAACATAACTCAATGCCAACTGACAATCTCCTGATACTCGCGCAGAAATATATCTCGTTTGAAAATAACGATACTCGTTATACCATCTAGTCCTACTACCTGGATTCACAACTCGTACTATGCCTGTAGCAGACATCGCCTCATTTGATTTTCCTAGTTCAAGTAGCACCTTGATATAGTCCAAGTACAATACTGCGCTACTTGCACTGTCAGAATAGACGCTCAATGCCTTCTGGAAAACAGAGTCGGAATGACTCAATTCCCCGAGTCGATAGTATGCCACACCAAGGGCCCGATAACACTCAACACATCCATCAGATTCAACTACACGTGTGAGAACAGGAATCAAAGTATCCGGCCGCATGGTTGTTTGCGCAATCAAGATCGCTCTTTCAGCCTGAGCATCTCGAGCAAGCAAATCAGACTCTTGATTACCAGAACAACCCAGCAACAAACCAAACCACATTGACCAACACACTAGTCCCAAACCATTCATGGCGTTGGTCATCATGTCTAGCGAGGTGGTCCGACAGGCAGACCATCTGGCGATCGCCCACCAACCGTGTCGCTGGAAACCCCAATCCGGTTCCTTCAGCACGTGCTCGGGTGAGTGACGAGCTTGGGAATCGCGTGTCAGCTGACCCTCGGCTGTGCCGAGTGTCCTTCGGTCGTGGGCCTGCGGCCCCAAGTATGGCCCATGTGCCACGTGCATCTCCTTCAAACATAGCCCAACTCTTGACACCCCCAATTCAATCAACTAACCACTTGCCGTTTACCGAAGCGCACTCGGCCCCAGCAAGCTCACCCCTCGCACAGGCTGGAACCAAGCGCGTGCATCCGCATTGCACTCGTGGTACGGTGGGGCTTGTTAGGGGCGGCGGCATGCTTGGCTTATCCTTGGCCCATGTCCTCCCCTTCCCTCCACCGCATCGCCGTCCTCACCTCCGGCGGTGATGCCCCCGGCATGAACGCTGCCATCCGCGCGGTGGTGCGCAGTGCGCATTTCCATGGTATTGAATGCGTTGGCGTTATGGACGGTTACGACGGCCTGGTGCGCGGCGACTTCCGGCCGCTGGGCCCGCGCGATGTGGCCAACATCGTGCAGCGCGGTGGCACGGTGCTGCGCAGCGCCCGCAGCACGGCGTTCAAAACGCCCGAGGGCCGTGCGAACGCTGCGTTGGAATTGTCGTCGGCCGGCGTGCAAGCGCTGATCTGCATCGGTGGCGGTGGCACCCAAACAGGAGCACATGCCCTAGCCACGGAACAAGGCGTGCGCGTGATGGGCATCGCGAGCACCATCGATAACGACCTGGGCGGCAGCGACCGAACGCTCGGTTTCGACACGGCGTGCAACACGCTGCTGGAAGCCATTGACCGCTTGCGCGATACGGCTGCCAGCTATGGCCGCATCTTCTTCGTGGAAGTGATGGGCCGGGACACGGGCTTCATCGCGTTGCACACCGGCATTGCCGCCGGTGCCGAATACGTGATGGTGCCGGAACGCAAGGAGAGCGTGGATGAACTGGTGCACGTGCTTCTGCACCGGAGCAAGGAGAAGGGCAGTTGTATCGTGGTGGTGGCCGAGGGCGACGAAGAGGGCGGCGCGTTCAAGCTGGCCGAGCAGGTGAAACAGCGCTGCCCACAGTTCGACATCCGGGTGAGCGTGTTGGGGCACATCGCGCGGGGTGGAAGTCCCTCGCTGGCGGACCGCGTGCTGGCCGCGCGGCTGGGCACCGCCGCCGTGGAAGGCTTGCTGGCCGGCAAACACCATTGCGTGGCGGGCATTGTACGCGGCGAGATCACCTACACCCCGCACGCCGAAGCCATCGCAACGCGCAAGCACCTCGAACCCGACCTCTTCCGCTTGGTGCAGATGCTGGCCGTGTGAACGCTATCCTTGACGGATGCCCTTCACCACTGCTTCCTACCCCACCCGGCGCCCGTTCAACGAGCACTTGCTGCTGAAGGTCTACCTCGGCCTTTTCCTCATCTGCTGGGCGGTGACCTTCATCAACACCACCGACCGCGCCAACTGGGTTACGGAGAACGTGCTCACGGTGCTCTTCGTGGGCGGGTTGGCGCTCACGCACCGGCGCTTCCGGTTCAGTGATCTGAGCTACACGCTCATCTTCATCTACATCCTGCTGCACATCTATGGCGCCGAGTACACCTACGCCGAGAACCCCTTCGGCTATTGGCTGCAGGAACTGACCGGCACAGCACGCAACCACTACGACCGCATTGTGCATTGCTCGTTCGGCCTACTGCTGGCCTACCCCATGCGGGACTGGTTCATGAACCACTTCCGCTGGCCAACGTGGGTGTGCTACCTGCTGCCCGCGGAGATCACGCTCAGCTTCAGCGGTGCATATGAACTGATCGAATGGCTGGTGGCCGAGGTGTTCTTCCCCGCTCAAGGGGTGGCTTACCTGGGCACGCAGGGCGATATGTGGGACGCGCAGAAAGACATGGGACTGGCATTCAGCGGTGCCATCGCGGCGATGCTGGTCACCTGGATGGTGAAGAAGTCGTTCGACAAGTCGCGCAGCACGTTGGCGTGAGGCCGAGCAACCCGCGCATCTTCGGGGGCATGAAATCCCTGCTCGCCGCTTTTCTGATCGTCGCTTCCGGGGCGCTCTCGGCCCAAACCACGGTTGATTCGTTGTTGAACGACGGCATCTACCGCACCTACCTCCTGCATGTGCCGCCGGGGTTCCAGCCGTCCGAAAACCCCGCACTGGTCCTCAACTTCCATGGCCTCACCAGCACCGGCGCGCAGCAGGAGTTCTACAGTGAGATGAACGCCGTGGCCGATGCCGAGCGGTTCGTGGTGGCGTATCCCGATGGCATCAACAACAGCTGGAACCTCGGCCTGGGCCAGGTGGACGACTACGGGTTCGTGAGTGCGCTCATCGACGACCTGGTCATTTCGCACAACGTGGACCCGCAACGTGTGTATGCATGCGGCATGTCGCAAGGCGGCATGGTGAGCTTGTTGTTCGCATGCAGCATGTTCGACAAGATCGCAGCGGTGGCCAGCGTGGCCGGCGGCATGACACCGGGGCTTGCACCGGTGTGCCAGCCCACGCGCCCCGTGCCTGTGATGATGATCAACGGCACGGCCGACGCCATCGTGCCATACGCAGGTGGATTGGGGAACATAGACACCGATGATGCGATAGACCATTGGGTTGGGCACAACGGATGCGACCTTACACCGGTTATTACACCCTATCCTGATCTCGTCCTGCTCGATTTCTGCACGGCTGTGCGCGAGGATCACCTCAACGGTGCCGCAGGCTCCGAAGTAGCGCTGATCCGCGTGGTGGACGGCGACCACACATGGCCGGGTGCCAGCCTGCCCATCGGGGTCACCAACCAGGACTTCGAGGCGAGCCAGGTCATCTGGGATTTCTTCGAGCAGTTCGTGCTTTCCGGGAACACCGGAGTGCAAGCAGATGCGGCGCAGCAGTTCGCGATCGGTCCAAACCCGTGCAGCGGAACCCTCACGATCAACGGCCGTGGTTCCTTCACAGCCAGCCTTTGGGATGCCTCGGGCCGACAGGTCGCTGCAGGCAATGCCCTCAGCGGATCAACGCGCATCGGAACGGAAGCACTGCCGGCCGGGCCGTATGTCCTGCGGATCAACGGCAGCGATGGTGCGCGCTCATCGCTCCTTGTCATTCAGCACTGACGTTCGGACTCAGCGCGAGGTTTTCACCTTGCTCCACGCCTTCACCTGCCATACGATGGTGCCCGTGGCCACGTGCAGGTCTTGTGCGTCCTTGACTTCCACCGAGCTGGTGTAGCGCACGCTCTCTTGCGACCGCAGCGGAACAATGACCGCTTCCTCGATGGTGGCACGGTCCGGCACACAGACCGCATGGGCCGTTCCCTTGGCCTGCTTGTGGTAATCCATGTGCAGGCTGGCCATGATGAGGCGATACTGCTTCGGGTCCAGGTGCTCAAGCACGCTAAGGCCGCTGCACAGCTCGGCCCCAGTGGCCAGCGCACACGCGTGCATGCCGCGGATGTGGTTGCGGTTCACATGCCACCACGGGATGCGCACGCGGATGCCGCCCGTCTTCATCGGCTCTACGCGAAAGCCGTGCGGGCTGTTGAACGGTATGGTGAAGTTGAGCCCTTGGTTGAGGATGAACCGCTTCAACGCACTGGTGCGCGCGGCGGCGAGCAAGGCGGGCAGGTTCATTGCGCCAGCACCGCTGCTATGTCCGGCCTGAAGTACCGATCGCTCTTCAGCACCTTGCCGTCCTCGCGGTAGATCGGCTGGCCGTTCGCATCGAGCTTGCTCATGTTGCTCCGTTGGATCTCCAGGAACACATCCGCGATCTTGTCCTGCAGGCCGTGTTTGAGGATGGTGCCGCAAAGGATGTAGAGCATGTCGCCGAGCGCGTCCGCCACTTCCACGAGATCGCCACGGTTGGCGGCCTCCAAGTACTCCTCGTTCTCCTCGCGCATCAGGGTATAGCGCAACTGCGCATCCTTCGCACCGATGTCGCTCACGGGCTGATCCGCGTTCGGGATGCGGAAGGCGTCGTGGAAGTCGCGTACGTTCTGGATGGTGTCGAAGAGGCTGAGTTGGTTGACGGCGGTGGTTGGCATGCGGCCAAGGTAGAGGCCGCAACTACCCGTGACCCATGCTGTGGAAAACTGCAGAACGCTGGATCGCTTCGCCTAAGAAGGCTCGCGATGACGGTCCGGCCAACGTCATCGCGAGGAGGCTTTGCGACGAAGCGATCCAGAAAGGCGTTGCTCACTTCACCCGCTCCCGGTACAAGGTCCGCTTCTGCGTGCTCTCGAACGGCCGGTGGATGTAGTAGGCCTGCCCAC
Organism: Flavobacteriales bacterium; assembly: GCA_016699575.1. Lineage (NCBI taxonomy): Bacteria > Pseudomonadati > Bacteroidota > Flavobacteriia > Flavobacteriales > Flavobacteriales bacterium. The sequence goes on along the minus strand of CP064979.1, from coordinate 3,523,814 downwards.
CGTGCACGCGCACCTGCTCCGGCCACTTCGCGTCAAGGTTGATGCGCGGACCAAGAGCGGCGCTGATCGGATCGATGCTGCACAGCCATGTGCGTCCAGCTTGTTCGAACACCGCATACACCTCGCCCATTGCGCGGTCATGCAAGAGCTTGCCGGTGAAGGCACGCCCAGGCTGGCCGGTGTGGTGCACGAGCTTCGTCTCACCGATCGGTTCGCGCTTGCGGTTGAAGCGCTTCAACCGGCCAGCCGTGTGATCGAACACGAGGATGGTATCGCGGCACACGAAGAGTGGTGCATACGGCGGCTCGAAGTACAGGTCGTTGTGGAAACCCGTCATGCGGCCGGCCCAAAGCTCGCGGTCGATGCCGGTGGTCAGCTCCATGTCCATGGCAATGACCTTGTCCCGCCCGCTCATGTACTTGTACTGACTGCGGAACAATTGCATCATGAAGGTGTCCTGCACGGAACAGAACACGCTGACGATCTCGCTCACCGGTTCGTACGCCAGGTGGTCGAAGCCCGGGAAGGTTGCATCGTAGTTGCTGCCCAGCCAGTGGCCCGCCGTGCTGTCCGTCCATGGGCGAAGGGCTTCTTCGAACGCGTTGGTAAGAATGGTTGACAGGCGAACCGCTCCTTCTTCAACATCCACTCCCCACACGCGGTCGGTGCCGAGCACGTACGCCTCGCCTCGCCGTCCGATGTGCAGCCCAGTGCATTCGCCCGGCACTGGCTTCCGCGCCACTTCGTTGAGCATGGTATCGAGCAGCACCAGCACCACATCGCGCAGGATCTCCTGCCCAGCGCGTGACTGGTCGCGCCACATGCGCGGGTGTTCATACGCAAGCACCCACAGGCCTTCCGCCCCCGGCTCGAAAACGGCAGCATGCAGCGTGTCGTTCTTGAAAACGGGTACAGGCGCGCGGGGCCGCACGGTGAACGGTTCGAGTTCAGTGGGGTTGGGGACAAGACGTACCGTGATGGCATCTATGCGGTCAGGCAAAGTGATCTCCTTACGGAAATACCCCGAACGCTTCAAGAAATAAGGACCGCGTTCATCGGCACTGTACCGGTGAACGATCAACCCGTCGTAGTTGCCCGAGGTGACCCATTCGTCATTGCGAGTGCGCAGCTCCACCACCGGAACCGGCTCCCCGGAAACGCTGTCCAGGACAGTGATCTGCACCATCAACTGGGCCTGAGCCAGTCCTGCCAGTAACACCGCCCAGAAAAGAAAAAGGCCACGTCTTGCGTTCCTCATGCGTCCTTGGTGCATTGTGAAGATGCAACGACCTTCGCGAATACACACGCAAATGCCCGACCTCGGCCGTCCCTGAACGAGCAACGGATGAGAACATCACAGCAACGCGACCCGTTCGCGACCCTCGGCGTTCCGCCTTGGGCAACGGCCAACGAAGTGAAACGTGCGTACCGCGCCAAGGCCAAGCGCTTCCATCCCGACCTTGACCCTTCGCCCAAGGCGGCGGAGCGTTTCCGTGAGGTGCACGCGGCTTACAAGTGGATCACCGAGGGGCCAGTGAAACAACCGAAGGCTTCCGAACGCCCGGCCCCGCGTCCACGACCGAACACGGCGCCCACGTGCGAACCCGACCGGCATATCGCACCGTGGCTATTCCGCGGATTGCACTTGGCCGGGTTGCTGTTCGGCATCGGCTGCGTGTCAGGGACGATCTGTTGCTACCTCTTCTTGGGCCTTTCACAATGGGCCTTGTTGCTCATGGTGCCGGGCCTGTTGCTGATACCTGACAGCTGGGCAGGACTGGTCATGCGAGATCGGCCTTAAGCCTCCTACGCCCGACACTTCAACGCTTTGACCGAAACCATGCAAGGAAATACGTCTAGATTCGACGGTGCCAAAAGGCATCTCGTGAACGATCACCTGATCCAAACCTTCGAACGCCATGAGAACAACGATCGCAGCCCTTACCCTTACGCTATTGCTTGCCCCCCCCCCCTTCTTGGGCCACGTACATGCCGCCTGACGGCCACGGCGAGCCTTACAACAAGCAGATCGCGTTCTGGCAGGAGAGCGGTCAAACGGTTTACGCGAACGGGATGCCTGTTTCTGATCTGCAGTTCTACTCCGAAGGCTCTGTGCCGAGCACGTATATCCGCCGTGATGGGATCGTGTCGTTCATGGTCGTTGACGGTGATGGTGGGCATGTGAACCCTCAAGCGTTCCATCGGCTGGATCTTCGAATGGTCGGAGAGATGGCCCAATTCCCCGATGCCATATCGTACGAGATGAACGACCACGTGCAGAATTACTACTTCACGCATTGCGCACCGGGCGTGGAACAGGTCCCGGGCTTCTATCGCATCGTGTACGAAGAGATCTATCCTGGGATCAACTGGCACTTCTACAGCGGAAGTGCAGGACAGAAGATGAGCTATGTGTGTATGCCCGGCTCAGATCCGAACATGCTCACCATGGAATTTACCGGACAGGATAGCCTTACCGTGGATGTGATGGGTGCGATACGGGCGTACATGGGGGGCAAGTGGATCAGGCTGGAAGAGGCCATCGCATATCAAGTTGACGCCAACAACAATGCGCTGCCGTTGAATTGGAACGCCGAATACGTTCCCGGCAACGGATCCGGGACTGTGCGGTTCAGTTTCGATGTGTACGACCCAACACTGCCGTTGATCCTACAGATCGGCGGTGGCCCAATTGGCGGCGGAGCCAGCGAGCAAGGCCTCTGCTGGAGCACCTACTTGGGCGGCAACGCCCGGGACGATGCTCGATCCAGCCACATCACCAACACCGAGTACTATGTGGTGGGCAATTCGGTTTCCACCTTCAACTCGTTCCCTCAAGCAGCGGGCACGAGCTACGGCACCGCACTCATGGCAGCCACCATTGTGAAATTCGACAACACCAACAACATCGACTGGAAGACCTTCTTCGCTGGCGGCGATGGCTACACTTCAGCGAACTGTGTTACCAAACGCTTGCCAGCGCAGGGCGGTGGTGTTTATGTAGCCGGGACGACCAACACGTCGGATATCATCCACGCTCAACCAGGCATCGAGCACTACTACCCAACTTCCAATAACAACAACGACAAGGGATGGATCGGCCGCTTTGATCAAGGCTTTGGGACTAGGCAATGGTCGACCTATTTCGGTGAATCTGATGTGTACATCACGGGCATCGACATTGGTGACAATGGCCGCGTGTACATCTGCGGCTACACCTACGGCAGCATACCTGCATTGGATGATCCCGCCCCGCCGGGAAGCACCACGTTCGTGTACAGTGCCGAGTCCGATGGGTTCGTGGCATCCTTCACACCGCTCGATCGGTTGAATTGGTTCACGGTGCTGCCTGGAATGAGTTTCGATGAGGCGCTTGACCTGGATGTACATGGACAGGCGGTTGTTGTAGCTGGCAGCACAGAAAGCACTGATTTCTCCGCCAGCACGAACGGGGGTGGTGCTTATGAGGAGTGGTTCCATGGAGGTGGTAATGACATCTTCGTGCATCAGTTCAGCCTGAACGGCACTTTCCAGTACGGCACCTGCTTGGGTGGTACGGGCACCGATGTCGGCCGGGAAGAAATGGTGGCCATTGACCCTTTCACGGAGGACATTCTGGTGATCGGCAATGCAGGACCGGGCGTCAGCATCGTGCCCGGTGCAGGCTGGTCGCAAGGTTCGCCGCTGGCGGGAACAGCCAACGGATACATCGCACGGATAGATGGTAGCACGCACGCCCTCACCTGGCAGACCTATTTCCACGGAGCTGCGGGTAGCAGTGTGTACATGGAAGCAGTGGCTTGCGGTCCGGACGGCCGCGTTTTCATAGGTGGCCATTCGAACGGTACGGGGTTCCCGTGGACGCCTTGGACTGGTCGTTACAACCAAGGCGTGGCCAATGCCGATACGCACAACGGAGCTTTTCCGGAAGCGAAGGATGGTTTCGTGGTAGAGCTCTCCCCAGGCCAGTTGCTCACTTGGGCCACGCCATTCGGCGGCAACGGGCACTCGAACAATGATCGCGAAGCTGTGCGGACCCTTGCCGTTCGCAATTCCACTGGCGACCTGTACACGGCAGGCACTACGCACAAGGACATCAACCTAGCTTCCTATTTTCCGCTGGACGATGGTTTGGGTGTCCCCTACTTCGAGCCGGTCTTTCAAAGCACCTTCCAAACCACCGAGTGCTTCGTCACCGTTTTCTGCGATGAGACAGTTACCGGTGTGGCCGGTGCGGATGACCACGGGAATGAACCGGCGCCCTACTTCGATGCGTCCGGAACATTGCATGTTCCCGGCATACCTGATGGGCTCACGGAAGTGACCGTGTATGATCTGCTGGGTCAAGTGGTCAGGAGCGAGCGTGTTGTGGCAGCAAGCAACATTGCCATTATTGGGTCCTGTGTTCAATTGGCCACCGGGCAGTATCTC